>NZ_JBSHHW010000005.1:0-347583 GCF_053618655.1 Pseudorhizobium sp. NPDC055634 | reverse complement strand
CCCCGGCCAGCGCCGGGCAGGCCAAGCGCTGATCGTCTGTAGGAGGGGTCAATATTGGACGCCGATAAGGGGTCAATATTCCGCGCCGATTGACAGGTGCCGGACATGACGGTCGTCGACACCCTCAGCGAAGAGGCAACGGCGCCGCGTCCGCAGGCGAAGCCTGAAGCACCTCGTCGGCCAGTCCCGCCGACACCTGCCGTGACCACCGAAGTTCAGCATGAAGAGGGAGACACCACAGATGCCTGACAAGACCAGAAAGGCCGGCGCGGTAGCGCCGGCCACCAAAAAGAATACCAGCGAAGTCAAACAGAAACGGCGCCCGAAAAACCTGCCCTTCGCCGCCGCACCGCCAAAGAAAGGGAAGCGCTGATGCCTGTTGTGGCAGAGCTGCTTCAGCGGACCCGCACACAGCCCTCCGAGGTGATGGAGCATCTCGGGGCGTTCGAGCGCATGGAACTGGTTGCCCGCCCACTGGTACGCGGCACCGATGTTGCGCTGGCCATCCGAGGCCGTTCGGCAGATCTGTTCCATGAGCCCATGCCGGAGGACCACCAGGTCGCCCTGCTGACAGAGGTGCAGCATTATCTGCGAACAATCCTGACCGAACTCGGAAAGGTAGACGACGGTGTCATTCTCACCGGTCGCTGGGCAAACCTCGATAGCTGTCGCACTGGTGGCCGCGCCATCTACACGCCATTCCACCCCGACGGCCGTGGCGGCTACATCGGCCGTCCGGTGGATGGTCATCGCTGGACCGTAGCAAGCATGATGGTGCTGCGTTCGAGCAGTGTCACGCTGCAGTCGCAAGACATCCTTTCCAAGCTCGGTGACCGGACGGAGCGGTTGGTCGAGAAGGCCAACGCGGCAAACTACTTCGCAGACGGAATTCCAGTCGTCGAGGGGGTGCATTGGCACTTCAGGAACCAGTCCACGACGGACGCTCCGCCGATCTTCCAGACGATGTCGCAGAGGCACGATTGGCAGAGGCGGCTTCGGGCTTCTCCCGTTCCGGATCCCGGATGGAGGTGAGGGCGATGGCAGCCAGAGCTTTCGCTCTAGGCCGGCCGCGAACGATCAGGCTTACGTCCGCCAACTTGGCGCAGGGAGAACCGGATGCGGAAATCATTTCCGCATTCAGCATGGAACACCAGCCGCCTCAGAGGAAAGACACATGACCCGGAAATCAAAGAAGCAGCGCAATGCAGAGCAGGCTATCCGTCAGCGGCTTGTGCGAGAGGCAGCGCGGGAGAAGCGGCGCCCGACGAGAGATGACATCGCTCGGATGTTTTTCTGGAAAGTAATTTACGACGCACACTGCAACGGCGAGAATGGGCGCACTCTGATCAGCAAGCTAGCCGACAAGATCGTTGACGGGTTGGAGATCCAAGGCTTCGATGCTCAGGAAGGCTATGACGTCTATGATCAACTCGTTCGGAAATACTCTAACGGTGTCTTTCCGTTTCGTATCAAGCGGCATCTCAACTGAGAGCCCGAATAGTGGGTACAGTGTGAGCCGGTTGGGCCTATATGCCTCAGAGAGACCTATGGAACCGTTCTGCACGAGTGGACAGATCGCCTGTCTGACATGCAACTCGGACACTTTACGGGTAACCTGGGCCCCAATCCCCCAACCTACTCCCCACGACCAGTTTTTGCGATCGGCGCCAGGGGGAGTGGCACAAGGTTTCACCCCAGAGGCGTCACCAAGTGCTAATATCCACATGCGCTCGATGCTCGGTGAGGTGCGTTTGCCAATGACGGCTTAGCGCCTCAGTCCGGCCGTTCGACCGACACTCGGGAATTCCTCAAAGCCGACATTGCTTATGGCGTATCCGCCGGATTTTGGTCGACCCAACCTCCACGCCGAATCAATTAATCTGAATATCCCCTAAGTTCGTGGACGCCTTCCTCCCTATGGCTGATGCGCGAAAACCTTCATGGCAAAGCCAATTAAGCTCGGGGCCGTTCATCTCACCTGTCCAATCGGCCCAGGTCGAACCGCCGATGGAGCGTGTTGCCTATCGAATGCCGGGACCTGATAAAGGCCGAATTGTCCTCTGGTCCTAAGACGAGGGTTCAAACGCGCAACCCGTCGGCCAGCCCATATTGCCTGGATTAAGGAGGTTGTGATGTGGGCGCGATGACCGAACGGCCCTTCTCTTTTCTCACGCGCGCTCGAGCGAACGGTCGCCTATCTTACGTCATGTCCTAGAAATTGATCCCACGCAACGCGGCCTCCCTCCTCCTGCAGTAGAACCGTTCGGACTGCACCGAGCAGGGTGGAAGCCGATGTTGCGGCTGATGCAGAGCCTCCCTCTCGCGACTCCACAAACAAAGGAGAAAGCGTGATGCCATCGCCGAAAGAAACACGGAAGATTTACGACACCGGCTCCCATTTGATGCCTGCGATCCATCAAGCTCAAGATTGGCCCTACGAGGTCCCCCATACGCTGTACGAGGCGTATATATGGCCAACACACGATGTCGGGGGGCAGCCTTACGCGCCGCAAATATTCGAGGAAAAAGAGGACGAGGAGTGGGAGAACAACGTCTACATCACCTGCGAAGTCCTGGGTTTCAGGGGCATGTGGAACGCTGAAGAGAGGCGTAGGATCTACGCCAACGACATTGGCATGACCCTCTATTACGGCTTCCCGTACAACGCACGTTGGATTTGGGGCGCCGCGAAAATGCTCGTCGACAAGAAGTATATTTCGCTGCTCGAACTGCAGGGGAAGATCGGTGAGATCAGGGAAAGACTGGGAGTAAATTCCAGCCGCCGCGGTCACGCTCCGTCAAACATCAACCACGGCTCTCCTGCCAACATTCACACCAAGACTGGTAAGCCCACATCCGGCCAATACATTGACTATGGGCCAAAGCCACCGTGGGAACCCACCAGTGGAATCCAGCCCGGTCGCTTCAAGGTTGGCGACCGTGTTCGGGTGAAAGACCTGCCGGCGATCTTCTACACCCGCACCCAGATGTATGTCCGGAACATGACCGGGACGATCGCTGCCCTGACATATCCGGACCTGGTTCCCGCCGACGAGGCATGGGAGCGGTACGACGCCCCTCAGGAGCAATATTACATCGTTCGGTTCCAGCAGAAGGATCTTTGGGCCGAATACCCATTTGAGAACGATACCCTCCAGAGCGAGTATCCGGACATGTGGCTCGAAGCCGCAGACTGACCGAGGATTGGACCTAGCCATAGGAGCAGAAAATGGCAAATCCACATAACCACGACGGCCATGACCATTCGGAAGACGGCGGCCACGACCATTCGGCGGCGCCGATGGTCGATGAGATCTCCGACTTCGAAATCCTTGAACTGGCCGTTCGTGAGTTGGCAATCGAAAAAGGCCTGTTCACCGCCGAAGATCACAGGGCGTTCTCCGAGTGGAACGACGCGAGAACGCCGGCCGCAGGGTCGCGACTGGTGGCAAAGGCGTGGACTGACCCGGAATACAAGGCTCGGGTATTCGCCGATCCCCTCGCTGCCAGCAAGGAGATCGGCGTCGACTGGAGCGAGCCGTCCGGCTTCGGGACCACAAGCGACTACATGCACCTGACCGTACTCGAAGATACGCCGAAGCTGCATCATGTGATCGTGTGCACTCTGTGCTCATGTTATCCGCGGCCGATACTCGGGCACTCGCCGTATTGGTATCGCGCGCCCAACTACCGTCGCAGAATCGTCCGGTGGCCGCGCGAGGTGCTTGCGGAGTTCGGACTGATCATCCCGCCCGAGGTCGAACTGCGGGTGGAGGACTCCAACGCAAAGAGCCGCTTCATGGTCCTACCCGTAAGGCCCGAGGGTACCGAGGGCTGGACGGAGGAACAACTCGCTGAAATCGTCACCCGCGACACCATGATCGGCATTGCCCTGCCGAAGCCCGGCAGGACAACGGACGGTCCTCGGCCGATCCACAAGGCCAGCCGGCCGGTCCATAGCGGTGGCAGGCCAAGGGAGGCCGCGTTATGAGCAGCAACGTCGGTATCCCGGATCGGGCCGAAGGGCAGTATGTCGACCTTCGTCGCATCGGGTTGCTGGAGGCCATCCAGAACGAGGATCAAACCTGGGAAAAGCTTGCACCGCGTTGGTGCGTCACCAATCCAGAGCCGCCATGGAAGGTGTGCCTTGATGCAACTTGCGACGCTCTGTCAGCGGGCGGCGCTCTTGACTCACTTGAGCGGCGACACGCTGAGGATGAGCTTGAGACAATGTACAGCGAAATTCCGAATCCGGAACGTCAGCTTGTGGCATTGGCTCATATCATGCTCAGCCGAGGCCTCATGACCGAGGAGGAACTCGCCCGCCAGATGGAGGCCGTCCGGGCCCGGCTCGAAGCCGTCTAGGAGAATTTGAGGAAGACGATCAGCCACAAAGTCCTCGGGTGTAGGACAAAGGATAAGTAAAGGAAGAAGCCATGAATACTCATCAGACAACGCTGCCAGTCCAGTCGTCGGCAACATCTTCTCGCTTCATCCAGATTTGTTTCGCCGCCTTCCTTGGCCTTTTCGTCATTGGCGGCGCCGGACTATCGCAGATCGACGCGATCCATAACGCCGCGCATGATGTGCGGCACTCGCTCGGCTTCCCCTGCCACTGAGGATTTTTGCGCGATGTCAGTCTTTCGTAATATTGTCTTCATCGCCGCGCTCGCAGGACTCGTGGCGGGTCTCGCGATGACCGCCATGCAATATGCCGGCACCGTTCCGCTAATTCTCAAGGCTGAAACGTTCGAGGGCGCTGCGCCGGCTCACAATCACGCTTCTCATGATAATGCCGCCGCACAGGATACAGCGGCTGCCTCTCCCTCGCACGATCACGACGAAGAAGGCTGGGCTCCCGCGGATGGCCTCGAGCGCTCCGCCTTTACGGCATTCGCCAATATTGTGACCGCTATGGGATTCGCGCTGCTGCTCGTAGCCCTATCGGAACTGAAGGGCGGCATGACCGGCTGGCGCCAGGGCGTGTTTTGGGGCTTGGCAGGCTTCGTCGTGTTCACGCTTGCTCCGGGTCTTGGCCTTCCGCCCGAACTCCCGGCTATGCCTGCTGCAGATTTGGGCCTACGCCAGATGTGGTGGGGTGCTACAGCTGTCGCCACCGGCATCGGCCTTGCTCTCCTTGTCTTCAAACAGTCGTTGCCGCTCGCCATTCTCGCCGTCGCATTCCTCGTTGCCCCGCACCTTGTGGGCGCGCCTCAGCCGGAAAGTTTTGCGTCTCCGGTTCCGCACTCATTGGCACAGGCTTTCATTGTCATGGCCTCCGTAACCAGCTTCGTTTTCTGGGTGGTACTCGGCGGCGTCGCCGGATTCGCGCGCTCGCGCGTGCAAGAGTTTGAATGACGAAAGGCGTTTCGCGCTTGCTTACCGGGCTTTGCACAGCGTCCGCCAAGGGCGCTGTTCTGTCTTGGGCTGCACGCCCCCCCCCTCGCCAAGGACCCGCGGCACGAGGTCCGCGTAGTGGGTCAAATTACGGGAAGTCGGTGCTGCCGAGGATGAAAGTCGGATATGATCCTCGGCTCCCCTCCTGAATAAGGCGAGCAATGACCGTAGGAGTCCACTCGATCACCGAGGGTGTTATGACGGCCAATGAAATGACGTGGCGGCATGACGTCGACGCTTTAGTGTTCCGGCCGGACTGGCATGAGGGCGACTGCTTCGTCCACCGACTAGCCCTTCGCACAATGAGCGGGGAGTCGGATCAGGAAGCCTGCGAGGCGTATTTTCGCGTCCATAGGGAAGTGTTTGAACGAGCTGCCCGATCCAAGATCCAACGCGCTGGCCTGGCACCGGAACAGAATTTCCATCTAACCAGTCGGGATGTCAGGCGTGCGCTCACCGAGTAAAGGTGGCGTGCAAAGCGCCGTCCATCGTGGCTGTTTGGGCTTCGAGGAAAGAGAGTTTCATCCCCACATGTCCAGAAGCTCAGTCGTGGCGTGAAGCATTTCCCTCATGGGGTTCCACGGATGCTCCGCCCGCGCTCAGGAGGCGTTCGCGCAAGGAATCGTAGATCGGCGCGCTGCCAAAGAGGGTCGGGATCACCATGGCAATAGCGCATGCCGCCAGCATGGGAAGCACGAGCGTGACACTGCCCGTCATCTCGGCCGTCAGTATGATCCCGGTCAGCGGCGCCCTCACGATGCCGGTGAAAAGCGCAGCCATGCCGACGATGGCGAAGCTTTCCGGCTGAATGCCGCTGCCGGGGAATATTGCCTCAACGACAAGGCCGAAGAAGAGGCCGCTCTGCGCGCCAAGCACCAACATAGGCGCGAACAGGCCTCCGGGTGTGCCTGCGGCATAGGATGCGGTGCTTAGTACTAGTCGGATGGCGTACAAGATAGGCAGCATCGTGAGGGTGCCGGCCCCGGTCAGCACGCCTTGGGTGATAGCGTCTCCCCCACCCACGATTGCCGGTGCAAACCATGCAAGCGCTCCGACGGCCGCGCCAATCACGCCGGCGCGCAGTTCCACCGGGACGCGGGACAGCCGGTCAGCGATGGCGAGCGCCCCAAGCAGCATGGAGTTGTATAAGACAGCAAGCAGGCCGGCAATTACGCCAAGCAGAAAGAACAGCGGCTGGGTGATAGTGGCGACGGAGGACTCCGACACGTTGAAATCGGGGGCGTCACCGAGAAGCAGCCGGGAAACGCCAATCGCCGTGACGGATGCAGTGAGTGCGGCAACGGCGATCCGAATTTCAAATCTTTTGTAGAGCTCTTCGAGTACAAAGATCGCACCCGCCAGTGGCGCGTTGAAGGCGGTGGCGAGGCCAGCCCCGGCCCCGGCCGCGATGAGTGCTCGATGGTCGGGCCAGCTTCTCCTGCTCAATTCGGACATAAAGTGGCCGGCACTGGCGCCCATCTGGACGCTCGGGCCCTCTCGTCCCAGCGCCAGGCCCGAACCGATAGCAAGGACGCCGCCGACAAACTTGATCGGTATCAGGATCATGAAGGCGGCTGGTCTCAGACGCTGATCCAGCGCTGCTTCCACGTTGGGGATCCCGCTGCCAGCTGCCGAAGGGGCAAAGCGTCTGACCAGCCATGCCGCGAAGGCGACCAAGATCGCCGCCCCGATGACGACCGTGGGGAGACCCGCAGTGCCGAGACCATGGGCCCTGTCGATCAGGGCACTTCGCCATATGTCGGCGTGAACGAGCAGCAAGCGGAACAGTCCGCCCAGCAGCCCCGCGAATACCCCTGTGATTAATGCCAAGGATACGAGGGCCAGGAAATGACCACTCCCGTCAGTCGTATAAGTGGACTTCTCTTGTGAGTGGTTCATGGACTCAACTAGGTTGAAGACCGCAATCGAGTAATAAACGCTTTCCGCCCGAATTGTTCCCCGAGCAGCCCGGATGGCCAAGATGCTAGACCCGACGCGATGGCGGTCCCTCCCGCAACGGCTGAACTCGCTGGGCCGTAACCGCTCCAAGGTCAGAACCGGAATGAGCGGGGCCCTTTCGCTAGCGGGAATCCCCGCCGCCAAACCGAAGCGAGCAACCACACCTTCGAGCAGATGCCGAAGCAGTTCATCTCGAGCCCCATCGAGTGGCAGCGACGGAACCAATTCTGCAACGGCGTCTCGGTGCGAACCTGTCCGCGCCTGCTTTACCCGGCCGCAGCGGAGCAAGGTGTTGCCGTCCGAATTCCAGGAAATCAAAATTGATCACGAGCAACGCTCAGTCCCCCCTCCTGCTGTAGCATCGGACGCATACCCCACCCCGTTGCATGGGGTGCCGGACGTCCACGGGGCTTACTGAGAGAGGAGTTGGAATATGGCGGAATTTGAAAAGAGACTGGCTTGCGTGATCAAATCCGATGGATCGATCGCTCGCGGCTATATGATCGACAAGTGCGAACTCAAGGGCGAGAACGAGTACACTATTACCTGGAAGATCCCTCTCCAGGGTGAGGCCAAGACCAATTTCGCGGCCACGATCGGCAGCGCCATGGAAGAGGACGTCCAGCCTGGCTTTATCACCGTCGGACTTACCCAAGATCCAAGTCAGATGCGGGTACACACATACGACGTGGCCGGCAAGCCTGCGCGTCGTTCATTCCATATTGCATGCTTCAGAGACCAGTGAGCGCTATGACGGGCGTGCGAGGGCCGGAGGGATCCGGCTCGTCCGCTCCCTTCCTAAGGATACATGACTAAAAGCCTGGCTTAAGCCGACGCGACATCCCGTCCTGCTTTTGACCGCCGCAACCTCCTTGATGACCCGGCTTCCGGACCCGGATTATGTAACGATCAAGGTTTTCAAAAGAACACTGACCGCAGAGTGCGGTACGAGCACAAGGACGGCGTGTCCGCCACCACTGGCCGCACGACCAGTCTCCATCATCACCTCGACCAACACGTACTCGGGGAAGGGCAGAGGGAATACCGCGCTATGGATGACCTCCTGCTCCGCATTCTCATTTTTGCTGCTGTCGGTCTGGTGTCCGGCTTCTTCGCGGGGCTGTTCGGTATCGGCGGAGGCACCATCCGCATGCCGATCTTCATCTATTTGTTTCCGTGGCTCGGCGTTGCCCACGCCGTGATGATGCATGTGGCCACCGCGACCTCAATGGCGCTCGTCATACCGAGCGCGATCTCTTCGACCCGCAAGCATTATAAACTAGGCGATCTCGACCTTGGAATATTCAAGACCTGGGCGCTTGGCCTGGTTTTCGGCGTCGCCATCGGTTCGATCCTGCTGCCGTTCGTTTCCACTGGAATTCTCCAGACCCTGTTCTCGATCTATATACTTCTGGTGGGGTTCTATATCGCGCTCAATCATGGCCGCTTTTATTTCGGTCAGAAGCCGCCGGAGGGTGTCAGGATGGCTGGCATCTCCTCGGTTGTCGGCGTCATCGCCGCAATGACCGGCACCGCCGGTGGCACGGTAGCAACACCGATCCTCTCGGCCTTCAACATGCAGCTGGAACGTGCGATGGCGATTTCGGCCGCTACCGGTCTGATCACTGGCACGGGGGGCACAATCGGATCTATCATCAGCGGCTGGAACGCGAAGGATCTGCCTTCCTACTCGCTTGGCTATGTCGACGTTGTCATCTTCCTTGTGATGGTGCCGACCGTCATGATTGCCGCGCCGATTGGCGTGAGGATCGGCCACAAGATGAACGAGCGGACATTGCAGCTCACCTACGCGCTTCTGCTCATCGTCATTGGCATTGATCTTCTGCGGCGTCTCTACGTCTGATCAGTCTGGCGGAGTCCGAAATGAACCTCGGTCAGATCGATCCCAACCCACGTCGGGCAAGCAGGCGGGGTGGAAGATTAAGGCGGTGGAAGCCGTCTCGTACCCAGTGCAGAGCGGGGAAATCGATCCCGCTATGCCCCGCTGTACATCTGCGCGCCTACACTGCCAGCAATCATGCGTTCTGCCTGATCCTACCGCACTCGGTGGGCCGGCTTGGAACGCCGGTCGCCAGGTAGGCGTCAAGAAACCCCTGAAGCAGCGCCAGATTTGGGCAATTCGCTTCTTCTTGGATCGAGAAGGACGAATGAGAGATCGTGCGCTGTTCGATCTCGCCATCGATAGCAAGCTCCGCGGCTGCGATCTGGTTAAGATGAAGATCGGGACCCTCGTCACGGGCAAGGACATTCGAACTCGTGCCATGGTCGTGCAGCAGAAAACTGGACGTCCTGTCCAGTTCGAGATTACGAGCGAGGTAAGGGCAAGCCTGCTTGCCTGGCTTCGGCGGAGAGGAGGTACAGTTGATGACTATGCCTTTCCCAGTCGAATTGATCCTGCCGAACATCTCAGCACTCGCCAGTACGCCAGGCTAGTCGATGAGTGGGTCACTGCGATCGGGCTTTGTCGGGAAGGCTACGGCACGCACTCGCTTCGACGCACAAAAGCTGCGATGATCTACAAGGCCACGGGCAACCTGCGTGCAATCCAGATCCTGCTTGGACACACCAAGATCGAGAACACCGTCAAGTACTTGGGGGTCGACATAGAGGACGCGCTGGAACTGGCAGAGCATACAGAGATCTGAAAAATGCGCGGCCTCGCGCCGAGCGGGGCCGCCCCTCTCAGAAGCAGCTATGCGCCTCCATGTCGGCCATGGAAGCCTTCGTAGTGCTTTCCCGGAAGCGGACATAGCTCAGGCGAGGTGAAGTCGCCTCTGCGCCGATGCCGTTGAAAAACTCGGCGTTGTCGGTGCTGCGTTGTCATGATTCAAGCGCCGCGTTGATTTGCGGAGGATTGAGTGATGATGGGATGTCAGGCAGTTCCGGCGCAGCTCTTCTACGACTTCTGCCTTTGATGATCACGTTCCTGCAGATCACCTGCTGCGCGGGATGACCGACATCTCGAACTGGACAGGGTTCGAGCGCAGTTGAAGCCTTTCTACAGCACCACCGGTCGCCCTCGATTGATCCAGAACTGATGATGCGGATGCTGATCATCGGCTATTCCATGGGTATCCGCTCGGAGCGGCGGCTCTGCGACGAGGTCCACCTTAATCTCGCCTATCGCTGGTTCTGCCCCCTCGGACTGGATGGCAAGGTTCCTGATCATTCCAGCTTCTCGAAGAACCGTCATGGCCGGTTCCGTCAGAGCGACATCCTGCGGCATATGTTTGAGACAGTGGTGGAGCGATGTCTTGCGCAAGGGCTGGTTGGTGCGGAAGGATTTGCTGTCGATGCCAGCTTGATCGCAGCGGATGCCAATAAGCATCGCTCAATACCGGGAGCGGAGTGGGAGGCCAAAGAAGACGCTGGTCGTTCAGTGCAGGAATATCTGGCTGTTCTCGATGATGCGGCTTTCGGGGTTGCCTCGCCAGTGACGCCGAAGTTCATCTCTCCGTCCGATCCGGCCGCTCAGTGGACAGGTGCCCACAAAGGCCATGCCTTCTTCGCCTATGCTACCAACTAACTGATCGACACAGACTACGGTGTTATACTCGACGTCGAGGCGACACGAGCAATCCGGCAGGCGGAGGTCGGAGTATCTCGCACGATGCTCGACCGAACGAAGAACCGCTTCGGCCTGCGATCTGGTTATCTGGCGGCAGACAGTGCCTACGGTTCCGCAGACAATCTTGCCTGGCTGGTCAAGGAGAAGAACATCGCGCCGCACATTCCGGTCTTCGATAAGTCGAAGTGGACGGACGGCACCTTCTCCCGCTCAGACTTCTCATGGGAGGCCGAGAATGACCGCTACATCTGCCCGGCGGGTAAGGAGCTGAAGCAGTTCCATCGCACTTATGCGACACCAAGATCAGGGATCACCGCCGAAGGAACGCGGCTTTACCGTGCCAGTAAAAGGGGACTGTGATCGCTGCGACCTGAAGCTTCGCTGCTGCCCGAACACACCGATGCGCAAAGTGCCGCGCGATCTCAACGAAGATCCCCGTGATGTTGCCCGAGCAATAGCCGCAACACCGGAATACGTGCAGTCACGGCATCGCCGAAAGAAGGTCGAGATGCTCTTTGCTCACCTCAAGCGCATTCTCCAGATGGCGCGCCTGAGACTGCGAGGTCCATGCGGTCCCCGTGATGAATTCCTGCTTCCAGCGACCGCCCAAAACCTCAGGAGGCTTGCCAAGCTGAGGCCACTGCGAACACCGCAAGGCACTATCGCCGCCTGACGGCGGCGGAGATGAAACCCTGCGCCGAGGCGCGGGGATCAAAAACGCATAACCCTCATTCCAAAAGGCAAAAGCGGCAGGACGAGCGGCAAATCAGCCGACTTTTTCAACGATATCCGCCACTTGCGGGCATTGCATCTGGGTAGAATGGTAGCGTTAGCGAACCGATTACGGCAAGCGTTGCTGCAGGGTATGCCGTCATTGGCCTGATCAATCTGAGCGGCTTTTACCGGCGTGGGCGCTTAGCGCGGTGCGGATTGCATTTCATCCCGCAGTTCTTTCCCACCGAGACAACCTCGACTGCGCGTTTCGAATTTAGAGCTTGATCAACATATTTTTTGAAATAGCCTCTACCGCTAGGGAGTGTTGACATGCCGAAATTCACCAATGATCAGGCAGAGCGTCGAGGCAATCGAGGGGTCTTGCTTGCCTATGCTGTTGTACTGACTGCAGGGACCGCCTGTCTTTCCGTCATCCCGGTCCTGACCGGTTCTTACTCGTTTTATTTCTATCTGCTGATGTGGATCGCGCTGGCGGCCGGCATCAACATCATGGCGGGCTTTACCGGTTACGTCGCCTTTGGCTATGTCGCGTTTTTCGGGCTTGGTTCGTAGTCGACGGCCATTCTCACCGGAAAGCTTGGGTTGCCGCTGGTGCTTGCGCTTTTTGGCGCGCTGGCGGTCGGCCTCACGGCAAGTCTGATGTTTTCGCGCATTCTCTCATTGCGCGGCATTTATTTTTCCATGGTCACGCTGGCGATCGCGGTGATCTGCCGCGCCCTGATTTCGATCGCGCCGACGGATTTCGCCGGTGGCGCCCACGGGTTAAGCCTGGTTTCCTCGATCAATCCACGTCTCGCCTACTACGCTATGCTGGGTATCGCGCTTGCGACGGTAGCGATCGCATTCTGGATCCGCCTATCCCGTTTCGGAAATCATCTCGCCGCAATGCGCGACGATTTGGAGGCGGCACAGGTGGCGGGCCTGAACGTCAAGCGGCTGCGGCTCTACGCCTGGATGATTTCGGCCGGCGTCGCCTCGCTCGTCGGCGGGGTGGAGGCATGGTATTCGAGCGTGATCGACCCGGAATCCGCCTTCAATCTTCTGACCAGTACCAAGGCGATCATTTTCGCAGCCTTCGGAGGCTTCGGTACGGCCATCGGTCCGGTGGTCGGCGCCGTGCTGATGTTCAGCGTCGATAACTATATCTGGGAACGCTATCCCAGCCTGAACAATCTGGCTCTCGGTGTCGTCATCGTAGCGCTGATGGTCTTCTTCCCGAAGGGCATCGTTGGAACCATCGCCATGCGCTGGCAGCGCGTGCGCAAGTGGCTGATTTGAGGGGGCGTACATGACCGGATTGCTTCTCCAGACAATTCTGAACGGCCTTATCATCGGCATGATCTACGGCATCATCGGATGCAGCCTCGCCATCATATACGGCACGATGAAGATCGTGAACTTCGCTCATGGCGAGTTTGTGATCAGCGGCAGCTACCTGACCTATGTCGTCCTGACGGTGTTCGCTCTTCCGATGGTATTCGCCGCGCCTGCCGTCATCCTGGTATTCGGCGTCGTCGGCGCTGCGGTCTACTTCCTGATCGTGCCGCGGCTGATGAAGAACGACGATTACGAACTGCCGTCCTTCCTCGCCATGTATGGCGTATCGCTCATCATAGGCTCGCTGCTTCTGCTGTTCTTCGAAGCGGATACGCGCTCTATCGATCTCGGCTTCACGCCAGCCTATGTGAAATTCGCAGGGCTGATCGTGCCGAAGGCGCGCCTCGTTGCATTGGCGTTCGGTATCGTGCTGATCGTGCTGATCTGGTGGATCCTGTACCGGACAATCTATGGCAAGGCGTTGCGCGCCACGATCATGAACCGTCCGGCCATGGCCGTAATCGGTCTACCCTACAAGCGGGTCACGGCGATCGCGTTTACCGTCTCCATCATCCTCGCGGGACTGACCGGCATCCTGACGGCTTTGGTCTTCCCCGCCTTCAATCCCTCGGGCGGAATGGAACTGACGCTGATCGCCTTCGTGGTGATCGTGATCGGAGGTCTGTCCAACCCCGTCGGGGCGATTCTCGGCGGCGTCCTTTTCGGACTGGTGGAGCAGTTGACCATCCTCTACGGCGGGCAGACGCTGGCCCAGATCATCAGCTATCTCGCGCTAATCGTGGTCGTTTACGTGCTGCCGCACGGCATAGCGGGAGGTCGCAGCGAATGAGCGAAGGGCTGAAAGTCAACAATATCCGTAAGGCATTCGGCGGGCTGGTGGCGCTCAACGGCGTCAGCTTCTCCGCGAAGCCCGGCACGATCACCGGCATCATCGGTGTGAACGGAGCCGGAAAGAGTACTCTTCTGAACTGCCTCTGCGGGCTCTACGCGGTTTCGTCGGGAGAGATCCTGCTGAACGGACGGGCTATCCACAATATGCCTGCCGACAGGGTGACGAGGCTGGGCGTGGGGCGCACTTTCCAGGTTCCGCGGCTGTTCAAGTCGCTGACCCTGACCGACAACATCGCCATCGGCGAAACGGGTCCGACCCGCCACGAAGAGATCGACCGTCTTCTGGAGCAGGTCCATCTCTACCGGCTACGGGACAACATGGCGAACGAGCTGTCCGGTGGACAGAAGAAGCTGATCGAGTTGTTGCGCATCCAGTATCATGATGCCGGACTCATCCTGTTGGACGAGCCATTCGCGGGCGTCCATCCCGACCTGATCAGGGTGTTTCTGGACCTGATCAAGGGGTTCCGCGAAGCCGGCAAGACCGTGCTGCTGATCAGCCACGATCTCACCTCGATCTACGAACTCAGCGATAACATCATCGCACTAAATCAGGGTGAGATCATCGCCGAGGGCGACGCCGGGGTCATCCAGAACTCGACGGCTGTCGTCGAGGCCTATCTGGGGGAGTGACATGACCGACACCATGCTTGAACTGCGTAATGTCAACGTCTCCTATTCGGGCGATATCACCATCCTGAAGGACTTGACGATAAAGGCCCAGAAGGGCCGCATCACCGGCGTGATCGGCCCGAACGGAGCGGGCAAGTCCACGGCGTTGAAGACCATGTACAGGATGCTGAATGTCGCCGCGGGAGACCTGCTCTATCAGGGCGAGACCATCACCCGCATCGACCAAACGGAATTGATCCGCCGCGGCATTGCCTTCGTCCCACAGAATCACAGCATTTTCGGCGGCTTGAGCGTTCGCGACAATCTCGTTCTCGGCGCGTGGAGCATCCGCCGCGACAAGGCGCGCATCCGGACGGCTATCGACCGCATTTATGAAATCTTTCCGATGCTGGCAGAAAAGGACAATGCCGCGGCCGGGACCTTGTCCGGCGGGCAGCAGCGGTTCCTGGAAATCGGCCGTTCGCTGATGACCGATCCACAGGTGATCCTGTTCGACGAGCCCAGCGCGATGATCGCCCCGAAATATTCAAAGCAGATCTATCAGTTCCTGACGTTAATGCGTGATCGCGGCAAGACGATCCTCCTGGTCGATCAGAACGTACGCCAGTGCGTCAACGTCGCGGACCATCTCTACGTACTGGAGCTTGGACGCAACAGGATCGACTGCCCCACTGCTGCGATGAACGGAAATGCGGAGATGACCGACCTCATCTCCGGTTGGATTGCGCACAAGGTAGACTGATAGAACCATGTCATGTCAGCAAAAAACACCGACGGCTCTTGAGGTTTCCGGAGCGATCCAGGCGCATAGGCAGAGCGTATCCGACGTGGTGGATATCTATCTGGCGCGTATCGAAATTGAAAACGGGTTCCATCATGCGTTCAAGTCGGTCTTTGCCGACGACGCCCGCCGTCAGGCGCGCGTTCTGGACGAGGAGCTTGCCGCCGGCAAATGGCGCGGCCCGTTGCATGGTGTTCCGGTCGCGGTGAAGGACAATATCGATATCGCGGGCCGGAAAACCACGGCAGGCTCGCTAGCGCGTGAGGTGACCGCGGCCATAGCAGATGCACCGGTGATCGAACGTCTGCGCGCCGCCGGCGCCGTCATCATCGGCCAGACCCATATGGTCGAATTCGCCTTTGGCGGTTGGGGCACCAACAGCGCCATGGGAACGCCGCGCAACCCGCTGGATCGGCTGCATCACCGTGTGCCGGGCGGATCATCCAGCGGTTCGGCGGTTGCCGTCGCGGCCGATCTTGCGCCGCTTGCTCTCGGCACAGACACCGGTGGCTCGGTTCGTATCCCTTCGGCAATGACCGGCCTGGTCGGGTTCAAGCCAAGCTGGGGACTGACGCCCGATGAAGGGCTGACGACGCTTTGCCGCCGGTTCGACGTGATCGGCCCGATGGCGCGCAATGTGGAGGACTGCTGGGCATTGTTCGACGTGATGACGGCGGCGTCCGGATCGGAAGCCCGCAAGCTCCCGGTTCTGGATCGGCCGCTGCGCATCGGCATCGCAGACCCGGTCGCATACGGCAGCTATTCGATGCGTGTGCTGACAGCCTTTTACGAGGTTTGCGATCTTCTGTCCCGCAGTGGCCTTCATCTGGCACCGTTTACCCTCCCGGTCGACGTCAGTGAGGTACTGGCCCGGACCGGCTGCCTGATCGGCCATGAAGCCGTGCGGGAATTCGGCGCAACATTGTCCTCCACGCCTGACGCGCTGGATCGGGGCGCCCATTACCGCCTCAGTGACGCCCGGCGCTTCACGCCGGACGATTACGAAAGGGAATGGGGCATTCGCAACCAGCGCTGTGCCGAGATGCTGCAGGCGATGACCAGCTTCGACGCCCTTCTTTTCCCGACCGTGCCGGTTTTGCCGCCACGTCTGGACGAAATCATCGAGCGCGCCATGCCGCTTGGCGATCTGACACGCGTTGTCAACTATCTCGACCTCTGCGCCATGGCTCTGCCCACCCAGCATACGCCGGAAGGCTTGCGCCACTCGTTGCAGGTGATCGGCCGCAAAGGCGGCGACAATCTGATCTTTGCGCTCTCGGCGGAGATAGAGCGCATTGTCGCCGACGCGGAAGGAGAGGTTTGTTGACCCCCATTTGCGATCTGCTCAAGAACTGCCGCAAGTACGGCGACCGGCCGGCATTGACCATCGGCGACCGGCATCTCTCCTATGCCGACCTTGGCGATGCGATTGCCGAACAGGCGCGACAACTTGCATCTCGGATGCAGCCCGGCGACCGGCTGGCGCTTCTCTGCTCGAATTCCCTAGAGTTCGTCACCCTGTCGCTCGCGGCCGAATCAATCGGCGTCATCCGGGTGCCGTTGAACATCAAATCGACTGCTGCCGAGATTGCCATGCTGCTGGAAGATTGCGATCCGGCGCTCGTGGTTTTCGAAGAGGAGACGCGAGCGCTCCTGTCGGAATCGCCCTCGGCAAAAGCGATGCCGGCAGTCGAGCTTTGCCGGTCCAGCCTCTCCGCGCCGCCGCCGGCCCCTCCGGCTGCAATGGAACGCTGCTCCATAACCTATACGTCCGGCTCGACCGGCAGGCCAAAGGGCGTGGTGCTCACCCATTCGAACTGGCATTATGTCTTCGTCAATATGCTGATCGACCGCGAGATTGGGTCGACGGATACGATCGCCTTCATCGGACCATTGACGCACGCGGGCTGGAGCTATCTGTATGCGGGGCTTCTCCGTGGCGCGCAGGCGGTGGTGTTCGCCGCCGGTGATGTCGAAAGCATGCTCGCGCATGCGATGAAGCAGGAAATCCATATTGTCACATGCGTTCCGACGACGCTTTCGCGTATCGTCGCGCAAACGGAGCCGGGGCATCCCTTGCGCCGTAGCCTGAAATGGATCGGCGTCGGCGGTGCGCCGACCAGTCCGGCGCTTCTTGAACGGGCAATGGAAGCGTTCGGTCGCCGTATCGTGCTGAATTTCGGCCAAACCGAAGCGATGATGACCTGCGCCTTCTACGACTTTGCCCGCGAGCCCGACCGCCGCGACGCTGCCGGCTTCATCGGTCGTCCCTATGTCTTCTCGGATATCGCGATCGCCGGAACGGACGGACAGCCGCTGCCGCTCGGTGAGGTCGGTGAGATCTGCGTTCGCGGAGCTCATACGATGCTGGAATATTGGGGCCAGCCCCAACTGACGGCAACGACTTATCGAGACGGTTATATTCTGACCGGCGATCTCGGTGTCGAGGAAGAGCCGGGTCTCTTCCGCATTGTCGGCCGTGCCAAGGAAGTCATCATATCGGGCGGCTTCAACATCTATCCACAGGAAGTCGAATCTGCCGTCGCCGCGCTGGAAAGCGTGGAGGAAGTCGCGGTGTTGGGCATGCCCTGTGAGGAGTGGGGGGAGAAGGTCGTGTGCTTCTTCTCGACCACGCACGGTCGGCCGATCAGCGCCGAAGTCTTGAAGTCGGCGGTGAAGCCGCGGCTCGGCATCAAGACGCCGAAGGTCTTTCATCACATGCCGGTCCTGCCGAAGGCGGGGACGGGCAAGATCGACAAGAAGGCGCTGAAACTGTGGGCGGAGGAAAAGCGATGACGCGCGTTTTCGTTACTGCCATGGCGCGTACGCCATTCGGCAAGTTCCGCGGCATGCTTTCAGGCTCGGATTCGATCGATCTCGGAGCGGCACTACTGAACGAACTCGTCCGCCGCGATGGCGGCGGTCAGGCGGTGGATGTCGTCTTTGGCGGTTCTGGTCTCCTCGCTGGAAACTACCTGACCAGCCTCCGCCAGATGCTGATTCGTTCGAGCCTCCCCAACAACACCGTTTCGCTCGCTGTGGATCGCGCCTGCTGCACCGGGATGACGGCCGTCTCGGCGGGCTTCTCGCACATCAAGGCAGGCGGCGGCGTAAAGGCCATGATTGCCGGCGTCGAGAGCCTTTCAACGACGCCGGTGCTGATGTCGCGCGGTAACGATCGCCGCATCGCCAGCATGACCGCCACGGATCCATTGCTGCTTTCGGGCCTTGTGTCGCCGAAGACCATCGCCCAGTACACGTCCGAAGAGGCGCTGAAATACGGCGTTTCACGAGAGATGCAGGATGACTGGGCGTTTGGCAGCCACCAGAAATATTTCGAGGGGCTAGGCCGCGGCATTCACGAAGGACAGTTGTTCGCACTGCCGCATCTGGCCCTGCCCAATCTGCGAGACGAAGGGCCGCGTTCGAATTCGGATCGGGCGAAACTGGCGCAACTGCCCACCGTAAACGGCAGCAGCACGATCACTGCCGGCAATGCGCCGGGACTTTCGGACGGCGCTGCCGGCATGGTTCTGATGGAGGAGGCGGCCATGACGAGCGATGGCATCGACCCTCTGTGCGAAATCCTCGACTGGATACAGGTCGCCGGCGACATTCAAGAGGGCACGTCGGTGCCGCAGCAGGCCCTATCGCGCCTTATACGGCGCAACGAGCTCAAGCTGGAAGACATTGCGCTGTTCGAAATCAACGAGGCGTTTGCCGCCACACCCTTGGTCAGCATGCGTCTTCTCGCCAAGGATCTCGGCGTCGATGAAACGGCCTTGCATTCCAGAACAAATCTCTATGGCGGCTCCGTGGCGATCGGCCACCCGCTTGGAGCGTCGGGCGTCAGGGTGGTGATGCAGGCGATATCTATCCTTCGCCAACGCGGCGGGGGCCTGGCGCTTTGCGCCATATGCGGGGGGTTCGGTCAGGGTGAAGCGGTCCTGATCAGGGTCTGACCCAAACAACAAGCAACGGGAGAACGAAAATGGCAGGAAAACATCTTTTTGGTATGGCGGCTCTGGCCGCCTCACTGGTAGGCCTCAGCGTACAGGCGCAGGACGCCGAGCCGCTCAAGGTCGGCATCACCGTATCAAACAGCGGCGCGTTCATGCTGGCCTCGCAATCGGGCGAGCGCGGCGTTCGTATCTGGGTCGATGACGTCAACCGCCGCGGCGGCCTCGATTTCGACGGCCAGAAGCGCAAGGTGGAACTCGTCGAGCTTGACGATCGCAGCGACAAGCAGATGGTGCCGCGCGTCTACGAAACGTTGATCTCGGACAACGATGTAGACGTTCTCATCGCTCCCTTCGGATCGACATTGACCAGCGTGGCTGCCACCGTGGCGGAGCGCAACGACAAGTTCATGATCTCGTGGTCGGCTTCGTCGGACGGCATCTACGAGCAGGGCTTGAAGAATATCGTGTCCGCTGTCGTGCCGTCGTCCCTGATCCCCGGCACCAACCTGCGCCTGCTCAAGGACGCCGGCGTCAAGAAGATCGCCATCGTCTATGTCGATGAGGCCTTCCCCGCCAGCCTTGCCGAAGCGGCCAACGAAGAAGCCGTCAAGATGGGCTTCGAGGTGGTCATGAACGAGACCTATCAGAAGGGCACCAAAGACTTCTCGGTCATCTTGCAGAAGGCCAAGGCCCTTGGCGCCGAAGCGTTTTATCCGCACAGCTACGAGGTCGACAGCATCCTGATGGTCAGGCAGATGAACGAACTCGATATCAAGTTCGACAACGTCTACATGATGTACGGATCGACGCCTCAGTTCATGGAACTGGGCAAGGCGGCTGAATACATCACCAGCCATACCCAGTATGATCCGGCCGTGACCTGGGCCATTACCGATGGTCTTCAGAACGACGTCTTCGTCGCGCGCTACAAGGAACTCTTCCCGACGGTGTCCTATTCGGAAGACTTCCAGACCGTGCTTGCTTATGGAGCCGGCGTTGCGCTGGAACGCTTGCTCGGCGAAGCGAACTCGACGGAGCCTGCGAAGCTAAAACAGGCGGCGCTCGACCTCAGCGGCAAGATCACCACCATCAGCGGCAAGTTCGCTATCGACGAAACGGGAAAGCAGGTCGGCATGGAAGCCGTTGTGCTACAGAACCAGCCGGGTAAGGGTCTCGTTCCTGTCGCCCCGCCGGAAGTGGCTAGCGAAAAGCTGATCTATCCGATCCCGCAATAAGCCGGAGCAAGGCCTATGGCCGTGAACAAACCCTCTCAATTTTCGGCGGTCAACAAGGGAGCGGCGCGTTATGCGCTGCTCCTCGATTGTCTGGCGGATCACTATCCAGGCATGCTGAGCCTTGCCGAGATAGGTCGGCTGACCAACCTGCCGAAGCCTACCGCGTTTCGCCTGATGAAAGCGCTGCAGGAGGTGGGCTTCGTCTCTTACGATACAGAGCAGGAGGTCTATGTGCTCGGCGGCAAGATGATGGAACTTGGCGCCAAGGCGCTCGCCCAGAATTTTGCCGTGATCGCGCGGCCGTCGCTGATACGCATAGCCGACGAGACCCGCGACACCGCTTTCGGTGTGCTGGCCGAAAACGATCATATGCAATGCCTGGTGCGGATCACTGGGACCTATCCGCTACGAACTCTTTCGCTGGATGTCGGAGATATCTGGCCGCTTGGCATCGGCGCGGCTGGCATGGCGTTACTGGCGGCACATGACGACGATTTCATTGAACGATACCTGGAAAGTCACCTGTCGCTGGTCGCCAATTTTTCGCCGCTGACCGCGGAAACGGCGCGGGAACGGGTAAGGCGCACGCGCGACGAGGGTTATGCCATGAGCGAGGGCGAGTTGCTTTCCGGCATGTCGGCAATGGGGGTGGCGATCCGATTTCCGGGAACGGGAAGACCGATGGGCGCGATCAGCGTCGCCGCTCTTTCGGCAAGGCTGGACAAGCCAAGGCGTTTGGAGGTTGCCGGGTTGTTGCAGCGCGAGGCGAAGGTGATCACCAGCACGCTATCTTCGCGGGGATCGGCTGTTACAGAGGAAGACGGACGTTGAGGATCGATCTTTCAGGCAGACATGCGCTCGTGATCGGCGGCGGTGTGATCGACGGGGGCAATGGAATAGGGCAGGCGATTTGCTGTAGTTTCGCCGCCTGCGGTGCGTCTGTCATCGTTGCGGATCGCAATGTGGAAGCCGCCGAGGTAACCTGGAAGCGCATTCGCGACGCCGGCGGCCGGGCCGAGGTCATGGTGCTGGACGTCACCGATACGGCGGCGACCGAGGCCTCGATTGCGGACCGGGCGATCGATGTCCTTCATTATAATGTCGGGATCGGCTTCGCTTCCGAGACCCAATCGCTGCAATCCGACCGGTTTACTTCCGTGCTCGACGCCAATCTCGTTGGATTGCACAGCGCGGTTCGTGCGGTCCTGCCCGGGATGCGAGAGCGTCGCAGGGGCGTGATGCTTGCGACCAGCTCGGTCTGGGCGCATCGGCATCTCGGATATCCGCATAGTTTCTACGCCGCCTCTAAGGCCGGCATGGAGCATTTCATCCGGCTGATCGCCCAGGAGAACGCGCCCTTTGGCATCCGTGCGAACTCGATCGCGCCGGGCTTCATCGATACGCCGCGTATCCGGCAGAACCTGGCCCGGTCGTATGGCGAGAGTAGTTTTGACGAAATCATCGCTCGCCGCGCCGGGCAAGTCCCTCTTGGACGTCTCGGCAAGCCCGAGGAGGTCGCATCCATGGCGGCCTTTCTAGCCTCCGACCTTGCTGCTTATGTTACCGGCGGCGCCTTTCCGGTCGACGGCGGCCTGATTGGCGCGGCGATCGCATCCTGAAAAACAACGGCGACAAATCAAGGGAGAGAGAGATGAGGATCGGTTTCCTTGGGGCGGGCAAGATGGGACTTCCGATTTGCTGGAATATCGCGCGCAAGCTGGAACAGTCCGTTCTCGTACATGATTTGCAGCCGCCGAATTTGCCGCCCGAAGCGCAGGCCGCCGAGCATCTCCTGCGCTTTGCAGCGGACATGGCCGAGCTGAAGGACTGCGATGTTGTCGTACTGTGCCTGCCCGACAGCAAAGCCGTTTCGACGGTGGTCGAGGGACGAGAAGAGAAGCCGGGCCTGATTGACATCCTGCGGCCTGGCTGCTCGATCGTCGACAGCGGCTCCTCGATACCTTCGGAGACGCTTCGTCTGGCGGAGTGCCTCGCCGATCGCGGAATCACGCTGAACGATGCCCCGGTATCGGGCGGTCTCGCGCGGGCCTGGAAGGCGGAATTGACCGTCATGGCCGGCGGCGTCGCCGACGATAATCCGGTCCTGCCGGTACTGGAGGCGTTTGCGAGCAAGATCGTCCGTTTGGAAAACGTCGGGGATGGCCATGTGATGAAAGCCGCCAACAACTACCTTCTGGCGGCCAATATCGTAAGCTTTGCCGAAGCCTTGCGCTTCGCCCGCACGGCCGGCATTTCTTTCGAGAAGTTTGGCGAAGTGGTGAACAGTTCGAGCGGCGCCAGCTATGTTTCGGCCAACAAGCTGGAAACGGTGCGGCGCAACGATGACAGCGTCAGCTTCACCTCGGCGCTCATAGCCAAGGACGTGCGCAACTTCATCGATAGCTGCGATCGCCTGGGGCTCTCGCTGCCGATGGTCGGCCATGTTCTGGAAGCTTGGGAGACCGCCATCGAAGCCGTGGGCGGCGAGGTCGACAGCATGAAAATCTATCACAGTATCGGCCATGGCAGGCCCACCGGAACTTGAGGAGAATACCATGTCGCTTGTCCATATCCGCAAGAAAAGCCTGACAATCGAGACCATCTATCACGAAATGGGGCCGGCGCCGGCTGTTCCGTTGAAGATGGCCGCCGCCTGCGCAGTCGTCGCCAATCCCTATGCTGGGACCTATTGCGAAGACCTGCTCCCCTTCATGGCAGAACTGCGCGGTCTCGGACATGAACTAGCCATAGACCTCCTCGATGCACTTGGTGGCAAGGACCAGGTGGAAGTTTACTCCAAAGCGGCTATCGTTGGACTGAACGGGGAAATGGAGCACGGCGCGGTATGGCATGAGGCTGGCGGATGGGCCATGCGGGAAGTTTTAGCCCAGCCGAAGGCAATCGTTCCGGCCAACAAGGCCGTCGCTCAAGCAGGATATCGCATCATGGTGCCGGTGCATTATATGCACGCTTGCTACGTCCGCAGTCATTTCAACAGCATGGAAATAGGCATACAGGACGCGCCCAAGCCGAATGAGATTCTCTTCGCGCTGGTGATGGGAACAGGCGGGCGCCTTAATCCGAGACTCGGTGGGCTAGCACTGGAAAGGGTGAAAGGCGAGGATGGTCAGCGTTAGCAAAAAAAGCCACTAGCTTGAACCAGTCACAACGTCGCGCACCGATTTGAGAGGGGCAGGGCCGGAACCTTGTCGCACGGTGGGATGATTTCGATGCGGCAGCTCCCCACCTTAGATTGCGACTTCGGGTTTGCGCCTCCATACCAGTCTTTAAAGCAGCGCGGCTGACTACCCAGAAGCTGCCATTTGTCTGTCGGTGAGACAGGCGACAAAATCGGTCTGTACAGCCTGGTATATCTAAGGGAGTGGTGGATGCGCATCTTGCCGATCTGATGGTTCTTCTGGACGTCGCCCAACGCCGACCCTTCGGTTGTCTCAAGAACGAGAAGCTCACCGTCAGCTTCTATGGGGCCGTGACAGACGGTACAGATCGGCTGCGTGATGCGGCAGGTGCTGACGCTGCGGAGATTCTCTCTAATCGCGTCAACACAGACTGTGCAACCTTCTTCGGCAGCGTCCGGGCGCTATTTGGCCTGTGATCATGCTGAGGTTACTCCGCCTTGCTTAGCGAGGCGGAGTAATGCAAAAGCAAAATCATGATCGGCCTTGAAAATCCCATGCACAATTCGACCTATGCTGCTGATACGAGCTGGCGGATGTCTGGGTGTTGTGCGCCCGGAGGCGCAATGAATTACCGCAAAGGGCCGACGCCGTCATGGCGCTAAAGCGCCACAAGCGGTCATGAGACAGGCTACGCGGCTGCCTCAAGGAAGGTCGCGCGGAGGTTGTCGTTAATCTTCTCAAGGAAGGCGGTCGTCGAGAGCCACGGCTGGTCGGGACCGATGAGAAGGGCGAGGTCCTTCGTCATGAAGCCGGATTCGACCGTCTCGATGCAGACGCGCTCGAGCGTCGAGGAGAACCGCGCAAGGGCGGCATTGTCGTCGAGCTTCGCACGGTGTGCGAGGCCGCGGGTCCAGGCGAAGATCGACGCGATCGAGTTGGTCGAGGTCTCCTGGCCCTTCTGGTGCTGGCGGTAGTGGCGGGTCACCGTGCCGTGGGCGGCTTCGGCTTCCACCGTCTGGCCGTCCGGCGTCATCAGGACCGAGGTCATCAGGCCGAGCGAGCCGAAGCCCTGCGCGACGATGTCGGACTGGACGTCGCCGTCATAGTTCTTGCAGGCCCAGACGTAGCCGCCGGACCACTTCAGGGCTGCCGCGACCATGTCGTCGATCAGGCGGTGCTCGTACCAGATCTTCTTGGCTTCGTACTGTTCCTTGAACTCGGCGTCGTAGATCTCCTGGAAGATATCCTTGAAGCGGCCGTCATAGGCCTTCAGGATGGTGTTCTTCGTGGAGAGGTAGCAGGGAACGCCGCGCATCAGGGCGTAGTTCAGCGAAGCGCGGGCGAAGTCGCGGATCGAATCGTCGAGGTTGTACATCGCCATCGCGACGCCGGCCGACGGAGCGTCGAACACGTCGTGCTCGATCGTCTGGCCGTCCTCGCCGACGAACTTGATCGTCAGCTTGCCCTTGCCGGGGAACTTGAAGTCGGTGGCGCGGTACTGGTCGCCGAAGGCGTGGCGGCCGACGATGATCGGCTGCGTCCAGCCCGGGACGAGGCGCGGCACGTTCTTCATGATGATCGGCTCGCGGAAGATCACGCCGCCGAGGATGTTGCGGATCGTGCCGTTCGGGCTCTTCCACATCTTCTTGAGGCCGAATTCCTCGACGCGGCCTTCGTCGGCGGTAATCGTCGCGCACTTGATGCCGACGCCATGCTTCTTGATCGCATGGGCAGCGTCGATCGTGATCTGGTCGTCGGTCTCGTCGCGCTTCTGGATGCTCAGATCAAAGTATTTGAGATCGATGTCCAGATAGGGGTGGATCAGCTTGTCCTTGATGAATTGCCAGATGATACGGGTCATCTCGTCGCCATCGAGTTCGACGACCGGATTGGCGACCTTGATCTTATGCATGTAGTCCTCCCAATGGTGACGGCCCTCCGCCGCCACGTGTTCAGCGCATGTCGCGCATGTGGCTTTCGACGCTGCGAAGATGACGCCGCATCGCGTCGGCTGCAGCTGCGCCGTCGCGATCCGCGATCGCTTCGACGATCTGTTCGTGTTCGGCAAAGCTGTGATGGTCCGCGGGCGGGCGAACGGGGGTCTGGCGCAACCTGCCCCAGGTGACGGCCCGACGCACGGCATTCAGCGTGTCAAGGAGCCCAAGCAGCAGTGAGTTCTGCGAGGCCTCACCGATCGTACGGTGCAGGCGGTTGTCCCATTGCTCATATTGCCGCCATGTCGGTGCCTGCTGTGCCTTGATCATGCAGTTGCGGATCTCGGCAATCTGAGCGCCCGTCGCATTGAGGGCAGCACAGCGCGTTACCTCGGGTTCGAATGCAATTCGTGCTCCCATAACCTCAAGCGGATTGGTGCGCTGGACCATGGCGTGGATGTCGGCAACCGTATCGATAGGGCGGTCACCAACGAAGGTACCCTTGCCGACATGTCGCCAAACCGTGCCTTCCGCCTGCAAGGTCGCGAGCGCCTTGCGCAGTACGGCGCGGCCGACATCCAGCGATTGAGCCAGCTCCCGCTCCGGCGGGAGGCGCCCATCGTCCGGTAGCTCTGCGGTGGCAAGGAAGCCCTTAAGCTTAGCCAGCACTTCCATTTCCAAGTTCTGATCCATTTCGAAACCAATATCTCAATTGGTTGATGGATAGCTGGCATGTGTTGCGGTGTCAATACGCGGGCGTGTTCTTGTTGGGAGGAGTGTCTGCATACGATAACGCCAGGGTATTAATGTCTATTTTTGAGGAGAGCGAGTGGATTCCGCCTTCTTCCGCCTCCGCCCAACGGAGGCGAAAGAAGAAATTGGTTGACAGAAAGCTGAGTTAATAGATGATTGGTTTGTAATTGGGTTCTGGGGAGGGCCCAATAAAGGGAGGAACGAAATGAATATGTTTGCCAGGAAGATCCGGGCGTCGGTGTCTGTCGCCGCCCTCTGCTTTGCTGTTGCTGTGCCAGGCTTCGCCTGGGCAGATCCCATGCGCGTCGCCTTCGGCGACATCGCAACGGTGGAATCGCTTCATCTCCTTGCGGCCTTCGAGCGCGCCAAGGAAAACGGCGTCGATGTCCAGATCACCTATCTGAAGAGTGAGGATATTGCAGCACAGGCAGTCGTCAGCGGCCAGGCCGATATCGGCGTGGGAGCGCCATATGCCCTGCTTCAGAAGGTGAAGGCGCCGATCCGCATCTTCATGCAGTTGAGCAAGCTGCAGTTCTATCCGGTGGTCAATACCGAATTCTACAAGGAGTGGAAGGATCTTGATGGCCAGGAGGTCGCGGTCCATTCGCGTGGATCCGGCACCGAGGCGATCATGCAACTGATGGCCGGCAAGAACGGCATCAAGTATTCCAGCATAGCTTACGTTCCAGGCGCTGAAGTGCGCACGGGTGCACTGCTGCAGGGTAACGTGAAGGCGACGATCGTGGACTCGTCTGGAAAGCGCGTGCTGGAGGATAAGGCGCCCGGCAAGTTCGCGTTCCTGCCGCTCGGCGAGGTCGCCGCAACGGATGAGGCGCTCTTTGCAAACACGGACTATCTTGCCGCCAATACCAAGGACGTGGAGATACTCATCGAGGCGATCCTAACAACTTGGCGGGAAGTGGCTGCGGATCCGAAGTCGGTCGCGGCGCTGAAGGAAAAGTACAATCTTCTTCCCGACGCCACACCCGAAATGGTCGCCGATATCGAGCCATATTTCACGGAGGCCGCGCCGAACATGCCGCTCAATGGAGGGGGTGAAGATGCTGCGCGCGATGACTTCGATTTCTACACGATTTCCGGGGCGCTTGAAGGGGAAGCAAAGGACCTGAAGGTGGAAGACTTCTGGGACCTTACGGCGCTCAACAATGTGCTCTCGAGGGTCGGTACGAAGTAAGATGCAGATGTCAATTTCGCCAGCAAAAATCGATAACGGGATCGGAGCCTCGCAAGAGGTTCCACCCACCACCGCCGAGATGATCCGGAAATTCGCCGACGAGCGGCGGTCGTTCTGGATTGTCGTATCGCTCGCAGTACTCTTCGCTTCCTGGGAGATCGCGGGACGGATCCCGATCAGCTTCGCGTTTCCGACCTTTCTCGAAACCCTTTCTGCCTTCGGCGAGATGGTTGCGGACGGCAGCATGCACCGGGCCTACTTCCTGACACTGCAGCCGCTGGTCCTCGGTGTCGTGATTTCGGCGGCCGTCGGGATCGGTCTCGGCGTCGCAATGGGGCTTTCCGACAAAGCGGAGTGGCTGCTGGCACCTGTGTTCATCGTCCTCCAGGCAGCTCCGATGGCTGCGCTTGTTCCGCTTGTCACCTTCGTCTACGGGATCGGCCTGACGGCGAAGACGCTCGCGGTCATCATGCTGGCCCTGCCGGTCATCGTGCTGAATTCCTACAAGGCTGTGCGGCACGTTAATCCCTCGCTGGTGGACATGTGCCGCTCCTTCCAGGGCTCGCGCATGCAGCAGATCTTCAAGATCATCATTCCCGACGCATCTCCTGTTCTGTTTGCTGGCCTTCGCCTCGGCATCGCCGCAGGGTTCATCGGCGTTATGCTGGCAGAACTGCTGATTACGCCTACTGGTATCGGCGACCTCATCACCTACCACCGTTCGGTTGCCAACTATGCGCACATGTATGCGGCAGTTGCTTCGATCATTGCTGTCTCGACATTGACGCTTGCGGGCCTGCAATACGTGGAAATCCATCTGCTGCGTCCTGAGAAGAGGAGAAAGTGACATGGCCAATCCTGCTTTGGCACGTAGCGGCAGCGTGACTTCCGCCACCAGTAACGATGCGGTCGTTCAAGTCCGCGAGATCTGCAAGAACTACGGCGACGTCGAAGCGCTCCGCGGCATCAATCTCGAATTCGAGCGTGGCAAGCTCACGACGCTGCTGGGCCCTTCAGGTTGCGGAAAAACAACACTGCTCAAGATCATCGCCGGCCTCGTCCCCGCTACCTCCGGTGAAATCCGCGTGAATGGACGTGTCGTGACAGGCCCCGGCCCGGAACGGGCCTTCGTCTTCCAGGATTTCGCGTTGATGCCCTGGGCGACCGTAATTCGCAATGTCCGCTTCGGCCTCGAACTGAAGGGTGTGCCGGCAGCGGAGCGAGACCGGACGGCTCGACGTTATATCGAGCAGGTGGGGCTTTCGGGTTTCGAGCAGAAGTACCCGCATGAACTCTCCGGCGGCATGCGCCAGCGCGTGGGGATTGCCCGAGCCTTCGCGGTAAATGCCGACGTGCTTCTGCTGGATGAGCCCTTCTCCGCTGTCGATGAGCAGAATCGCCGTAAGTTCCAGGAGGATCTGCTGCGTCTGGTCGAGCTCGAGAAGAAGACGTTCATCTTCGTGACTCACTCCATCGAAGAGGCAGTCTATGTCTCGGACCGGATCGTTCTCCTGTCTCCTCGGCCGGGCCGCGTTTCCCAAGTTATCGATCCGATGATCGATCGCAGTGCTTCCCCGGATGATATTCGCCGCGATGCCAGCTACCTCGACGTAGTTGAGGAGATCTGGCAGGGGTTGCGGCAATATGCGGAGTGATGCGCCATGACCTTATTCGGCACACGCATTCCCATGATGGCGTCTCTGCTTTTCTGGTTGCTTGTCTGGGAAATCGTCGGGCAACTCGACGTCATGTTCCTAATCCCACCGTTCACCTCCATCGTCAGCGCGGGATTCGGACTTATCCAAACCGGCTCCTGGCAAAGCGCATCGATGATTACGCTGCGCTCTTTCCTGTACGGCATGGCCCTTGCAATCGTCGTTGGCGTGCCGCTTGGGGTCCTCATGGGACGCTTCAAGGTTATCGACAACATCTTCGGCCTGTGGGTGAACATGTTCGTCAGCGCTCCGCTGTCGGCGCTGGTGCCCATTCTTATGATCCTGTTCGGAATGGGAGAGACGACGGTCGTCGTTACCGTGTTCCTGTTCGCCGTCTGGATTATCGTTCTGGATGCACGAGCCGGGGTCATGCAGGTCCCGACATCGCTCATCGAGATGGGGCGCAGTTACGGCGCATCCCGATGGACCATCTTCACCAAGATTATCCTTCTCTCAGCGCTGCCAGAAATACTGGCCGGCATCCGGATCGGTCTAATCCGAGGTGTCAAGGGGGTGGTCATCGGCCAGATCCTGGTCTCCATCATCGGCTATGGAGAGCTTTTCGAACTCTACTCGAGAAGCTTCGACATGGAGCGGTTCTGGGCTCTTACCATGCTTCTCTTCGCGGCAGCTATGCTGTTGTCCGCCGGAGTCGAATACTTTGAAAAACGCATCGAATACTACGCAGGAGCGCGATAATGAACGAAATGCCTCAACTCAAGAACTACGTCATCAAGCCGGCGCCGGTGCCGACGCTGGCGGTCGCGGGAAGCGATGCGCTCTTCCCCATCCACCGCATCTACTGCGTCGGCCGCAACTTCGCCGACCATGCCATCGAGATGGGCCATGATCCCAACAAGGAGCCGCCCTTCTTCTTCCAGAAGAACCCGGACACCGTTGTTCCGCTAGGCCAGGACTTTCCCTACCCGACGGAAACCAGCGACGTTCATCATGAGATCGAGCTGGTCGTGGGACTGCAGAAGGGCGGCACCAACATCCCGGTCGAGAAAGCACTCGACCACGTCTACGGCTATGCCGTCGGCCTCGACATGACCCGCCGCGATCTGCAGGGAGAGGCAAAGAAGCTTGGACGCCCGTGGGAAACCGGCAAGGCGTTTGAGGCATCGGCGCCGTGCGGGCCCCTGCATCCTGTCAGCGAGGTCGGGCATCCGACGGAAGGGGAGGTCTGGCTGAAGGTGAATGGTGAGACGCGCCAGAACGGCGACCTCAACCAGATGATCTGGAAGGTGCCTGAGATGATTTCCTACCTGTCGCGCCTGTTCGAACTGAAGGCAGGCGACCTGATCTTTGCGGGAACCCCAGCGGGCGTTGGCGCGGTCGTCAAGGGCGACGAAATGGTAGGCTACGTGGCCGGCGTCGGCGAGATCCGCTTCCGGGTCAGCTGACCGCGCGGGCGCACATCCAATGGACAGGGTGCGCTTCGCACACCCTGTCCCTCAAAGAGCCCTTTCGGGCACCATCACCTCATTTTCCGGACACGCCATGCCCGCATCGATCATGCTGCTGACTTCGTTTGCCCTCGTCCTCGGTTTGGTGGGATGCGTGTCCGGCTTTCTGGCCGGCCTCCTGGGGATCGGCGGCGGGATTGTCGTCGTGCCGGTCCTCTACCATGTGCTTGCGGCATTCGATGTCGACGTGGCCCTGCGCGCGCACATAGCCGTTGGGACATCGCTGGCAACGATCATCCCCACATCGGTTCAGTCCATCCGCGCTCACAAGGCGAAGGGGGCGGTCGATACGGAGCTTCTGAAGCTCTGGGGCCCATTCGTCGGCCTTGGCGTCCTTTGCGGCGTTGTGGTCGCAGGTTATGCCTCTGGGTCGCTGCTGACTGCCGTCTTCGGGGTCGTTGCAGCATTGGTGGCGCTCTACATGCTGTTCACACGTGAAGGCTGGCATCCGGTCAAGGGGCTACCCGGCCGTCCCGGGCAGGCAGGCATGGCGACGGCTATAGGCACAATCTCGACGCTCATGGGGATCGGCGGCGGCACCTTGACGGTTCCCACGCTGAGCATCTTCAGCTACCCCGTCAGAAGGGCCGTCGGCACCGCCTCGGTGATCGGACTGATCATCGCGGTGCCCGGGACGGTTGGCTACATCTTGAATGGCTGGGGCAGGGCCGGCCTGCCCGCGTTCTCGCTGGGTTATGTGAATCTGGGAGGGATGATCGCCATCGTCGTGACCAGCATGTGGTTCGCTCCACTGGGTGCTCGCACCGCGCATTCGATCGAGCCACGCATTCTGCGCATCCTCTTCGGCGCCTTCCTCACGGTCACGGCCACCAAGATGTTGTTCGATAGCTACCGCCTGTTGTTCTAGGAGTACGGACTTTGAGTGGTACATGCGGATTGATGTCCCTAGATTTCTCTCGGTTGACGGGGCCGGCAGTGACTACGACCGTGATTCGGCCGAGCTGAGCGTGGAGCGGAACCGCATTTTTGAGCGCTCGACGTGGCGGAAAAACGCCTCCTGCGCGTGTTCGCGATTGCCGGAGGCGAGCGCATCGACCATTTCGCGGTGCTCGCGGTTAGAGACCGATAGACCGCCTGCCTGGACAAGGCCGCGGGCACGCGCAAGGTGCAGCTTGTTGACGAAAACCCTTGTATTCCCTGACCAGTGTGTTGTTGCCGGTGGAGGTGACGAGATAGTCGTGGAATGCCAAGTTGACGGGATATTAATCGTCGAAGTTCTTGCTGGCCGCGATCTCGTCCATCTGGTCGAGGAAACACTGAGCTTGGCCAGCATCTGATCGTTGACGAGATCGGCGAGCAGGCGTCCGGCAAGGCCGAAGATCGCCGCACGGACGTCGTAGATTTCAAGTGCCTCCGCTGGCGAACCCGAGCGCACAAAGACGCCGCGGTCGCGGATGCTCTTGACGAGGCCCTTGGCCTGGAGGCTCCGTGTCGCCTCCCGCGGGGGCCCACGGGCTGGTGCCGAAGCGGGTCGAAATCTGGATCTCGTTCAGCCCATCCAATACAAGAAGCTGCTCCAGCGCGCCATTGATCGAGAGAGATAAAAATATGTCCGGACTGTCGTTCCAGGATGTAGTACAGGATTGTCGTACAACAACATCAAGTGAGCGCGATATCCAAGCTTCTTCAAGGGCTTGAAAACGGCAGAAACCTTAGCTGGGAATCCAGGCGCCCCAGCCAAGACTTCCTTTCCAGGCCAGCAATCCAGGTCCTTCACGCTGCCGTCTGGTCAGGCCGGGATCTGCGGGATGTCTCGAGGAAGCCGGCTATGAAATCGACGGTGTCGTCGCCATCCCGCAAGCCGAGATGGATGCTTTTCTGGATGCCGGTCTTACCCATCCGGACCGGGCGGACCCCAAGTGCGGCCGCTTCCCGATGCACAAGCCAGTTCGGAACAGCGCTGACCCCGCGGCCTGCCCCCACGAGTTGAAGCATCATTTCGGTGGTTTCGACACTGCGGTGATGGCGGGGGCGGGAATTGGCGGGCACCAGAAACTGCGTGAAGACATCCAGCCGCTCCGCCGGTACCGGATAGGTAAACAGCGTCTCCTCCACGAGGTCCGCGGGCTCGGCATGGCGTTTTTGCGCCAGCGGATGATCGGCCGGAACGGCGAGCACAAGTTCGTAGTCGAACACCGGCAGGTAATGGATGCCGGGTGCCTCGATCGGATCCGGCGTGATCAGAATGTCGATCTCGTATCCGCTCACCGCCGCCACACCGCCGAATGCGAACGATGTCGTCAGGTCGAGGTCAACGTCCGGCCAGTCGAGGAGATAGGGTCTCGTGACGCCCATCAGCCATTGATGACAGGGATGGCATTCCATGCCGATCTTGAGGAAGCCGCGCTTGCCGCGGCGATAATCCGACAGGACACCCTCGGCCCTTTCGATCTGCGGGAGAACACGTTGCGCCAGCCTCACGATGTAGCGGCCGGCCTCGGTGAGGCGGAGGTTGCGGCCATCCTTCTCCCACATGGCGACGCCACAGCGTTCCTCCAGCTTGCGGATCGTGTGGCTGAGCGCGGACTGGGACACGTTCAGCCGCTCGGCCGCAGCAGTCAGGCTGCCCAGGCGATCGACTTCGTGCAAGATCGACAGATGTTGCCTGTCCAGCATGGTCTACACGCCCCTCTTGCCGCTCGGCAGAACGTCTGCCGGGGAGATGTCGCGAACCGGGACGGGCCGATGATCTTCGGCGACCGCCACCATGGTGAAATGTCCGGTGGCAGTGATATGCCTCTCGCCGGTGAGGAGGTTTTCGGACCAGAGCTTCGTTTCGATCAGCATCGACTGCGGCCCACGCGCTCGACACGCGCTTCCGCCTCGACGATTTCACCGATCTCGATTGCCCTGGCGAAATCGATGCGTTCTGACGAGGCGAGGACCACCAGCTTACCGCAGTAGCGGGACGCGACGACGAAGGCTGCCTTGGTCATGTAGGCGATTGCCTCGCCCCCGAACATCCGGCCGACGCTGTTCGCCTGATCCGGAAATACGATCTCGACCATGGCAACGCCATCGCTCCTGCGGGACGCCTCCTCAGGAGGCAGTTCGGGCAAGACACGGTGCCTGGCGTCTTCGCCCTCGGGTATGGCGACCATGTTGAAAATGCCGCGTGTACAGGTGTGCCGCTGCCGACCGACAATGGTTTCCGCCACCATCTCGACCTCGACGGTCAACGAGCGACGACCGGCCTTGATAGGTCTTGCCGTGAAAACGACGATGTGCCCCATGCGGGCCGGCTGCCTGAAATCGATACGCTCGCAGGACGCGGTCACGAAAGGCATCCGTCCGAACCGGGTCGCCGCGATGAAGGCTACCCGATCCATGAGGGCGAGCCCGGCTCCCCCGAAGAGGGTGCCGTGATGGTTGGTATCGCCGGGGAAAACGATGTCGACGAGACAGGTGCTCGATCCCGGCCGGGCAGGAATTGTTTCGGGGGAAATCTCGGTCATGGGCCCTGCCATCGCGTTGCGGCCGGGCGATGGGATGACGCAGAGACGACGGCACGGGAGGCCTGTCGCGAAAGCGGCACTCCGGGACACCCCGCCCGTGGACGTTATCTATCGCGGCAGGTCTCCTGGCTTGCGGGTCTTCGCTCCGGTCCGTCTTCCCGAGGCATGGCCTCAGTGACTTGGATGGACTTTCGCTCGCCGCTTACAGTTGCGGGGGCAGCTTCGGCCTCAGGCAGAGCCTTCACCGAATTCCCTCTTAGCTCCGGACTTTCGCCCGCAGAACCACGATGACGCACCAATGTCGCATGTCGCCTAAGCGGTCAAGGCGTCTCCGTTCGACATGGCACGCGGGGATGTGCGGGGTTCTTCGCGCTTCCGCCGTTTCTCAGGCTGGCGGAGAGGCTTCGATGTTCATGTCCAATGATGAACACGGCTCATGCTTGGGTGAGAGAATACCAATTTTTCCCGATCAACGGCTCAGGCATACAGCAGGCCCGGCTCTCGACGACCGGGAGCATTGAACTGCTGACCGATGGAACCGATGAGGTTCGATCTCGGAACGAGGACGCCAGATCGCGATGAGCCAGGACTTCACCTTCATCATTAAGAGCATCCCGTTCGATGAGGATTACTGCCCGTCGGAGAATACCCGGATTACGACCAACTTCGCCAATCTGGCCCGAGGCGAGAACCGGAAGGACAATCTCCGCAATGCCCTGCGAATGATCGACAACCGGTTCAACGCGCTCGCGCACCAGAATAATCCGAAGGGCGATCGTTATACCGTAGAACTCGAAATCGTTTCCGTCGGAATGGTCGTCGAAGCTGGGGCCCGGAGCGATCCGTTCCCTCTCATCGAAATCCTGAAGACGACGATCCGCGACCGGAAAACCGGCGAACGGATCGAGGGCATCGTCGGAAACAACCTCTCCTCCTATGTCCGGGATTATGACTTCAGCGTCGTTCTGCCTGAGCACAACAAGGGGCGGCCCGCTTTCGATACGCCAGAGGATTTCGGCGAACTGCACGGAAAGCTGTTCAAATGTTTCCTGAATTCGGAAGCCTACAAGGAGCAGTTCAGCAAGCCGCCGGTCATATGCCTGAGCGCCTCGTGCAGCAGGACATATCACCGCACGGAAAACCAGCACCCCGTGCTGGGGGCCGAGTACGTCCAGAACGAATTCTCGTCGACCGACCAGTACTTCGCAAAAATGGGACTGAAGGTGCGGTTCTTCATGCCGCCGAACAGCGTTGCGCCTCTTGCATTCTATTTTGCCGGCGATCTGCTCGCGGACTACACCGATCTCGAACTTATCAGCACCATCAGCACGATGGAGACGTTTCAGAAGATCTACCGCCCCGAGATCTACAACGCAAATTCTGCGGCAGCAGCCTGCTACCAGCCAAGCCTCAAGCATCAGGACTATTCAGTGACCCGGATCGTCTATGATCGCGAAGAGCGTAGCCGGCTGGCCTTCGAGCAGGCAAGATTTGCCGAAGAGAAATTCATCAAGCCATACAGGGCCGTTCTCGAGCAGTGGTCTGCAAACTACGCCCTCTGACGAACCGAAAACACAAGGTGCCTATCATGAAGACATTGTTGCCCACGTCGACCGCCGGCAGCTTGCCGAAACCCTCCTGGCTCGCGCCGCCCGAGAGGCTCTGGTCACCCTGGAAGCTGCGGGACGAAGAACTGATCGAAGGCAAGCGTGATGCCCTGCGCCTGGCGCTCGACGATCAGCGACAGGCAGGTATCGATATCGTCAGCGATGGCGAGCAGACCCGCCAGCATTTTGTCACGACATTCATCGAACACCTCGCCGGCGTCGATTTTGAAAAACGTCAGACCGTCAGGATTCGCAATCGGTACGATGCGAGTGTTCCAACGGTCGTTGGCGCAGTGTCGCGGCAGAAACCGGTTTTTGTCGAAGACGCCAAATTTCTACGCCAGCAGACGACGCGGCCGATCAAATGGGCCCTGCCGGGTCCTATGACCATGATCGACACGCTCTATGACGCGCACTACGGGAGCCGGGAAAAGCTCGCCTGGGAATTCGCAGCAATTCTCAATGAGGAGGCCCGGGAACTGGAAGCCGCCGGCGTCGACATCATCCAGTTCGATGAACCGGCCTTCAATGTCTTCTTTGACGATGTCAATGATTGGGGTGTTGCAACCCTGGAAAGGGCGATCGAAGGCCTGAAGTGCGAAACCGCCGTGCATATCTGCTACGGATACGGCGTCAAGGCAAATACCGACTGGAAGAAGACCCTTGGGTCGGAATGGCGGCAATACGAGGAGTCCTTCCCGAAGCTGCAGCAGTCCGGTATCGACCTGATCTCGCTGGAATGCCACAACTCGCATGTCCCCATCGATCTGATCGAACTCCTTCGCGGGAAGAAGGTGATGGTGGGCGCCATCGACGTGGCAAGCGATACAATCGAGACGCCGGAAGAAGTTGCCGAAACGCTTCGCAAAGCCCTTCAGTTCGTCGATGCCGACAAGCTCTATCCCTGCACCAACTGCGGTATGGCCCCCCTGTCTCGCCAGGTCGCCAGAGGCAAGCTTGCTGCTCTGGGAGCAGGTGCCGAAATTGTCCGTCGAGAGCTTTCGGCCTAGGCGCGGCCCGCGGCGGGAGGCCGACGTGAATATAGCGAACGACCGATTTGAAGCCGTGGACAAAGCCACGTTTCGCAACGGCATGTCGCGTCTCGGGTCGGCGGTGAATGTCGTTACTACCATATGCGGTGGCCGACGTTTCGGTTTCACGGCTTCGGCGGTGTGCAGCGTCAGCGACACACCGCCGACGCTTCTCGTCTGCATCAATCGTGGAAGCTCCTGTTTTCGTGCGTTCGAGAAAACCCGTCATTTCGGCGTCAACACGTTGATGCCGGGGCAGGAGGACATATCGGATGCTTTTGGCGGAAGGACGGTCTTGCAGGACAGGTTCGAGCTTGGCGAATGGGGCTGCGGCACTACCGGCATCCCGATCCTCTCGAACGCATCGGTGAGCTTTGAATGCGAGGTCACCAATTCCATCGACGAGGCGACCCACCGCATCTTCTTCGGACGCGTCATTGAAATGCGTGAGAACGAAAATCAGGCAGCGCTGCTTTATTGCATGCGGCGCTACCTCGGCCATCCGCGATGACGCCGTTCGTGGTCCCTGACGACATCGCACTTGGCCAAGCGGTGGCGAGGCCTTTCCATGCCTGAGTCGGAGCGTTTTAGAGAAGCGGGAGCGGGCGAATGTGCAGAATTGATTGTAAGCATTTCTCCGAAAGACATCATACCGTAACGTATCTCCGGAACACCATTGATCGTGGAGTATTCGGATCATGCTTGCACGGAAGCTCTCGATTATTGCAGGTGTTTCTGCCCTGTGCTTGACGGGGCCGCAGGTTCTGGCGGCCGGCAAAAGTGAGCTGATACTGGCTATCGGCGGTGAGCCGGATACCGGATATGATCCGTTGTTCGGCTGGGGTCGCTACGGCCATCCCCTCTTTCAGTCGACGCTTCTCGTGCGCGACGCCGGTCTGGCGACGAAACCCGACCTTGCATCCGAGTGGACGCTCTCGGATGACAAACTAACCTGGACCATATCCATCCGTGACGACGTGAAATTTTCAGACGGTACCTCCCTGACTGCGAAGGATGTCGCATTCACGTTCGAGCGGGCAGCCAAGGCCGGAGGACCCCTCGATCTCACCGAGATGGCGTCGGTCGAGGCAGTTGACGACAAGACCGTGGTCATCAGGCTCAAGCGGCCATGGATCACCTTCGCGGATAATTTCTACTCGTTGGGCATCGTACCCGCCGGGAAATACAGCCCAGGATACGCACGTGACCCGCTCGGGTCCGGTCCATATAGACTCGTCTCCTGGACACAGGGCGAGCAACTGATCGTGGAGGCAAATCCGCACTATTACGGAAGGAAACCGCCCTTCACCCGTCTCACCTTCCTGTTTGCCGGCGAGGACACGAGCCTGGCCGCCGCCGGGGCCGGCGAGGTCGACATGGTCTCCGTCCCGGCAACGCTCGCCGATGCCGTTCCCGAAGGCTTCAGGCCGGTGGTGGTCGATTCCGTCGACAATCGGGGGATTCATTTTCCCATGGTCCCGAAGGGCGCAAGGATGGACGCTGACGGAAATCCCGTCGGCAACGACGTGACGGCCGATCTTGCCGTCCGCAGGGCCATCAATCTCGGCATCGACCGCCAAAAGATCGTCGATGTGGCGCTCCAGGGACACGGCACGCAGGCCTTCGGACCCGCGGACGGGTTGCCCTGGTCGAACCCCGAGGCTGCGGTGACGTTCGATCTTGCGGCAGCGAAGGCAATGCTCGACCAGGCCGGCTGGATACCTGGTCCGGACGGCATTCGCGAAAAAGGCGGAACACGAGCGGCTTTTCCCATCAACTATTCCGCCTCCGATTCCACCCGGCAGGCGATTGCGATCGTGGTGTCCGAGCTGCTGCGGCCGCTCGGCATCGAAGGCAGGCCGAACGGCACGACGTGGGAGGTCATCGACCGCGTGATGCATACCTAACCCGTGGTCTTCGGATGGGGAAGCCACAGCCCGGTCGAATTGTACAGCCTCTACCAAAGCGGGCGGGCAGGCGTCGAATATTACAATCCGGGCTTCTTCTCCAATCCGGTCGTCGACCAGTACTTCGACGAAGCGCAGCGCGCCCCCAGCCTCGAAGCATCCTATCCCGACTGGCAGAAGGCGGAGTGGGACGGTGCCACCGGCTTCGGCCCCAAGGGGGAAGCCGGGTGGGCCTGGCTGGTCAATCTCGATCACATCTACTTCGTCAGCAAATGCCTCGACGTCGGAGACCCCCAGGTCGAACCGCATGGCCATGGATGGCCGATCACGGCCGGCATCCAGGATTGGACCTGGACCTGTAACTGAGGAACGGCAATGCTTTCCTGGAAGGCTTTCGCCATCACCCGGCTCGTCCGCCTTGTCCTTGTACTGGCGGGCGTGGCGGCTGTTGCGTTCATCCTCGCGAAACTCTCGCCGGTCGATCCGATCAATGCCTATCTTGGACCCGATATCGCCCGCGTCGGACCCGAGCAGCGGGCGCTGATCGCGCAGAAATGGGGATTGGACCAGCCGGCAGGTATCCAGTTCCTCAAATGGCTGACGGCATTGCTGAGGGGCGACCTCGGCTGGAGCGTGACCTATAATGCGCCGGTTGCCGATATCATCTCCGAGCGTTTTCAGTCCTCCCTGATTCTCATGGGGCTCGCCTGGGCGTTCTCCGGGATCATCGGTTTCTCCCTCGGCATATGGGCCGGCGCCCACCCGGGAAGCTGGAGTGATCGCGTAATCCGCCTGTATTCCTACGTGCTGGCCGCCACGCCGACATTCTGGATCGCCATCCTGCTTCTGATCGTCTTCTCCGTTGGGCTTCGGTGGACGCCCGTTTGCTGTGCCACGCCGATCGGCGTGCTGCCGGAAAACGTCACGCTGCTGCAACGGCTGCATCATCTTCTGCTGCCGCTGCTGGCGCTCTCGATCCTCGGGATTGCGCAGATTGCGCTTCATACGCGCGTCAAGATGATCGAGATCATGCAGTCCGACTTCGTACTCTATGCCCGTGCCCAAGGGGCCGGGCCGCTGGACATCATCCTGCGCCATGGCGTGAGGAATGCTGCCTTGCCGGCGATAACGGTTCTCTTCGCCTCTCTTGGCGAGCTTTTCGGAGGCTCGATACTGGCGGAAACCGTGTTTTCCTACCCCGGGCTCGGAAGCGCAACGATCGAAGCCGGGATTCGCGGTGACGTGCCCCTGCTTCTTGCCATCGCGATCATGACGACCCTTCTCGTCTCGGTCGGCAATACGATCGCCGATGTTCTCTATCGCGTGGCAGACCCGCGCATTTCAGCCCTGAACCGTGCGCGGCAGGAGATGCTCACATGACGATGGCAATTGAAAAACCCGCTGTTGCGGTCCCGTCGATCAACAATGCGGGGATGGTGGTGATCGGCGCGGGGATCGCGACGCTTCTGCTTGCGGCGATCGTGCTGGCGGCCCGGCTTACGGGACCGGATGGGCTCACCAGCAACTTTTCCGCACGGCTCCAGCCGCCGTCCTGGCTGCACCCGTTCGGCACGGACATGCTCGGACGCGACATGCTCGTGAGAACGGTGAAGGGGCTGGCGCTGAGCTTCCAGGTCGGAATGGTCGCCGCCGGGATTTCGGCGGTGATTGCGACCTGCCTGGCAGTCGTCGCAGCAAGCGGTTATCGGCTGGCCGACGCAATCGTCTCCTTCCTCGTCGACATGACCATGGGATTGCCGCACCTGGTGCTCCTGATCCTGATTTCCTTCGCACTCGGGGGAGGGACGGGAGCCGTGATCGTTGCGGTCGCCATAACCCATTGGCCACGACTGACGCGCGTCCTGCGGGCCGAAATCCTGCAGCTTCAGAATGCCGAGTACGTGACCGTTTCCCGCAATTTCGGAAAGTCCCGCTGGTTCATCGCGCGGCATCATTTCCTGCCGCATCTCGTTCCCCAGATGATCGTCGGCTTCGTCCTGCTTTTCCCGCACGCCATCCTGCACGAGGCGGGTCTGACGTTCCTCGGCTTCGGAATAGAACCCAGCAAGCCTGCGATCGGCATCCTTCTGTCGGAATCGATGCGGTCCCTCACGGCGGGCAACTGGTGGCTCGGACTGTTTCCGGGACTGATGCTTCTCGTTGCTGTCCTCTGCTTCGATTTTGTCGGCAACGGGCTGAGGACGCTGACCGACCCGAGGGGAAGCCAGCAATGAGTCTTCTCGAGATAGAGGGGCTAAGCGTCTCGTTCCGTCGCTATCGGAGTCCGGTTCGCCAGGTCGGCGTCAAATGCGTGAGCGACATTTCTCTGGATGTGTATCCGGGCGAGGTTCTGGCCCTGTTCGGCGCATCCGGCGCGGGTAAAAGCCTGCTGGCCCACGCCGTCATGGGGCTCTTGCCGCAAAATGCCATTGTCGGCGGTGTCATGCGCTTTGAAGGACGTCTCCTCGACCGCAAGGAGCAGGCGAGAATGGCCGGCAGCCGCATCGCTCTCATCCCCCAATCCGTCAGCCATCTCGATCCGCTCGCGACCGTCGGGCAGCAGCTGCGTTGGGCCGCCCGCCGCGCGCGCCGTCCGATGGCCTCGGCAGGGGACATGCAACGGACACTGGCCCGGTTCGATCTTGAGCCCGGCGTGTCACGGGCCTTTCCGCACATGCTGTCGGGTGGCATGGCGCGACGTATCATGCTGGCGATGACGACGGTTTGCCAGGCCGATCTCATCATCGCCGATGAGCCCAGCAACGGACTGGATGCGGAAAACACGGCGATCGTCTTCCGCTGGCTGAAGTCATTTGCCGAGGCGGGGAAATCGGTGATCGTGATATCCCACGATCTTGCCGCGACCCTGCAGATCGCGGACCGGGTGATCATCCTGCGGGATGGATATGTCGCCGCCCACGAGCATGCGGACGCGTTTGACGGAGATGGCAAGAGGCTTCTGGCACCCTATGCCCGCTCGGTCTGGAAGGCGTTGCCCCAGAACGGTTTTGCGGAAGTCGAGGCATGAAGCTTGCGGCATCATCGGTGGGTTTCAGCTTCAACGGACAGTCGCCCGTTCTGGAGGGCGTGGATATCGAGATTGACGGCGGCGAGATCGTCGGGCTGACGGGAAAATCAGGTCGGGGAAAATCCACGCTCGGAAAGATACTGGCCCGTCATCTTTTCCCCACAGCGGGCAAAGTTCTGATCGACGGTGCTCCCTACGGCGGGCAGGGGTTCAACCCCGTGCAACTCGTGCATCAGACGGCGGTCTTTGCGGCAAACCCGCGTTGGAAGGTGGGAAGGATCGTCTCGGAGGCATGCACCCCGGACGAAGGCATGTGCCGGACCCTGGGAATCCGCGGGGAATGGCTGGACCATTATCCGCATGAACTGTCAGGCGGAGAATTGCAGCGCGTCGCGCTCCTTCGATCACTTACGCCGAAGACCCGTTTTCTTATCGCCGACGAAGTCACCTCAATGCTCGATCCGATCGCCCAGCGCGAGGTCTGGCGTGCGCTCATCCGGATTTGCGCCGAGCGGAACATCGGCATCCTCGCCATCAGTCATGATCTGGCTCTTCTGGAAAAGGTGGCGTCCAGGACAGTATGGCTGTAGCTGGGAGAGTGGCCGGCGGGGTCCGTATCTACCAGGGTACGGTCGACGATCGGCTGGTCTGGACAATGAAATCTCTGATCCCAAGTATTGATTCAGTGCGGGAAGCGGAAGGCAGTTCAGTGCACCGGATCACGATCACCATTGATGATGACCTCATGGCCGAACTGGATCGGATGATTGAGGTGAAGGGATATCAGAACCGCTCAGAGGCGATCCGCGATCTCGCACGCGCGGGACTTCAGCAGGCCTCGCTTGAGGAGGGAGAGTTGGACTGGTGCGTCGGCGTCCTGAGTTACACCTACGATCACACCGCCCGCGACCTCGCCAAGAGGCTCACGAATGCCCATCACGATCACCACGACATGTCGGTCGCAAGCATCCATGTACACCTTGATCATCAACGGTGCCTGGAGGTCAGTATCCTGAAGGGGAAGACAGATGATGTGCGGCATTTTGCCGATCACATGAAAGCGGAACGGCGCGTGACGCACGGGACCCTGACTGTGCTGCCCCTCAAGGGAACTCCGTCCCTCGACGTCAAGTAATGGTTGTGCCGTAAACTCGCTAGGTTTGCAGGGGCATCCGAAGCATATCCGTCACTTGAACCTACAACAGTAGGACCGTCCGGCAGAATAGACCGGAGAGCTTCCCTTTTCAGGCAAGCAATCCAGGCCTCCCGGCAGAGGCGGCCATGTCCCGCCCCATATGCAGGGTCGGCATGGCATCGATTCTGCACGTCTTCCAAGGCTGTCGGCCCGAGGCGCGTGGCATAAGAAGAGGATCAATCCTGCTCGGAGCGCCCGGCTACCAGCTTGCGGGCATATGCGATGGCGGATTTCATGTTGCCGTGATTGGCAATCCCCTTGCCGGCGATGTCGAAGGCGGTGCCGTGGTCGACCGAGGTGCGGTCGATCGGCAGTTCTACGGACACGTTGACCGCCGTATCGAAGGCGACGAGCTTGATCGGGATATGGCCCTGGTCGTGATACTGGGCGACGACGAGATCGAAGGCACCGGAATAGGCGCGGTGGAAGACGGTGTCGGCGGAGATCGGGCCATGGACGTCGATACCCTCGGCGCGGGCGGCCGCGACGGCCGGGGCGATCTGGTCGTCGTCTTCGGTGCCGAAGAGGCCGTTCTCGCCGCAATGCGGGTTGATCCCGGCGACCGCGATGCGCGGCCTTTCGTAGCCGATCCGTTTCAAGTGGTCGTTGCCGGCCTTGATGGTCGCCAGAACACGCTCGGTGGTCGCCCGGCGGATTGCGTCCTGCAGCGAGACGTGGGTCGATACATGGATGACCTTCAGGCGCTCCGATGCAAGTAGCATGTAGGCTGCCTTGGAACCCGTCAGGCTGCGCAGCATGCCGGTATGGCCGTCGTAGTGATGGCCCGCGAGGTTCAGTGCTTCCTTGTTGATCGGAGCCGTGACGATGCAGCCGATCGTTCCGGCCTCGGCATCGCGTACCGCCCTTTCGATGAAGCGAAAGGCCGCGTCGCCGGCGACCGGGCTCAGCGTGCCCCAGGGCAGGGGGGCGCCTTTTACCTCGATGTCGACGACGTGAGGAGCGAGGTCCAGGTCGAGCCCGAGCGCCTTGCGCGCCGCTTCGAGCGTCGGCAGGTTTCCGTAGATACGCGTTGCGGCGCGATCCTCGGGCGACATTTCGGCCAGGGCCCGGACCGAGATCTCGGGACCGACGCCGCAGGGATCGCCCATGGTGATGCCGATAATGCCGCTCATGTCATTCTCCGTTCTTCGACGCTTCCTGGCCAGTGCAGGACGGCGCTGCGATGGCCGCGGGCGATGCCTGCTCCACAGGCCCGGACAGGCATGTTCTGGCGCAGTTCGTCAACCGGCTCCTTGCAAAGCGGGCTCGTCCGCAGAGATCAGGCGGGCCGATGTCGCTTCTGATCAAATCCCGCCGGAGAGGAGACCGGCGGGTGTGGTTGCCGAGGACCGGCCCACACCCGGCAGTTGGCTGGCAAGCAGGTACTATCCGACACCTGCCTGGATCGTCTTTGACCAGACGAGGCACTGTCGGACGACCGTCAGTGCCTCGTCGCCGAGATCAGGCGAGCGAGATCGCTTCGCGTTCCCAACCGTCGTTGCGGGCACCCTTGTAGGCCGTGACTTCAACCTCGACGAGGTAGATTTCCGAAGCCAGGGTGCCGGCGGTGATGGTCACGACCGGGTCGATGCCGCGGAAAACCTCGCCCCAGTGGTCGAGCAGTTCCGGATGGTGCTGGCGGTTCGGGATGTAGATGCGTGCGCGCACGACATCCTGGAGATCGGCACCTGCAGCCTGCAGGGCCTTCTGGATGTTGTGGATGGTCATCTTCATCTGCTCGAGCGGGTCGCTTGGCATTTCCTTGGTGGCATGGTTGCGCCCAGCCGTGTTGGAGACGAGCACCCAGTCGCCGATAACGATGGCGCGGCTGTAGGAATACTTCTCTTCATAGGCGGAACTGGACTTGATCTTCTTCAGCATTGTTCTCTCTTGCTTGGGGTGGGAAGGGGCGCCAGCGGCTGGCCGTCGGCGCGGATCTCTTCGCGGTCGAACGCCTAGCCGGCGATGTAGACCACATGGGTCTCGGTGAACTCGTAGAGGCCGTGCTTGCCATCGGCGCCGCCGATGCCGGACTTCCGGCGGCCGGCATGAAAGCCCTGCATCGCCTCGAAGTTCTCACGGTTGATGTAGGTTTCACCGAACTTCAGCTCGCGCGAGGCCTTCAGCGCTGCCGACAGGTCCCGGGTGTAGATGGAAGACGTCAGGCCGTATTCGGAGTCGTTCGCAAGCGCGATCGCCTCATCGAGGCTGTCGACCGCCTGCACGGGCAGCACCGGTCCGAACGTCTCGCGGCGCATGATGTCCATGTCGGCAGTTGCATCGACCAGCAGCGTCGGCTCGTAATGAAAGCCCTGACGGCCCTCCGCCTTCTTGCCTCCGGTGATGACGCGGGCGCCCTGCGTTCGGGCGAGATCCACGGCGGCAGCCACCTTATCGAGGCCTGCCTGGTTGATGAGAGGACCCATCTCGAGCTCGGTCTCGACGGACGGATCGCCGTAGCGGGTCGCCTTGAATAATGAGGCCAGCTTCTCGACGAGCGCATCATGTACTTCGCGCTCGACATAGACGCGCTCGGCGCAGTTGCAGACTTGCCCCGTGTTGATGACGCGCGAATCGTAGATTGCCTTGGCCGCGAGATCGAGATCGGCATCCTTCAGGACGATGGCCGGAGCCTTGCCGCCGAGTTCCAGATTGACGCGGGTGAGGTTCTTGCCGGCAAGCTGCATGATATGGGAGCCGGTGCCGACTGATCCGGTGAAGGTGATGAGGTCGACGCCGGGGTGAGCCGCAAGCGCCTCGCCGGTTGTGCGGCCACGGCCGCCGACGAGATTGAACACGCCTTTCGGGAGACCGCATTCTGCGGCAAGCTCGGCGAAGATGAAGGCGTTGACGGGCGTTTCTTCGCTGGGCTTGATGACGATGGTGTTGCCGGTGACGAGGGCCGGAGCCAGCTTGCGGGCGATCAGGAAGAAGGGGAAGTTCCACGGCAGGATGCCTGCCACCACGCCGACCGGCTTGCGCAGCAGCAGCATGGTCTCGTTCGGCCGGTCGCTGGTGAGCACCTCGCCCTCGATGCGGCGCGCCCACTCGGCCATGTAGTCCAGGTAATCGGCGGTGAAATCGGCCTCGACCTGGGCAAGCCCGCGAACCTTGCCCTGCTCCTGGACGATGATGTCGGCGAGGTCGGTACGGTGTTCGCGCAGTTTTGCAGCGATCTTGCGCAGGTAGCCGGCACGCTCGATGGCCGGCAGGCGCTCCCAGTCCGCCTGGGCGGCGCGGGCGGCAGCAACCGCACGATCGACTTCGGCAGCATCGCTTTCCGGAATCCGCGCGATGACCTGGGTGGTCGCCGGGTTCATGACATCGATCAGGTCGCCCTTGGGATCGACGAAGCTTCCGTCGATATAGGCGCGATAGGCGCGATCCGGAGAGACGAAAGGATTGTTGGCCATGTTAACTCCTCCATGGACCGGGAAGAGCCTCTTCCCGGCGTTAGCCTTTTAGATCGAAGTGTTAGAGCGAGGGCTCGAGCGAGCAGTTGATGGCAAACTCCGCCACCACTGCTTCATTCGGCAGGTCCAGGATCATCGACACGATGCGCGCGATGTCCTCCGGCTGCGTCATGTCTTCGGGTGGCATCGTCGTCAGCGCGGTCGCCATCTCGGTGGCGACGAAACCCGGGCAGACGGCGGTGGCGCGAATACCCTTCTCGAAGCCTTCATGCCGGATGCCATGGGTCAGTGCGACGGCGGCAAACTTCGACATCGCGTAACTGCCAGACGCGGCTGTCTTGACACGCTTGCCGGAGAGCGACGCGAGAATGACGACGCGTCCGCGCTTGCTGGCCGCCAGCGGCTCCCATGCCGCCTTGACCAGCCGGCGCGGGGCGAGGACGTTGATCTCCATCATCTCGCGGATTTCATCGTCACTGGCGTCGAGCGCGCTCTTGCCGGCAGAGATGCCGGCGCTGGCGACGATCGCGTCGATGCGGCCAAACCTTTCCATGGCGCTGGCGACCCAGGCCGCCTCCGCTCCGGCATCGGCGGCTTCGTAATGCTGGCAGTGGATGCGATCCGGGGCCAATGCCCCCGCCCAGTCGGGCAAGGCCCCGCCACGAATCCCGAGCGACAGCGACCAGCCCTCGGCGAGCAGCTTCTGCCCGATGGCAGCGCCTATCCCCCGGCGACCGCCGGAAATGAGTGCGACCCGTGCTGACATGATCACCCTTTCGAGGCGTATTTCGGCCGCAAGCGGCTGATGTCGAAGACTTTGGCATCGACCTTGGTGGTCGATCCGGTGACGAGGTCCGCCATCAATTCCCCTGCGGCCGGGCCGATACCGAAGCCGTGGCCGGAAAAGCCCGACGCGAGATAGAAGCCGGGTACCGGGTGAAGGGGGCTGATAACCGGGATCGCGTCGGGGGTCGCATCGATAACGCCCGCCCATTCGTGAACCACGCGCGCATTGGCGAAGGCCGGGAAGTTGCGTGAGATGTTGCGGAGTGCCTTCGCGGTGAAGCCCGCATCCGGCTTGGGGTCCATCGTGCGGCATGCCTCGAACGGGGTTTTCTCGGCACCCGTCCAGCGGCGTTTCGTCATCAGTTCCTGGAAGAACGTCGCGTTGAACTGCAGGCTGAGCTCGCGCCATGTCGTGAGATAGGTCGGGGCGAATTCAAACAGCAGCCGGAAATGATCCGGCGTGATAGGGGCAAGGTTCTTGTTGCGGACTGCGATAGTGAAGCTGCCGTCCAGCCGCTGGCGATAGGCGAAGTCACCCGCACCGACAGGCATGTTCGTAACGCCCTGGACATTGTCGACCTGCGTTACCGGCCCAATCACTTTCAACTGAGGAAAATCGAAACCCATGTTGCCGGCAAACAGGCGGGACCAGATGCCGCCCGCCAGGACGACCGCCTGGCACCTGATCTCGCCACGCTCGGTGATGACGGAGCTTACGGCGCCGGCAGCGGTCTCCACCGTGCGGACGGCGCAATTGGTGAGGATCCTTGCACCTTTCTCCCTTGCATACTCGGCCATGGCTGGAACGGCGATCCATGGCTCGGCGCGACCGTCACTGCCGGTATGCAGTACGCCGAGAAGCTTCCCATGGTTTCCGGGGATCTTCTCTTCGATCTCGGCCGAGCTGAGCATGCGGGCATCGAGGCCGTGTCGTTTGCCGATCTGCTCCCACTCCAGCCACCCTTTCAGGTCACGTCTGGTGTAGGAGAGGTAGCTGATGCCGGTGCGGCGCCAGCCGGTATCGCGGCCGATGCGCTCGTTGAGACGCGACCACATGTCGACCGAATGGATGCACAGCGGCAATTCCCGTTCGTCGCGGCCCATCTGGCGCGTCCAGCCCCAGTTTCGGCTCGACTGCTCGCCAGCGATCACGCCCTTCTCGCAGAGCGCTACCGAAATGTCGCGCTCGGCAAGCTCCATCGCGGTGGTCACCCCGATGATGCCACCACCGATGACCACGACATCGACTTTCTCGGGTAATTCCGGATCGCCCTGGAACGGTTTCACGGGAATTGAAAGGCTGCTCATGATGAAACTCTTTGTTGGGCTGCAGCGACGGGATCAGGCCCACTCGGGCCCGGGGACTTGGACGAAGTGTCCGGGCGAGGCCTCGATGTAATCCCGCTCGGGCGGCTGGTAGTCGCGGGGGCGAACGGGGCTGTTCAGTTCCAGCACCGGCGGCGGGTTGCGTTGGCCGCGCAGCGAAGGATCGGGCACCGGTACCGCGCTCAGCAATCGCTTCGTATAGGGATGCGCCGGATTGCCGAAGATCGCCGCGCGTGGACCGATCTCGACGATCTCTCCGAGATACATCACGGCGACCGTGTGGCTGATGCGCTCGACCACCGCCATGTCGTGGCTGATGAAAAGGAAGCCCAGGCCCATTTCCTGTTGAAGGTCCATCATCAGGTTGACGATCTGGGTCTTCATCGTCACGTCGAGCGCGGAAACGGCCTCGTCGGCGACGATGACGCTCGGCTTCATCACCAGCGCACGGGCGACGCAGATGCGCTGGCGCTGGCCGCCCGAGAACTCGTGCGGGTATCGGCTCGCCATCTCTGCCTTGAGCCCGACCCGTTCGAGCAGGGAAGCGGCAATCACCTGCTCCTCCTCACGAGTGGCAAGTCCATGGATTCGAAGCGGCTCGGTGATCGCCTCGCCGACCCGAAGGCGTGGGTTCAGGCTTGCATAGGGATCCTGGAAGATCATCTGGATCTCCCTGGCCCGGTCGGGAGCGCTGATCGAGCGCAGCTCGCGGCCGTTCAGCTTCACGCTACCGCTCTGGTAGTCGTAGAGGCCGGTAATGACGCGACCTGTTGTAGACTTGCCGCAGCCGGATTCTCCGACGATCGACAATGTCTCGCCGCGCCGCAGCGTCAGCGTCACGTTCTCGACCGCATGAACGCGGGAGATCACCCGCTTCAGGACCGGCGATGGCTGGTCGAAGCGTTTGGTCGCCCCCTCGACCTCAAGCAACGGGGGCTCATCCGGCCGCAACGTGTCCGGGCGTTCGGGCGCCGGTGTCATCTTCCCGCTGGCCAGGTCGAAGCTGGCATAGGGGAGCGGAGCAGGAGCGTCGTTCATCGAGCCGAGCTTGGGCACCGCCGCAAGCAGGGCGCGGGTATAGGTCTTGGCCGGCCTGTCGAAGATCTGGAGAGTGCTGCCGGTCTCGATGACGTCGCCGTGATACATGACGAGGGTTCGGTCGGCGACTTCGGCGACAACGCCCATGTCGTGGGTGATGAAAATCACCCCCATGCCCGTCTCCGCCTGCAACTCCTTGATCAGTTCGATGACCTGGGCCTGTATCGTAACGTCCAGCGCCGTCGTCGGCTCGTCTGCGATCAGCAGGTCCGGCTTGCAGGCAAGGGCCGCGGCAATCATGACGCGCTGGCGCATTCCGCCCGAAAACTGGTGCGGAAACTCGTTGAAGCGCGTTCTTGCCGAGGGGATGCGCACGCGCTCCATCATGGCCAAGGCCTCCTCCTTGGCTTCTGCGCGGCTTACCTTGCGGTGGACGCTGATGGCTTCGGCGATCTGTGCGCCGATGGTCATCACCGGGTTCAGCGACGTCATCGGTTCCTGGAAGATCATGGAAATCCGGTCGCCGCGAACCTTCTCCATCTGCTGTTCGGTGAGGTCGAACAGGTTCTGGCCGCGGAATATCGCTTCGCCGCTCACTCTGGTGACATCGGCCGGCAACAGCCGCGTCAGCGCAAGCGACGTCACGGATTTTCCGGATCCCGATTCCCCGACGATCGCCACGGTCTCGCCGGCGGATACCGAGAAGTTGACATCGCGGACGACATTGCGCCAGTCGCCGCCGCTGTTGAAGGACACGGCAAGGTCCGACACCTGCAGCAGTTCAGAACCCACATTCGTCATAGTCGTTACCTCCTGTGGGGACATGTCAGTTTTGGCTGCGACGCGGGTCGAGCAGGTGGCGCAGGTGGTCGCAGAAGGCGTTCAACAGTACGATCACGATCGTCAGCAGCAGGCAGGGCGCCAGCAGAAGCCAAGGCTCGTCAATGAACGTCGCACGTGCCGCCCCGACCATCATTCCGAGCGAAGGTTCGGGTGGAAGGACCCCCAGGCCGAGATAGGAAAGCCCCGATTCAAGCACCACCGACATGGCGACCACGAAGCTGAACTGGACGAACAGCGGTCCGGCGATGGCGGGAAGGATGGTGCGCCACAGGATGTGCTGCGTCGAAGCGCCCATAAGGCGGACGGCGTCGACATAGTCCATCGTGCGAACCGTCATGACCGAAGCATGGGCTACACGCGTGAAGCTCGGGACGAATACGAGCGCGAGCACCGGCACCAGTGTCTGCGGACCCGCCCCGTAGAGCGTCGCCGCCAACATGGCGAGCAGCAGCGGCGGGAAGCACAGGATCACGTCCATTACGCGCAGCGACAAAGCCTCGGAGAAGCCCCGCACATAGCCTGCTGCGACGCCGATCGCAGTTCCGATGGCAGCTGCGAGCAAGGCAGCAGAGCCGGAGATCAGGATCGCCGACCGCAGCGCGAAGAGGAGCCGGGAGAAGACGTCGCGTCCATATTCGTCCTGGCCGAACCAATGCCGTGCCGACGGCCCCGCAAAGCGGTTGGCGACGTCCATAGCCAGCGGATCGTGCAGCGGCAGGACCGGCGCCAGCAATGCACCGACGACCAGGATGCTCAGCAGTATTGCCGAAGGGGTAGAGAAGATCTGTTTCATTTGCGCACCCGCGGATCAGTCAGGCCGTAGATGATGTCGACCAGCAGGTTCAGACCGATGTAGCAGGCTGCAACGACGACAATGACGCCGGTCACGACGGGGTAGTCTCGCGCGTTGACGCCGCTGACCAGCATTCCGGAGAGGCCGGGCCAGTTGAAGACGGTCTCGACGAGCACCGTTCCGGCAAGAAGGCCGCCGAGCTGCAGCGCGAAGACGGTGATGACCGGCATCAATGCGTTGCGCAGCGCATGACGGATAACCACCCGGCGGGCCGGAACGCCCTTGGCGCGGGCGGTGCGGATGAAGTCGAGCGGCAGGACCTCCAGCATCGAGGCCCGCGTGATACGGAATACCACGGCGGAGAGGCCGATCGCGATTGTCGCCGCCGGCATGATCAGTAGCAGCATGTGCTTCGCGGGATCGCGACTGAAGGGGACAAAGCCGCCGGCCGGAAGCCAGCCGAGGAACTGCGCGAACAGGATGACCATCAACGTGCCGAGAACGAAGACGGGAACCGACTGCGCGGTCCCTGCGACGAGCATCGCGCCGCGACTGAAAAGGCTCTTTGGCGCGCGCGCGGCAAGGACACCGGCGGGCAGTCCGATGAGCAGGCTGATGATCGCAGCCGCGCCGATCAGCTCCAGGGTTCTCGGCAGACGCCGGGAAACCTCGGTCGCGACGGGGCTGTAATCGACGATGGATGTGCCGAGGTCGAAGCGCAGGAGCTCGGTCATCTTGTCGATATACTGTTCATGCAGCGGTCGGTTCAGACCGAGCTGATCACGGACCATGGCCACCATCGCCGGATCCGGCGCAGCGCCGTCCTGTGCCAGCAGCAGTTCGACCGGGTCACCGGGAACGAAGTGGATCGACAAGAATACGAGTGAAACCACGATCCAGAGCATGATCAAGCTCTGGACAATGCGGCGCATGAACCATCCCATGCAGCAGTCCCTTATGCGTTGTGCACTAGGAGGAAGACCCGGCGATGCCGGGTCTCGTGTGAATGTTAGCCGAGGCTGATCTGGTCGAAGTTGGTCGCCGAGTAAACCGAGATCTGGTCGGGCAGCAGCGGCAGCTTTTGAACGGACGCGCTCGTCGCGTAGCCCTGCGCGCGGTAGGCAACGCCGCAGATCGCCGTGTTGTCCAGCACCAGCTGGTCCGCCTGCCTGTAGATCTCGACGCGCTTCTCGTCGTCGAGTTCGGACCGCCCTGCCTGATAGAGTTCAGTCAGGCCCTCGATCTCGAAGTTGCGGCTTCGCAGATAGGTCGGCGTCAGGGACGGATCGACGATGGAATGCGTCGCATCCGGATCAATGATGTCGAGGGCGTTGCCCTGTACGGCGAAATCACCGATGCCGTTGTTGCCCATGGTGATCCGGGTTGCCCAGTCAGGCAGGACGAGGTTCACCTTGATACCGATCTCGGCGAGCTGGCTCTGGATGAGGACGGCCGTGTCGCGGTGCATGGAATACTGCGACGTCGCGAGCAGAGTGACCTCGAAGCCGTTCTCGTGGCCGGCTTCCTTCATGAGAGCCTTCGACCGTTCCGGATCGTAGCCCCAGAATTTCGCCTGGTCCTCATTGTGAAAGGCGGTGCCGGATGCCCGCGGCAGGCCATTCATCGGGGCGCCGAAGCCGAAGAAGACCGACTTGACGAACTCCTCGCGTCGAAGGCCGAAGGCCACAGCCTGGCGGAGGCGAGCGTCTGCGAAGGGGCCGCTTCCGTTGAAGCTGAGATACATGAAGGGACCTGCGTCCTTCTTGAACAGCTTGAGCGCGGGATTGGCGTCGATAGTGGCCATTGCCGACCATGGCACGTAGTCCACCAGATCGACGTCGCCGGCCGTCACGGCGGCGACCCGCGCGCTCTCGTCGGCATAGGCCGTCACGGAAATGCCGGCGAGCGGCGGTTGACCCTTGAAGTAGTGCTCGCTTGGCTCCAGTTCGATGCCGACACCCTTCTCGGCGTAGACGATCTTGTAAGGCCCGGCGCCGATGCCCTGCGGCTCGACATCGGTCGACCCCGCCTTGAGGATGGTGAAGAAGGGAAAAGCCATCAACGCGGGAATGGTCGCAACCGGTCCGTCGGTACGCAGGCGGAAGGTCCGGTCGTCTACGATCTCGACATCCTTCACCACCTTGAGCGCGTCGTACATGTAGGCGCCCGACTGTTCCTTCGCGATTTCCTCGAAGTTCCACTTCACGTCTGCAGAGGTCACGGGGCTGCCGTCGTGGAACTTCACGTCGCGCAGCTTGAACTCCCAAGCGTCGTCTTCCACTGCCGACCAGCTCTCGACAAGCTCGCCCACCAGATTGCCCTGGTCATCGTAATTTATGAGGTTGCGGTTCACCAAAGAGAACAGCAAATGGCCGGACCACCCGATGTTCACCCACGGCCGGAAATGCGGGGGGTAGGTCGAGAGCCCGATCCGCAATGTCTGCGTGCCCTGAGCGGCTGCAAATCGTCCGCCGAGCAGCGTCGCCGCGCCCATCGCAGTCGCCATTTGAAGCAGGTTTCGTCTGGAAAGATGCATCGTGTAACCCTCTGAAATTTAGCGGCTGAGCTCGAGAACTTGCCGCATTTTTGATGGTTGCTGGTTGCTGCTGCAACTGGTGCTGACGTTAAGAACCGACTCCGGCGCCGGTCAAGTCAATTCCCATAGTCGTTATTATTTTTCGCTATTGTTCCTATTATAGGTCAGTGAGGGGGTGGAGATGCAAATTTGAGCGACATATTTCAGCAAAAACGGACATAAAATCCGATAAACGGAATAAAATTCATTTCTTATTGCAATAGAACGAATAAGATTGACACCAGACATTTCCTTGGCAGGTTTTAGTCGTGAACGGGACGCTCAAGGGCGGACCTCTCGACAACAACTCGACATCCTTGAGGGAACAGCATGGCCTGGCGTATCGGCGTAGACTCTGGCGGCACTTTTACAGACGTATGCCTCTTCAATGACCTCACCGGCGAAGTAAGGATCTGGAAGGTCTCTTCGACGCCTGACGACCCTTCGCGCGGGATCACCCAGGGCGTTACCGATGGCCTCGAGAATGTGGGGGCAACGGCTGCCGACGTCGGTTTCCTGGGCCACGGCACCACCGTCGCAACGAATGCCCTGATCCAGGGGCGCGGCGTGAAAACCGGCCTCATCACGACGGAAGGCTTCCGGGATCTGCTCGAGATCGGCCGTCAGAAACGCCCTGATCTCTACGACCTTCAGGCCGACAAGCCGGAAACGCTGGTGACGCGCGACCTGCGTATCGGGGTAGCCGAGCGCCTGACCCATGAGGGCAAGGTCGAGGAAGCACTGGATGAAGACGCATTTCGCCAGGCTGTCCGTGAACTGAAGGCGCAGGACGTCAAGTCCATCGCCGTTTCCTTTCTCTACAGCTTTCTCAATGATGTTCACGAGCGCCGGGCGGCGGAGATCATCCGCGAGGAATTCCCGGAAGCTTTCGCGGCCATCTCGTCGGCGATCGCGCCGGAGTTTCGCGAGTATGAGCGGCTTTCGACCACCGTCGTCAACGCCTATCTCGGTCCAGTCATGCAAGGCTATGTCCGGGCGCTGAAGGGCAAGCTGCAGGAGATCGGTTTCAAGGCCGCGCCGCAGTTGACCCAGTCGAACGGTGGCGTCATTGCTTTCGACACGGCCGCCGACAACCCCGTCCGGACCGTCCTTTCGGGACCATCGACGGGTGTCGTCGCCGCGCAGGCCATCGGCCAGATGACCGGCATCGAAAACCTGATCACCTTCGACATGGGCGGCACCAGCTCGGACGTCGCGCTGCTGTCGCAGGGCCGTTGCCGCGTGGTCAACGAAGCCATCGTTCATGGCTATCCGCTCAAGGTGCCGATGCTCGACATTCACACGGTGGGTGCCGGTGGCGGGTCGATCGCCTATGTCGACAATGGCGGCCTGCTCAAGGTAGGTCCGCGCTCTGCCGGCGCGAACCCGGGCCCTGCCTGCTATTGCCTCGGCAACACCGAGCCGACCGTAACGGACGCCAACGTCGTTCTCCAGACGCAGAACCCGGAATACCTGCTCAACGGCCGCATGAAGATCGACCGCGAGCTCTCGGTCGCGGCGGTGAAGACGCTTGCCGACAAGCTTGGGCTCGGCGTGCTGGAAGCGGCAAACGGCATCCTCGAGATCGTCATCGCCAACATGGCAAAGGCCATCCGCGTGATTTCGGTCCAGCGCGGCCATGACCCTCGGGATTATACGCTCGTCGCCTTCGGTGGCGCAGGCCCGGTCCAGGCCGCCCGCCTCGCACGCGAGCTTGGGATGTCGCGCGTCCTCATCCCCCGGACACCGGGTGTGCTTTGTGCCCTCGGTCTGCTGATGACGGACCTGCGCAGCGACTTCTCGACGACGAGCCTCATCCAGCTCGACAAGGTTGTCGAAGGCGATCTCGCCGCGATCTATGACGACCTGGCTGCCCGCGCGACGGAATGGTTCGACCTGGAGCAGATCGCATCTTCCGCCCGCAGGATCGAGCGCAGCGTCGACGTGCGCTATGCCGGCCAGAACTACGAGATCAACGTCCCGGTCCCGGATGGAGCGATCACGCGCGACACCTTCAAGGCGATCGAGGAAGGATTTGCCGCGGCTCACCGGCAGCTTTACGGCTTCGTAGCTGAGGGCGAGGCGATCCAGCTGGTCACGTTCCGCGTCGCCGCGAGCGGCCTGGTGCCGAAGGCTGAATTCCAGCCGCAGCCGATCGAGGGCCTCGATTCGTCTGCAGCCGTCACCGGCAGCCGCCCCGTCTGGATGGCAGAGGTCGGCGATTTCATCGAAACGAAGCTCTACAACCGCGACCTGCTGCGTCCAGGCAATGTCGTGGAAGGTCCTGCCATCATCGACCAGATGGATTCCACCACCGTTGTACCGCCGGGGCAGTCGGCAACCGTCGATGCCTATTTCAACCTCATCCTCGAGGCGAAGTGATGAACCAGATCATTCCCGTTCCCGCGTCAAGCAAGCTGAACCCGATCACGGTGGAGGTCATCAGTTCGGCCTTTGCCTCCACCGTGGAGGAAATGGGGGAGGCGCTGGTTCGTGCCTCCTATTCCACCAACATCAAGGAGCGCCGCGACTGCTCGACGGCACTGTTCGATGCCAAGGGCCGCATGCTGTGCCAGGCAGAGCACATCCCGATGCATCTGGGCAGCTTCATCGGCTTCGTCCCCTATATCCTGCAGCATGTGGATATGTCGACGATTGCGGCCGGTGACATCTTCATCGGCAATGATGCCTACGAGGGTGGCGGCACCCACCTGCCGGACATCGTCCTGGCGGAGCCGATCTTCTTCGAGGGACAGCTGGTTGGCTGGGCGATCAACACGGCGCACCACTCCGATTTTGCCGACCGTGGCCATGCCCACATCTATCAGGAAGGCCTGCGGATTCCGCCGGTCCGCCTCTACCGCAAGGGTGAACTGCAGGAGGACATCCAGAAACTGTTCCTCCTGAACTGCCAGGTCCCGCACGAGCGTGTTTCGGACTTGCGGGCTCAGGTCGCGGCGAACCGCCTTGGCGTGTTGCGACTGCAGGAACTGTGCCGCAAATACGGGACGGACACCGTTCTGGCGGCTGGCGATGAGCTCATGGACTATGCCGAGCGGAAGATGCGTGCGGGCATCGCCCAGATCCCGGATGGCGTCTACAAGTTCTCCGATATCTTCGACAGTGAAGCCCTGCCGGAGCCGATGAACCTGTCGGTGACGATCGAGGTGAGGGGGGACGAGATCTCGCTCGATTTCGTCAGCCCGCCGCAGGTTCGCGCCGGTCTCAACGTTGTTTATACCGCGCTGCTCGCAACCGTCTATTACGCGGTAAAGACCGTCGTCGATCCGACTGTCCTGCCGAATGCCGGCCTGGCGCGTCCCATCACCGTCACGGCCGAGGAAGGCACGCTGCTACGCTGCTCGCATCCGGCCGCTGTCGATGGCCGCATCACCGCCTGCCAGCGCGTCGTTGACCTGATCCACGGCGCCTTCGCTCAGGTGGTCCCGCATCGCGTCACCGCAGCTTCCAACGGCGCGGTCAGCGTCGCCCATTTTGACGGCCGCCGCGATGATGGCTCCATATGGGTCTACCTCGAAACGATCGGTGGCGGGTTCGGCGCCCGCTACAACAAGGACGGTCTCGATGGTGTTCATTGCCACATGACCAATACCTCCAACCTTCCGGTCGAGGCGCTGGAAAACGAGTATCCGATAACGCTCCGTCGCTATGAACTGGTCGATGGGTCGGGCGGTGACGGCGAGTTCATCGGCGGAATGGGCCTGCGTCGCGTCTATCGCGCAGAAAAGAAGTGCCGCGTCGTGGTGATGGGTGCACGCCTCCAGTCCAGGCCCTGGGGGCTTGAAGGCGGCAAGCCGGGTGCGTCGGGATACTTCACCCTCAACGGCGAGCGTTCCGGTTTCGAGCGGGACGCGGTGGAGTTGCAGCCCGGCGACGTGCTCGAGATCGTGACACCGGGCGCCGGTGGCTATGGAGAGCCGGCGAGACGCGCCCCCGCACGTCGGGAGCAGGACCGTCGCGAGAAAAGATTTGCCTAACCGGTCGTGAGATAGGAAATACTCCGCCTGCGAAAGCGGGCGGAGTATTTCGTTGATGGAGGGCTGCATTTCTTGGCGAGACAATCTTCTTCCAATGCCGGGCGCGCGGCAGAGTTGTTGATCATGCTGTCCCAGGCCGGATCCAAGGGAATGTCGCTTGGCGAACTTGCCGAGTTGATCGGCGAAGCACGCTCCAGCGTCCATCGGGCCTTGGTCGCCTTGGCGGATTACGGCCTCGTCGTCCAGAGTGGCAACCGTGGCCGCTATCGACTTGGACCCGGTGCCTATGGACTTGCCCTGCGGACTCCCTCGGTCAACGAGGTCGTCGATTTCTACAGACCTGCGCTGATCGAGATCACCGGGCAAACGCTGCTGTCGACCTTTCTCATGATGCGCAGCGGCCTCGACATGATCTGCGTGGATTCGCAGGTGGGGCAGATCGTTGCCCAGCCTCTCGTCTCGGGGATCGGCGGAAGGATCCCGCTGGGCGCCGGGGTGTCCGGCTCCTGCATCCTGGGCATGATGGAGGAGCGCGCTCGAGCACGCTGCATCGAGCAGCTATCTGAAAAATTTCCCGAGTGGGATGTGTCGCTCGACAAGATACAGGCGGAGATCGCCTGCCTTCACAGCCGGGGCTATGTTGCGAGCTACCGCAGCAACCGCGGCATCGAGACGCTGACCCTCGCTCTACCCCTGATCAACGAGAACTGGAGCGGGCTTGAAGTTGCGCTGTCCGTTCTGGCGCCGCCGAACATGCTGGACGAGAAGGCGCAAGAGAAGATGGTTCGTGACATGTGGGACTGCATTCGCAGGAACGGCTCTCCCTCCAAGTAGGGAGTAACAGCTCACGATTTGAAGAACGGCGTGGGACCGACCACAGTAAGACACCATCGGGCAATCCAGGCGCCCCAGCCGAGACCTCATGAGATCCGGGCCTCGGCCTAACGCGTCGCCCGCCGGTATGCGCCGGGGGTCTGGCCCGTGACGGACTTGAAGACGCGGGTGAAATGGCTCTGGTCGGCAAAGCCGCTTTGAAGGGCGACCTCGGCGAGCGGCAGCCTTTTGTCGGCAAGCAGCCCGAGTGCCATGTCGATCCGCCGCGCCTGCAGCCAGGCATGCGGCGTCCACCCCGTAGACGTCTTGAAGGCCCGCGAGAAATGGGAGGTGGATAGGCCGCAGGCCTCCGCGACGTCAGGGAGCGAGGTGCGACCGTCGAGGTCGGCCGCGAGGATCTCCTGCGCCCTTCGAAGCTGCCAGGGTGCAAGTGTGCCGCGGCGCAGAAGGCCCCGCCGCATCCCGCCATACTGTTCAGCGACATGCGTTGCCGCCGCCAGGATGAGGTGGTCCAGGAACGGCTGCGTGGCGTGCCGGCGAGCATCGATCGCCGCGACCAGCAGGGGCGTGAGCTGGCGGAAAACCGGATCGTCCGGGGTCCAGCCCGTCCATCCGCCCCCGACCACCAGGCCCGCGACGGGCACCGCTCCGACATCACGTGCCAGATCGTCCAGCGCCTCCTTGGGCAGGTGGAGATGCAGGCTGTCGAGCTCGGAGTTGAAGATCGCCTTGCAATCCGTCCTCAGGTTCAGGAGACCCAGCGTCCCTTCCCGTGTCGGAGGCATCCGGATGTGGCGGCCGCCGGCCCAGAAATCATGCGCCGGGTGGTCCCTCAGCTGCAGGACGAGGAGATCGGCATCCTGGGCGGGTGCTTCCGCCTGCGTGCTTCGCGGCTCCAGGAGCCGATGCCGCGACACGCCGATCCAGGAGCGTCGCGTACGTGTGCCGACCGCCCCATGTTTCTCCACCGAGGGATCATGCAGGATCTGCCTGTCCATGCGTCACAACTCCCGGCCAACGTTGAGGGCGGAGGACGTCCGGGCGTCGCCCCGCCTTTTGCCTCATGCTTCATACAGGTCAGGAACCGGGTGAATTCATGGCGGCGGCGCGCAGCGGGAAATGTCGTCCAGGCCATGGAGCGGTCGGCCTCATGACAGTGCGGGCGCGCACCGGACCGGTGCTCAGTCGTCGCTTCACGCGACGGAAACGATGCCATTGCAGCAAGATCCGACAAGGGGCGGCAAGATCATCCAATCGGTGACCATCGCCTTCGGATAGCTCAGGGGCACCGGCACGTGACGCCGGCATCCAAGGCAGAGGACCGATCATGACACCTTCCGCGATCGCCCGCGGCTATTACCGCGCCCGTGCAGATAATTCCTGGATGGATCCGTTTCCCGGAGAGCGGGTTGCGTTTCACGCGACCGGCAGGGAAACCGGCGGGAAGTTCGCCTGCGGCGAGGCACTGCTCGAGCCAGGTGCCGGACAGCCCTTGCACATCCATCACAACATCGACGAACTGCTTTACGTCCTCGAGGGCGAGATCGATTTCTTCCTCGAGGGTGAGCGCTTTCGAAGCGGGCCGGGAGGCGTGCTCTTCATCCCGCAAGGCAATATCCACGCTTTCCGCAATCTCGGTGAAACCCGGGCCCGCATGCTGGGCATTTTCAGCCCGCCCCACCTCGACGGCATGTTCGAGGCGATGCTGGGACAGCCGATTGAGGCGTTCCCCGCGATTGCGGAGGGGTTCGGTGTCGAGTTCGTCGGACCGATGATCGAGCCGACAACGCCGTAACCTGGATGGCCGTGGATCGCTCCGCTGTCGGCCTGATCCTTTCGCGTATCGAAATCCCGCTATTTCGGAGAGGCGTGTATGGATTCCTCCGCGTATCGTATAGAAAGAGGTACGTACATCAGAGTGAGCGAGGCGAGCCAGTCATGGAAAATGCACAGGTCGACTTCAGCCGGATCGGTCTTTACGAGCGGATGGGCGAGCGCACGACGCAGCCTTTCGCGCTCCAGGTTCTTGATGAACTGGGTCCCCTCGCGGGTCGCTCGATCATCGATGTCGCCGCGGGGACAGGGGGCCTTGCGGTGGTCGCATCGGAGCGGGGTGCTTCTGTCCTGGCGATCGACCTCATGCCGGCGATGGTCGAACGCACGGGCGAACGCCTGAAGGCGTTCGGGAATTCGCGCGCCGAGATAATGGATTTTCTCGCGCTTCAGGTTGCCGATGCAAGCTTCGACGCGGCAATATCGAATTTCGGGATTCTCGCCTATCCCACCTGGAAGGATGGGCTCGAGGAGATGGTTCGCGTCGTCAAGCCGGGCGGTCGCATCCTGCTCACCATGTGGACGCAGGAGGACGATTGTTCGCCGGCGCATGTCCTTCATCGCGTCTTCCGCCAGCTCTTCCCGGGGAGGGCGCTGTGGCCCCCGGGCCTCTTTCCGGTTTTCTCCCGCCAACTCCTGGAAGAAAGCTTGCGGGAGGCTGGCTGCACCAACGTCAGCGTCCGCGAAACAGAGGCCGAATGGACGCCGATATCGTCGGGCGACGTGGTGCAGGAATGCGATCCGATGTTCAGGAGCTTCCCCGGCTATGCGAGCCTCGGTGACGACGAGATGCTCGACCTGCAGGGCCACCTGAGGAGGGCATTCCAGGGCTACGCATCCTCCGACGGCACCATTCGCCTGCCCACCCGCGCTTTCCTGGTGGTCGCGACAAGGCAGGGCTGATCGACGAGCCGGCGTTGCGGGCTCGATCTTGCCAGACCGCGCCGATCCTGCCGGCACCCCGGTTGGAAATCGACGTCGCAGCCAGGGCATTCCTTCCGGAATGACCGAGGCGGTCGAGCGTCACTCCGCCGCGAGCAGCTGCTTTTCCCGGCGCGGACCGGTCGAACTCCTGCCGACGCAGCAATAGCTGAAGCCGGCATCGATGACCGCATCCTCCGACATGATGTTGCGAAGGTCGATCATCAGCGGCTCCGTCATGACCGCCTTGAGGTGCCCGAGATCCAGCTCCCTGAACTGCGGCCATTCGGTCAGGATCACGACCGCGTCGGCGCCCGTTGCCGTGTCCAGAGCATCACTGCAGAAGGAGACGTTGGTGAGCAGCCTCGACGCATTGTCCATCGCTTCCGGATCGTGGGCGCGAACCGTCGCGCCGAAATCCTGGAGGGCCTGGATGATCGGGATGGAGGGGGAATCCCGCATGTCGTCCGTATGGGCCTTGAAGGCGAGACCGAGGACCGCGATCGTCTTGCCGCGCACCGAACCGCCGCAGGCGTCCAGCACACGCAGCGACATCGCCCGCTTGCGGTTGTCGTTCACCTGTATGACGGTTTCGACCGTGCGTAACTGCACCCGGTAGTCCCGCGCCGTCTTCGAGATGGCGAGCGTGTCCTTCGGGAAGCACGAGCCGCCATAGCCGGGGCCGGCATTGAGGAACTTGCCGCCGATGCGGCTGTCCAGTCCCACTCCGTGGGCGACATGGCGGACATCGCCGCCCACGGCCTCGCAGAGATCGGAGATTTCGTTGATGAAGGTGATCTTCATCGCGAGGAACGCGTTGGCCGCATACTTGATCAGTTCGGCGGAGCGGCGCGACGTATGGAGGATGGTGGCGCCGCCAAGTCGATCGACCTCGTAGATGTCGGACACGACCTTGCGGGCCCACTCGTTCTCGCTGCCGATGACGATCCGGTCGGGACGGAGGAAGTCGTCGATGGCAACGCCTTCGCGAAGGAATTCCGGATTGGAAACCACCGAGAACCGGAAGGGCCGGCGGGCGGCGAGAAGGATGTTCTCGACCTCGTCCCCGGTTCCGACCGGTACGGTGGATTTGTTGACGACCACGAGGTCTCCGGTGGCCTTCTCCGCGATGGCATGGGCAACCGCATGGACATATTTCATGTCGGCGTGCCCGTCGGTCGCCCGCGGCGGCGTGCCCACCGCGATGAACGCGGCATCGGCCCCCTTGAGGGCGGATTCCAGGTCGTCCGTGAAGGAGAGACGGTCGCTCTCGATGTTCTGCGACACCAGGTCGTCGAGGCCCGGTTCGTAGATCGGCACGACGCCCTGGCGAAGCTTCTCGATCTTGCTCCGGTCGCTATCGACACACACCACGCTGTGGCCGATGTCTGCGAAGCAGGTGCCCGCCACCAGGCCGACATAGCCGGATCCGACGATCACGATCCTCATGCGCTTGCCTCCAGGCGGGATTTGCCTTCCATGCCCGACGCATCGGCATCCAGGTCGCTGAAATAGGCGATCGTCCTGAGGACACCCTCTCTCAGCTGAACGGTAGGCTCCCAGCCGAGAACTTCCTTGGCCCTCGAAATATCCGGGCGGCGCTGGGTGGGGTCGTCCTGGGGCAGGGGCAGCGACACGAGACGGGATTTCGATCCGGTCAGCTCGAGCACGAGTTCCGCAAGCTGCTTCACGGTGAATTCGTTCGGATTGCCGATATTGACCGGGAAGGTGACGTGGTCGGGCGCATTCATCAGCCGGATGATGCCCTCGACGAGGTCATCCCGGTAGCAGAAGGAACGTGTCTGGCTTCCGTCGCCATAGACGGTCAGGTTGTCGCCGCGAAGGGCCTGGACGATGAAATTCGACACCACCCGGCCGTCGTCCGGGTTCATGCCGGGACCGTAGGTGTTGAAGATGCGTACGACGCGGATCTTGGTGCCGTGCTGGCGGTGAAAGTCGTAGAAAAGCGTCTCGGCGGCGCGCTTGCCCTCGTCATAACAGGCCCGGATGCCCGTCGGATTGACGTTGCCCCAGTAGGATTCCGTCTGCGGATGCACCAGCGGGTCGCCATAGATCTCCGAAGTGGAGGCCTGCAGGATCTTGGCGTCGTACTTGCGCGCCAGTCCCAGCATGTTCAGCGCACCCTGGAAGCTGATCTTCATCGTGCGGATCGGGTCCGCCTGGTAGTGGGGCGGAGAAGCCGGGCAGGCGAAGTTGTAGATCTCGTCGACCGCAATGTCGATCGGATCGCACAGGTCCCACTCCACCAGCTTGAACCGGGGATTGGCGAGAAACGGGGCGATGTTGCTTCGTGATCCGGTGTAGAAATTGTCGAGGCAAATAACCTCATGCCCGCTGTCCAGCATCCGTGCGCAGATATGCGCGCCCAGAAAGCCGGCGCCACCGGTGACCAGTATTCTCTTCATTATGCGTCCTTGGTCTAAAATGACGATGTTTCGAGAAACTACAGGCCGGTTCCGCCGCGAATCTCGGAAAGTAGTGTCCAGTAGATAATTTTTAAGTCCAGCCATAGGCTGAAGTTTTCGACATAATGAATATCTGCGGCGATGCGCGCCCTGGCCTTGGCCGGGCGGGTGGTCGGGCCGCGCAATCCCCTTGCCTGCGCCAGACCGGTGATCCCGGGCCTCATCACATGGCGTTCGTGGTAGTTCGCAACGAGGTTCTCGTAGATCACGCCCGCTGCAAGCATGCCGAGCGGATGGCAGCGCGGGCCGACAAGCGACATGTCGCCTTTCACAACGTTGAACAGTTGCGGGAGTTCGTCGATATTGGTCCGGCGAATGAAGCGCCCGATCCGGGTGATGCGGGGATCGCGCTCGATCGTCTGGTTCACGCCCGTGGGGTCGCAGTGTTCAAGCCGCATGGACCGGAACTTGAGGACGTGGACCACCTTGCAATCCTTCCCCCATCGCGCTTGGCGGAAGAAGACCGGGCCGGGGCTCTCCAGCTTGATCAGCGCAGCCACCGCGAGCAGGAGCGGCAGCAGGACAATCAGGGCGACAAGCGATACGGCGATATCCATCGCCCTCTTGGCGCCAAGTTCCAGTGATCGCGCACGAAATTCGGTTCTGGGCAGTATTGCGGAGGGGGAATCTGGGTCTGCGGCGGCATACTGCTCGAAGTGCGCCACGGGCACTCCCAAGGATAAACTTGCTTTCATGACCCAGCACTCATGGAAAGTTAACTAACTGTTAATCTAACTTAGTCCTCGCTGCATTGCAAACAGAACATCTGCAAGCTTGCTGATCTGGTTAATGCAAGTCGCTTCTTTTCTTGTCTTCGCGGCTCTAGGGCTCGTAAAAATGCTTGTTGGGCGTCTGTTTTGCTTTTTCAAAGGCCGGAAAGTCGATGACGCCAAGTGTCGGTGGGCCGCTTGTCAGGCGAAATTCAGCGGCCGTCCGAGCGGAAATCGCCGTCAGCCACGGTCCCGGATCGTCCATTCATGGTGCGCTGCAGCAAAGCTGCATCTTGCGGAATGGATATGTTCGGATGCCAAGCATCATCATTCCATTTTAAAGCAGAAGTATGTCAGCGCCGGCTTTATTTGTGCGATCGACGCCGGTCGATACCGGAACAGATCTTCGGCAGCGCCATCGCGAAGGCCGGCGCGGGTTCTTGGCTAGGGGAGTATTTCTTGAAGCTCACGCCGTTGCTTGAGCAGTATCCGTTGTCCCGGCAGGCTTCATCGACCGGAAACGCGAAGGAGCCGCTGGACGGGATCTCTAGTCTACGCTCGCCGTCGTGACCGGGTCGAGGCCGGGGCCGAAGTTTCCGTAGAGAGCGACGGACGCATAGATGATGATCGCCCACATCGACAGGGAGAGGGCCAAAGCGAATAGCAGATTGTTCAGACGCCGCGACATGGGTCCATCCTTCCGATAGGACCATCATCCGGGGATGACGTTGTGCTGCGGTGAATTTCTATGGTTAACCATCGTCATGCTTGAGAAAGCCTGAACGACTGCCTCGTCCGGAGACACTCCGGCCACTGTCCGGGCATAGCGCGTCGTCGCTTGCGCCTCTTCCGGCATGTCGAGGGCATCCGGTTGCTCGCGGCACGAGGAAATGTATTTTGCGTGTCGACAAGAAGGATCTCCCATGGCTGACCCCGCATCTCCCCCTGCCTCCCGCCGCAAACGGGGCTCCGGCGCAAAAATGGTCTACGACCTGCTGCGCGACGAAATCCTCGACCTGAAGCTCGCGCCGGGCAGCCCGGTCGACGAGGTGCAACTTGCGGAACGCTTCCGGATGTCGCGCACGCCGATCCGCGAGGCGCTCGTGCGGCTGGCGGGCGAGGGGCTGATCGAGACCCTCCCCAACCGCTCGACCATGGTGTCGAACATCGATTTCCTCAACCTCGCTCCCTTCTTCGATGCGCTGGTGCTCATGTACCGGGTGACGACGCGGCTGGCGGCGCAGAACCATCGGGCCGAGGATCTCGCCGTCATCCGCGCCAAGCACCAGGAATATGCGGTCGCCGTCGCCGCGCGCGATGCGCTTGCGATGATCGCCACGAATGCGTCCTTCCACGCGGCGATCGCCGAGGCTGGCCGCAACCCCTATTTCACCGGCCTGTTCCGGCGGCTCCTGGACGAGGGACGGCGCATCCTGCGTCTCTACTACCGCTCCTACGACGAGAATTTTCCCCAGAGCTTCGTCGACGATCACGCGGAGATCATCTCGGCGATCGAGGTGCGCGACGTCGAGGCGGCCGACCGCCTTGCGCGGTTGCATGCGGAGCAGATCGTCGCGCAGGTGCAGAAACTGTTCAGCCGCAGCGACGGGGTGGACATCACGCTCTGATTTTGTATTCTATTTGTCGACAAGTAGAATGCAGGCGCGGCGCTCCGATCCGGACTGGCCCGCGACAGAAGAATCCAGGGCGGCCGCCGCAGGCCGGCGAAAAGGAGACTGACGTGAAGGCGAACGTATTTTCCGGTGTCATTCCCGCACTGATGACCCCCTGCAAGCCGGACAGGTCGCCGGATTTCGATGCGCTTGTCCGCAAGGCCAGGGAATTGGTCGGGAAGGGCATGTCCGCCGTCGTCTATTGCGGATCCATGGGGGACTGGCCGCTGCTGACCGATGAGCAGCGGATGGAAGGGGTGGAGCGACTGGTCAAGGCGGGCGTCCCCGTCATCGTCGGCACCGGCGCCGCCAACACCGCGTCCGCGGTCGTGCACGCCGTCCACGCCCAGAAGGTCGGCGCCGCGGGCCTCATGGTCATCCCGCGCGTCCTCTCCCGGGGCTCGGTCGTCGCCGCCCAGAAGAACCATTTCAAGGCGATCCTGTCCGCCGCTCCCGACCTGCCGGCGGTGATCTACAACAGCCCCTATTACGGCTTCGCCACCCGTGCCGACCTGTTCTTCGCCCTGCGCGCCGAGCATCCCAACCTCGTCGGTTTCAAGGAATTCGGCGGAGCGGCCGACATGCGCTACGCCGCCGAGAACATCACCAGCCGCGACGATGGCGTGTCGCTGATGATCGGGGTCGATACCTGCGTGTTCAACGGATTCGTCAATTGCGGCGCGACCGGCGCCATCACCGGGATCGGCTGCGTCCTGCCGAAGGAAGTCCTGCATCTGTGCAACCTCGCCCAGGCGGCGGCGAAGGGCGATCCGGATGCCCGCCGGCGTGCGCTGGAGCTGGAAGAGGCACTGGCGGTCCTGTCGTCCTTCGACGAGGGGCCGGACCTCGTCCTCTTCTTCAAGTACATGATGGTGCTGAAGGGCGACGAGGAATACAGCCTGCACTTCAACGAAACGGACGAGCTTTCGGAGAGCCAGCGCGGCTATGTCGAAGGCCAGTTGAAGCTCTTCGACACCTGGTATGCCGAGTGGAGCAAGCTGCCAGGCGCGGTGCAGGCCTGCAAGGCGTAGCTCACAGCGCACCGTCATGTGAAAAGGCCCCCGCAAGGAGGGCCTTTTTTGTTGGAGCCAGGCCGCGGAAGCGCGCGCCCGGAAGATAGGCGCCCCTGATCAGACCGCGTCGATACCCAGTTCCAGAAGGCGGTCTAGCTGTTCCATTTCGGCGGCGGTCAGCGTGACGCCTTCCGCCTCGGATGTCTTGCGGGCGAGGAAGCGGCGCTGCGAGGGCAGGCGGGCTCCCTGGCCGACGATGCTCTCGAACAGGTTTTCTGCCCGCGCGAACGGGTTTCCGGGGCGGCCGGCGGAGAACTTTTCCGGCGAGAAGGCGAGGATAAGCTCGCCATGCATGGGCGCCAGCGTCGTGGTCCCCAGGTAGTCGAGAACCTCCGGGCTTGTCAGGTCGCCGATCATGATGCCGGCGAGAAGCTCGATCATCGTGCCGATCGCCGAGCCCTTGTGGCCGCCGAAAGGCAGCATGGCGCCGGCAAGTGCTGCTTCCGGATCGGTGGTCGGCCGTCCCTCGGCATCGACAGCCCAGCCCTCCGGCAGCGGCTTGCCGGCGCGCCGATAGAGTTCCAGTTCCCCGCGCGCCGCCACGGACGTGGCGAAGTCGAAGACGTAGGGCGCGCCGTCCGGGCGCGGCCAGCCGAAGGCGAAGGGGTTCGTGCCGAGAAGCGGCTTGCTGCCCCCCGTCGGCGCCACGGTTGCATAGCTCGGGCACATGACGAGCGCGGCGAGGCCCTGCTCCGTCACGGCCTCCACTTCCGGCCAGAGCGCGGAAAAATGGCTGCAGTCGTTGATGACCAGCGCGGCGAGGCCGAGTTCGCGGGCCCGCTCGGCAAGCGCCGGCAGGCCGAGTTCGAAGGCCGGATTGGCAAATCCGCCATTCGCCCTGACGCGGACGATGGCCGAGCCTTCGTTGCGGTCGAGTTCGGGCACCGCGTCCGGTTTGACCTTGCCCGCCTTGACCGTCCTGAGTGCGCCTTCGATGCGGTAGATGCCGTGCGACTTGCATGCGTCGCGCTCGCCCGCAACGATGACGCGGGCCAGCGCCCCTGCCTGAAGCGCATTGAGGCCAGCCTTCCGGAATATGGCTTCGACCCGCTGGTAAAGAGCCTCAATGGTAAGGGTGGAGGTCTGCGTCATCGTCTGTCTCTTCAAAGTTGGGCCGCCGGGTCGGCGGCAGTTGTCAGTCTGCATACATATAGTATACAAAATCGCGCGGACGCAATTCGGGCCCGCGCGCCTCTTTATCACGTCTTTCGACTGCCATGGTCCGACGGAGTATGAAAACAATGGCCTCCCATACCTTCTCCTGCATCGACGGGCATACCTGCGGAAACCCCGTCCGCCTCGTTTCCGGCGGAGGTCCCCGCCTGGAGGGTGCCAACATGCTTGAGAAGCGGGCGCATTTCCTGCGCGAGTTCGACTGGATCCGCACCGGCCTGATGTACGAGCCGCGCGGCCATGACATGATGTCGGGCTCGATCCTCTATCCGCCGACCCGGCCGGATTGCGACGTGGCCGTCCTCTTCATCGAAACCTCCGGCTGCCTGCCCATGTGCGGCCACGGGACGATCGGCACGATCACCATGGGGATCGAGAACGGCCTGATCACGCCGCGCGAGCCCGGGAGGCTCTCCATCGATGCCCCGGCCGGCAAGGTGGACATCACCTACCGCCAGGAGGGACGCTTCGTGGAGGAAGTGCGCCTCACCAATGTCCCCGGCTTCCTTTACGCGGAGGGACTGACGGCCGAGGTCGAGGGCCTGGGCGAGATCGTCGTCGACGTCGCCTATGGCGGCAATTTCTACGCCATCGTCGAGCCGCAGAAGAACTTCCGCGACATGGCCGATCACACGGCCGGCGAGTTGGTGGGCTGGAGCCCGAAGCTGCGGGCGGCGCTGAACGGGAAATACGAATTCGTGCATCCGGAGCATCCGGAAATCCGCGGCCTCAGCCATATCCTGTGGACCGGCAAGCCGACCGTCGAGGGCGCGCATGCCCGCAACGCCGTCTTCTACGGTGAAAAGGCCATCGACCGCTCGCCCTGCGGCACCGGCACCTCGGCCCGCATGGCGCAGCTGGCGGCCAGGGGCAAGCTCACGGTCGGCGACGAATTCTGGCACGAATCGATCATCGGCTCGATCTTCAAGGGCCGGGTCGAGGCCGCGACGACGGTGGCCGGCCGGAATGCGATCATTCCGTCGATCGCCGGCTGGGCCCGGCAGACCGGCATCAACACGATCTTCATCGACGACCGCGACCCGTTCGCGCACGGCTTCGTCGTCAAATGACGGGCGGGGAGGGCGCTGTCGCCATCCTGGCCGGCGAGGCCGAGGGGCCGGTGCTCTTCAGCGACGAACCCCTGAGCTTCTGGGGAGGGGTGTCGCCGGACGACGGGCGGGTGATCGATGTCCACCATCCGCTGCACGGGGCCTTCCTTGCCGGGACCATCCTGCTGATGCCCGCAAGCCGCGGCTCCTGTTCCGGCTCGGGCGTGCTGCTCGATCTCATCCTGTCCGGCCGCGCCCCGGCCGCTCTCGTCTTCAGCGGTCCGGAGGACGTCCTGACGCTCGGCGCGCTCGTCGCCGCGATGATGTTCGACAAGCCGATCCCGGTGATCCGCGTGCCCGACCAGGTCTTCCGCGTCCTCTCGGAGACCGACCGCGTCCTCGTCGCGCGCGATCGGCTGGAGGCGAACGGCCAGACCTTTCCCCTCGCTCCGGCGCCGACGTCCCAGCTGGAACTGACGGCCGAGGACCGCGCCATGCTGGCCGGCGAGGCGGGCCCCGGTGTGCGCCAGGCGATGGAGATCGTCTCGTCCATGGCCGGACAGCAGGGCGCGCGCCGGCTCGTGGACGTGACCCAGGCCCATATCGACGGGTGCATCTATGCCAGCCGCGCCAACCTTCTTTTCGCGCAGAAGATGGCGGCGACGGGCGCACGCGTCCGTATCCCCGCCACCATGAACGCAATCTCGGTCGATCATGCGAACTGGCGTGCGCAGCGCGTGCCGGAAGACTTCGGACAGCCGGCGCAGGAACTCGCCGACGCCTATGTCCGTATGGGCTGCCGTCCGACCTATACCTGCGCTCCCTACCTGCTGGAGAGCGCGCCGACTTACGGCGAGTGCATTGCCTGGGCGGAATCCAACGCAGTTATCTTCGCCAATTCCGTGCTCGGCGCGCGCACGCCTAAGCATCCTGACTTCCTCGACCTTTGCATCGCGCTGACCGGCCGGGCACCGCTCTCCGGCGTCTATCTGGATTTGAACCGCAAGCCGGGTCTGGTCGTCGATATCGAGCTTCCGCAGGATTTCGACGACGCGCTCTGGCCGCTGGTCGGCTACCTTGCCGGAAAGCTCTCGCCCGATCGCATTCCGCTTCTGCGAGGCCTCGAGGGAGGAGCGCCGTCCATGGACGACCTCAAGGCGCTCTGCGCGGCCTTCGGCACCACTTCCGCCGCGCCCATGCTGCATATCCAGGGCGTTACCCCCGAGGCCGACGCGGCCCCAGCCGCCGGCCTGCCGCGCCACCGGATCACGCGAGAGGACATGGCGGGTGGCTGGCGCGAACTCTCTTCCGGCCCCGAACGGGTCGATCTCGTCGCGATCGGAAGCCCGCATGCCTCGCTCGGCGAATGCCGGGCCCTCGCCAAAGCCCTTGCCGGGCGCCGGTGCCGCCCGGATGTCGCGGTGATCGTGACCGCCGGGCACGACGTCATCAGGGCGGCCGAGGAGGAAAGAACGCTGCCGCTCCTCAGGCAGTCGGGCGTGACCGTCCTGCCGGATCTGTGCTGGTGCTCGATCAGCGAGCCGGTCTTTCCGCCGCAAGCGAGGTCCGTCCTCACCAATTCCGGCAAATATGCCCATTACGGCCCGGGCCTGAGCGGGCGGACGGTCCGTTTCGGCAGCATTCGCGATTGCGCGGAAGCGGCCGTCACGGGGGTGGCCCCCGACCGGCTTCCCGCCTGGCTCGGCGGTTAGTTTGGACGGCTAGTTCCGGGCGGTTAGTTCCGGAAGACGGTGCATGCCTCCCCGGCGGACCTGATCGTCGCGCAGAGCTTTTCCGCCTCTGCGCGGGTCTCCCGCCCGATCCGCGCCGCATAGCGGCCGCGATGGCCGAAATTGCCGCGCGTCTGGTGAACCATGAGCGGCAGTTCCCGGTCGAGGGGCGAGGGCAGGCGGGCAACCCTGCCGGCAAAGAGCTTCCTTGCGACCTCGGGGCTGGCATGCGCGGCGATCTGCACGCCCCAGGGCGCCCACGGCCCCTCGGCGAGCATCGATCCCGCCGAAAGCCGCCTGCTTTCGGCAAGCGCCACGCAACTGTCCAGGAACGTCTTGTCCGCGTCGAGCGGCGCGGCCGCGGCGTCCGGAGGCTCGCTCGTCCACTCTTCGATCGAGTAGCCGGTGATCGAGCGCACATAGTCGCGCGTCTCGAACGGCAGAAGGCCCAGCTGGAGGAACCGCTGCAGGCCCGCCTCGCCGGCATTGTAGGCGGCGGCGGCATATCCGTAGCTGCCGAACCGGCCGTTGAGTTCCTTGAGATAGGCGGAGGAGGCGCCCAGCGCCGGCAGGATGTCGAAACTGTTCGAGAGCCCTCTCAGCCTTGCGGTGCCCGGCATGAACTGGGCGATGCCCTGCGCCCCCTTGGGACTGACGGCATCGGGCCTGAAGAGGCTTTCCTTCCAGATCAGCCGCGCGAAGAAATCCGCCGGGATGTCCTGCGTGCGGGCAAAATACTCGATGCCGCCGCACAGATCGTGGTTGAACGTCTCGCGGCGGATGCAGAGCGCGTCACCGGATGTCTCGTCCACCCAGGAAGACAGGCATTCGCCTTCCTCTTCGCCGGGCTGCCCTGTGGCAGGGCTCTCGGCGGTGAAGGCGAGGAAGAGCAGCAGCGAAATCGCCAGTCTGGCCATGGTCTATGCGCGCGGTCGTCCGTCTGACGAACCATTCTGCCATGAACCGCGGCGAAGGGCCATCGTGGGCCATCGTCGCGCGACGGCAGCGGATGGAGGGCCCGCGGACGGTGGGTCTGCCGCCCGCGTGCCTCGAGGCGGCTGCTACTCCTGGGTCAGCAGTTCCTGGCAATAGCTCGGGCCCGTGGCGCCCTGGCGGTCGGCGGTGATGCGGATGGCGCGGATATTGTAGTCGGCATCGACCGTGATCTGGGCAGCGCAGCTGACATTGGCCGTGCGGCCGTTCTGCAGCTTGATCCGCTGGTAGCCGCCCCGCCAGTTGTAGAGCGTCGTCGATCCGGTGGCCGTGTCGCTGAGGGGCGGGCTGTATCTCGCGAAGAACTTGCCCGCCGACTGCCCCAGCCAGCGGGCCTCGATCGGGTTGGCCGGCGCGCGCGTCGTGGTGCAGGCGGAAAGCACGATGGCGATGACGGCTGTGGATGCGATGATGCGGCGGTTCATGTCCTGTAGACCCTCTTCTCTGCTCGTCCGACACGTTGCGGGGCCGCACTAGCAGATTCCCACGGTGCGGCGCAGCACCGCGTCGCCTCGCTCTCGAAATATCCCGTCACCGCCACCTTTTTGCCACGCCCGCTGCCGATGCTTTATTGGCAAGGCAGAGGCCGCAAATTTTGCATCCGACCGCTTGTCGAAGCCGAATGGCTGGTCTATAGAGGCGCCGCTGGTCACGGAGTGTAGCGCAGTCTGGTAGCGCACCACGTTCGGGACGTGGGGGTCGCAAGTTCGAATCTTGCCACTCCGACCAGCTGAAAAGCCCGCAGTTGCGGGGTTTTTCTTTGTCGACCTTTCGATCGCAACTCCTCCTTCGGCAATGATTGCGGCAACCCGTGTGCTGCCGTGTCGAATGCGTCAGTATCCTGAACCGCCGCCGTACAGACATCGCCTGGCTAAACTGCGGTGTCCCTTGCCGCCCTGTCCTGCCGTAGGCAATTCGACGACATCCGCATGGGCGGTGGGTTCTAGGTGGTCGAGGAATTCACTGATTTCGTCGAAGTTGTTTTTTGCACTCGTCGAACGCCACCCGGAGCGCGTCGCCCGTTCTGTTTGCTTGGCCACCGGGGTTCCTAGAAACGAAACGCCTGCGCGCTCGCGGGCATGAATTGGAAGCGGGGTTTCTGATTTTGCACCGATGATTTCCGCGAGTTGACGAGCCTCTCGGCCAATGCGATTTGGGCGCGGACAAGGGGGAGATACCGAATTGAAAATCATCGTAGGGGTCGCGGCGGCAGCGCTCGCGCTAACGTCGTGCGTGCAATCAAGCGCGATGCGCGTTTCGAAGAACGAGATCATCATTCAAACGAGCGCCGAGTCGATGTGCGGGTCCACCGGCGCATTGAAAGCTGCTGAGAAGTCAGCCGCGGTCGAGACGATCAAGGCGGGCTACGACCGTTACGTCATCACATCCGCCTCGGCAGCAAACAACACGTACGCCACCCAAATGCCCGGAACCTACAGCACCCATGGTTCCGTGAACTCGTATGGGCGGTTCGCCACCGTGAACGCGATCACCACCTACACGCCAGGCCCGACAATTTACGGCGGCAGCCATGATCAGGCCATAGGCGTACGCATGTTTAAAGAGGGCGAGCCCGACGCAGCCAACGCGGTCTCGGCGCGCGAGACGCTGGGGCCCAAGTGGGAGACGATGGTCAAAGGCGGCGTTCGCATCTGCAACTGAGGCCTGTGGCCGTTCGGCCCCCGCCTTAGCGTCCTTGCCCGCCTTTTTGCACGCGTCCGACCAGCTCGAAGCCCCGCAATGCGGGGTTTTTCTTTTCCCGGCCGCGGATCGCCATGCGAGATTGCCCTGCCAGACGGTCTGTTGCGCCGCCGCGAAGCCTCCGCCCGTCGTACTTATCCCCGCCGTATTCCTCACCCACCGTTCATAGCCGTTGACGGGGATTTCATCTCGTCTACTATATCTAGTGTTCGAGGTTCCTTCGATTCGGTTTTCGGATCGGGGCTAAGACGGGAATTCGGTAGCGGACATAGGTCTGTGAAGCCGAGGCTGCCCCCGCAACTGTGAACGGCGAGTGCCTGCTCCATCGCGCCACTGGGTTTGACCCGGGAAGGCGGATCAGGCGTGACGACCCGTAAGCCAGGAGACCTGCCTTGATCGAAACGTCCGCCGGCGGGGTGCCGGGCAGGGTTTGGTCGCTCGTGTCCGGATTTTGCCGGGCAGGCCGCCTTCCTCGCGCCCCCGTCAATTCGTCTGCATCGGGGTCAAGGCCATGAACACGCCATTCCACGTCATCGCTGACCCGTAGTCGCTTTCGACTGCGGCATTCGCACGTCTTTTCCCCTTGGCGTCGGTCCGGGCCTGGTGCGGCCCCGGTCCGACAATGCCTTCCTGCGCCCAATTTCCACGAGGAACCCATGTCGATCACCGTCTATTCCAAGCCCGCCTGCGTCCAGTGCGCTGCCACCACCCGCGCTCTCGACCGCCAGGGCATCCATTATACCGTCGTCGACGTTTCCGAGGACATGCAGGCCTTCGCCCTCGTCCAGGGGCTCGGCTACCGGCAGGTGCCCGTCGTGATTGCCGGCGAACAGCACTGGGGCGGGTTCCGCCCCGACATGATCAGCGCGCTTTCGTAAGGGGCCGGAAATGGCCGGCCTCGTCTATTTCTCCAGCCGATCGGAAAACACCCGGCGCTTCGTGGAGAAACTCGGGCAGAGCGCAGTGCGCCTGCCCGTCGAGGCGGATGCCGTGCGGCCGCTGGCAGACCGGCCCTATGTGCTCGTCACGCCCACCTACGGCGCTGGCGGCGACAGGGGAGCGGTGCCGAAGCCGGTCATCCGGTTTCTCAACGATCCCCGCAACCGCCATCTCCTCCGCGGCGTGATCGCGGCGGGAAACACCAATTTCGGCGAGGCCTACGGGCGCGCCGGCAGGATCATCGCCGACAAATGTGGCGTGCCGCTCCTCTACCGGTTCGAGCTTCTCGGAACCGCGGAAGACGTCATCGCCGTCAGACAGGGACTGGAACGATTTTGGACACGCTGACCCAGACGAAAACGAGCGCCCCGGCAGAAGCGCCGCTCGATTATCATGCGCTGAACGCCATGCTGAACCTCTATGACGATCAGGGGAGGATCCAGTTCGACCGCGACCGCCAGGCGGCGAAGCAGTATTTCCTGAGCCACGTCAACCAGAACACCGTCTTCTTCCATAACCTGCGGGAGAAGCTCGATTACCTGGTGACGGAAGGCTATTACGAGCAGGAAGTCCTCGACCAGTATTCCTTCAACTTCGTGCGCGACCTCTTCGACGAGGCCTATGCGCGGAAGTTCCGTTTCCCGACCTTCCTCGGCGCCTTCAAGTATTACACGTCCTACACGTTGAAGACCTTCGACGGGAAGCGCTATCTCGAGCGCTACGAGGACCGTGTCTGCATGGTGGCGCTGACGCTTGCGGCCGGCAACGAGGAGCTTGCCCGCGATCTCGTCGACGAGATCATCTCGGGCCGGTTCCAGCCGGCGACCCCGACCTTCCTCAATGCCGGCAAGAAACAGCGCGGCGAGCTTGTGTCCTGCTTCCTGCTGCGCGTCGAGGACAACATGGAGTCGATCGGCCGCGCGATAAATTCCGCCCTGCAGCTTTCGAAGCGCGGCGGCGGCGTGGCCCTGTCGCTCACCAACCTTCGCGAGATGGGCGCGCCGATCAAGCAGATCGAGAACCAGTCGTCGGGCGTCATCCCGGTGATGAAGCTCCTGGAGGACAGTTTTTCCTACGCCAACCAGCTCGGCGCGCGGCAGGGCGCCGGTGCGGTCTATCTCCATGCCCACCACCCCGACATCATGCGCTTCCTCGACACCAAGCGGGAAAACGCCGACGAGAAGATCCGCATCAAGACGCTGTCGCTCGGCGTCGTCATCCCCGACATCACCTTCGAACTCGCCCGCAACAACGAGGACATGTACCTCTTCTCGCCGCATGACGTGGAGCGGGTGTACGGCGTGCCCTTCACCGAAACCTCGGTGACCGAGAAGTATCAGGAGATGGTCGAGGATTCGCGCATCCGCAAGAAGAAGATCAAGGCGCGCGAGTTCTTCCAGGTCATCGCCGAGATCCAGTTCGAGAGCGGTTATCCCTACATCATGTTCGAGGACACGGTGAACCGCGCCAACCCGATCGCCGGCCGCATCACGATGAGCAATCTCTGCTCCGAGATCCTGCAGGTGAGCGAGGCGAGCCTGTTCAACGAGGACCTGTCCTATGCGCAAATGGGCAAGGACATTTCCTGCAACCTCGGCTCCCTCAACATCGCAGCCGCGATGGACAGCCCGGACTTCGGCCGCACGATCGAGACCGCGATCCGTGCGCTGACCGCGGTCTCCGACATGAGCCACATCTCGTCGGTGCCTTCGGTCGCCAAGGGCAATGACGAGAGCCACGCGATCGGTCTCGGGCAGATGAACCTGCACGGTTACCTCGCCCGCGAGCGGATATTCTACGGCTCGCAGGAAGGGGTCGATTTCACCGACATCTACTTCCTGACGGTGACCTATCATGCCCTTCGCGCCTCCAACCGGCTGGCGGTGGAGCGCGGGCAGAGCTTCAAGGGCTTCGAGAACTCGAAATACGCCTCGGGCGAATATTTCGACAAGTACACCGAGGTCGAGTCGCTGCCCGCGACCGAGAAGGTGAAGGCGCTCTTCGAGGACGCCGGGATCCGCATTCCGACCCGGGACGACTGGCAGGACCTGAAGACGGCGGTGATGGAGGGCGGCCTCTATAACCAGAACCTGCAGGCCGTGCCGCCGACGGGCTCGATCTCCTACATCAACCACTCGACCTCTTCGATCCACCCCATCGTCTCGAAGATCGAGATCCGCAAGGAAGGCAAGATCGGTCGCGTCTATTATCCGGCAGCCTACCTGACGAACGAAAACGTCGAATACTACCAGGACGCCTACGAGATCGGCCCGGAGAAGATTATCGACACCTACGCGGCGGCAACCCGGCATGTCGACCAGGGCCTGTCGCTGACGCTGTTCTTCCGCGACACGGCGACCACCCGCGACATCAACCGGGCTCAGATCTACGCCTGGAAGAAGGGCATCAAGACCATCTACTACATCCGCCTTCGCCAGATGGCGCTGACCGGCACGGAAGTGCAGGGCTGCGTTTCCTGCGCGCTCTGATCTTCAGCCATGTGCCGGTGCTTGCCCCTCATCCGCCCGCGCCGAACAGAGCGGAGGCGGGGTGAGGGGCAGCCCCGATCTTCCAAAGGACATTACCGATGAACATGCAAAGCAAGGCGAAGGCCCAGAAGCCCGCCGCCGCCATACGCGCCATCAACTGGAACCGCATCGAGGACGACAAGGATCTCGAAGTCTGGAACCGCCTGACCTCCAATTTCTGGCTGCCTGAGAAAGTGCCGCTGTCGAACGACATCCCCTCCTGGGCGATGCTGAAGCCGGAGGAACAGACGCTGACGATCCGCGTGTTCACCGGCCTGACCCTGCTCGACACGATCCAGAACGGCGTCGGGGCCGTCCGGCTGATGGCGGATGTGCAGACCCCGCACGAGGAAGCCGTGCTCTCCAACATCTCCTTCATGGAGGCGGTGCATGCGCGCTCCTACTCGTCGATCTTCTCCACCCTGTGCTCGACCCCCGACGTCGACGACGCCTATCGCTGGTCGGAGGAAAACGAGTTCCTGCAGAGGAAGTCCGCCCTGATCATGGAACAGTATGACGGCGCCGATCCCCTGAAGAAGAAGGTCGCCTCGGTTTTCCTCGAAAGCTTCCTCTTCTATTCGGGCTTCTACCTGCCGATGTACTGGTCGAGCCGCGCAAGGCTCACCAATACCGCCGACCTGATCCGCCTGATCATCCGCGATGAGGCGGTGCATGGCTATTATATCGGCTACAAGTTCCAGCGTGCGCTGGACCGCGAGCCGGAAGCGCGGCGACAGGAGATCAAGGACTTCGCCTTCGACCTGATGCTCGAACTCTACGACAACGAGGCGCGCTACACGGAAGATCTCTACGACGGCGTCGGGCTGACCGAGGACGTCAAGAAATTCCTGCACTACAACGCAAACAAGGCGCTGATGAACCTTGGCTACGAGGCGCTGTTTCCGCCGGAGGCGTGCCGTGTCAATCCGGCGATCCTGTCCGCCCTCTCACCCAATGCCGACGAGAACCACGATTTCTTCTCGGGCTCCGGCTCGTCCTACGTCATCGGCAAGGCGGTCGCGACCGAGGACGAGGACTGGGACTTCTAGGCAAGGCGTGCCGCAGGGCCTCGCGGTGTGGCGATAGCCCGCCGCTCCGCGAGGCGATCGCCGGGGGAGGAAATGCCGCGTGCCCTGGAACAAAGGAATTGTCGCAGGGTTAGCCGCTCAGGGAAGAGGAGGATCAAGTCATGAAGACGCTCGCCACGATTACGGCTGCCGTCACCCTGGCAGCCTTTAGCCACACGCCAGGCCTTGCCGACTGCCACGACGTTGCCGGCTCCGCGAAGACGCAGGAGACCGCCGGCATCGCCAAGGACGGAACCCAGGCTCCGCTTGAGGGTGATTCCGGCTCGCAGGTGAAGACGGAAAGCGCCACCGGCACCACGACGACCAGCGCGGACGCCCTCGCGAAAGCGCCCCAGAAGGACGGTCAGACCATGCCGATGGGCGAGACCAGCAACCTCGCGACATCGGGCCAGGATGCCGCCGCACAGCAGGACGGCGGCAAGACTGCGGCCGCCAGTGCCGGCGCAAAGTGTAACTGACCGGCAGGTCCTGGATAAAGATAGAGAAAGCCTCGACGCGCGGTCGCCTTGCCGCCGAGGGTGGTTGGTCCCATGGCGCAAGCGGGAGGCACTTGCGCCATGGATATTGTTCGGCTGCCGCGCGGTCAGCCGCGCTTCAGCGCACCGTTTTCCCAGCCCTCGAACTTGCCGGTGAAGAAGTCGACGTTCTTGAAGCCCAGGAGCGAGAGCACCGTGTAGCTGTGGGTCAGCTGGACGCCGCCGCGGGTAAATAGCACGACCTTCTTGTCGGGCGTCACGCCGACTTCCTCGTAGAGCTTGCGAAGCTCGTCCGTGCTCTTCAGCGCCCGGTTGTCGTCGAGGGTGGAATCCCAGAAGACGTTGACCGATCCGGGGATCTGTCCGGCGCTGTAGTCGGAGGGCGAGCGGACGTCGACGACGACCACGTCCGGAGTGGCGGCGAGTTCCTTGACCTGTTCGGCCGTCAGGAACTTCGGACCTTCGGAATTGCCGAGGTCGGCACCGGCAAAGGCGTAGTTGCCGAGCGCCAGCGACTGGCCGGCCGCAGGATCGCGGCTCCACTCGTCCCAGCTTTCGTCATAGATGCGGACGTTCGTGTAGCCGAGGTTCTTGAGCGCGATGTAGTTATTCGCCGCAGCGACGCCGCTGCCGCAATAGGAGAGGATTTCCTTGTTCTTGTCGACGCCGCGCGACGCCAGCAGGTTGTTGATGACGTCCTGCGGCAGGATCTTGCGGTCTTCGGTCAGGAGCCTCGCGGCCACCACCGACTTGGCGCCCGGAATATGGCCGTCGACGAAGGCGTCGGAGTTGCGTCCGTCGATGATCACGGTGTCCTGGCTCTTCAGCTTCGACTGGACATAGGCCTTGTCGACGCGGACATCGTTCTTTTCCGTCAGCTTGAAGTCCGACTTGGCGACCTCGACCGGATCGGTCGACAGCTCACCGGTGAAGCCGGAAATGCCGCCATCCAGCACGTGGATGTTCTTGAAGCCCGCATACTCGAGCGCGATGAATGCGCGGCCCGGCAGGGAGTTGCTGTCGTAGATCAGCAGCGTATCGCCGGCCTTGAGCCCGCCAGCCGCGATGACGTCCTCGAAGACCGCGTCCTCGGCGAACTCGTTGCGGATGCCGTCACGCTCGGAAACGTTGAGCTTGGCCCAGGGGATGTTCACCGCGCCGGGGATATGCCCCTTCTCGAAGGCAGCGGGCTGGCGCGAATCGACGATCTTCCCGCCCTTCTCGGCCAGTTCCTTGAACTGCGCCTCGTTGACGATGATCGGGTAGCCTTCCGTCTGGGCAAACGCCTCGGCGTGGTGGCTGCCAGGAAGGACCTGCTGCAGCGCCGGCGCGGCTGCCACGACGAAGAGCGAAAGGGCGCTGGCGGCCAGTAGACGTTTGACGATGGTATGAGACATGTATCACTCCTTATTCTCGCCCTTAGGGTTCGATATTCGCCGCGAAAGCACAATCAATTCAGTGCCAAACAATGGCCGGTCGGGAGCAAAATTTGCTCCCGGTGAAGGTTCCTTGGAACAATCAGTCTGTCACGGCGCGTTCCCAGCCGGTAAGCGCCTGGTCCCAACCGGGAAACCAGGTGAGCAGCCAGACCTGGACGGTGCGGTCGGCGCCGAGAAGGATGGCAAGACCCACGAGAAGGATGCAGAGCCCCATCGCCTGCTGGAGCCGGGAACTGTGTCGTTTCAACCAGTTGGTCCGGTCGTAGAGCCTCTTGCCGAAGGCGACGGCCAGCCCCATGGGCAGGGCCGTTCCGAGGCTGAAGAAGGCGGCCGTCAATGCCGACTGGGCGGTCGTTTCCTGGTTGAGGGCAAGCGTGATGACCGATGCCATGATCGGGCCGACGCATGGCGTCCAGGCGAGGCCGAGGCCGGCGCCGGTTAGCATCCCCCCGAGAAAGCCCGTCGTCCGCCGCGGTCCGAGATCGAGCGACCCGATCACGCCGGACGCGGCGTATTCGAAACGGTGCTTGAGGACGGGCAGGGTCAACACCGCGCCCATCGCGACGAAGATGACGCCGGCGGCGATCCGGTGAATGTCGGGCGAAACCGCGAAATGCCGCACGAGCAGGCTGAGCGCCAGCGTGATCCCCGTGAAGAAAAGGGCAAAGCCCAGGATCAGGCCGGCAGCCCGGAAGCGTCCCTCCAGCGTGGAACTGGCCAGGATGACCGGCAGGAGCGGCAGGACGCAGGGCGAGGCGATTGTCGCCACGCCCGCCAGAAACGCAAAAAGGAAGGTCATTTCCCGCGAAGGTTCTCGTTGAGGGTGGCGATCCCTCCGGCGTTCCAGAGCTTGGCCGCGCCGGCATCGGCGTCGAGAAGCACGAACGTGTCCTGGTAGGTCACGCCGTACTTCGCCTTCAGCTCGGTTTCCCGGTCATAATCGGCGATCACCACCGTCGCGCCGGGATCGATCTGGTCCCATTTTTCCGACAGTTCCGTCAGCGTCAGGATGCAGTTGGGGCACCAGGTTGCGAAGAAGAAGATGACGGTCGGGCCCTTCTTCGCCAGCGCGGCAAGATCGGTCGTCTCGGAATATTCGACCAGGCGCGCCTGCTGTTGCTCGGCCTGTGCGGCCTTGAGAAGAGGCGAGGGGGCGAGGCTCGTTACCGCCACCAGGGACAGGGCCAGGGCGACCTGGCGTATTGCTGCGAAAGACAATCCGTATTTCCTCAAGAGATTCTATCCGGGCAAACTATCTTTGCCCAACCGGGGCCGAAAGAAACAGGAGTTCCAAATGCGCCATGATCCGGGTCGCTAATTCTCAAAACCGCCGTGGAATGAGACGTTGATGATTTTCCATCGGCATGCCGACTGTGACATAACGGCGGCCCTGTGCATATGGAATGAACTTGATGGCAATATCCCTTCCCGGCGGGCACGTTTCTGAAGCCCGCTCCGACCTTTCACCCCTCCTCGTCGTCCTTGCGACCTTTATCCTCGGGGCGGCCTTCATCGCTTCGGAGGTATCGACCACCCAGTCGCTCCTGTTCCTGAACGGCGGGCTCCTCGGTGCCGCCCTCTATCATGCCTCGTTCGGCTTCACCGGCGGCTGGCGGCGCTTCGCGACCGAGGGCCGCAGCCGCAGCATGCGGGCGCAGTTCCTGATGATCGCCATCACGGCCCTCGTCTTCATCCCCCTGATGAGCGGCTTCTGGGAGGTTGACCGGACCTTTTCCGGTGCCTGGGCCCCGGTCGGCGTCTCCGTCGTCGTCGGTGCCTTCATGTTCGGGCTCGGGATGCAACTGGGAGGCGGCTGCGGCTCGGGAACCCTGTTCACGGTCGGCGGCGGAAGCAGCCGGATGCTCGTCACCCTCATCGGTTTCATCGCCGGCGCGGTGATCGCAACCGCCCACCTGCCGTTCTGGCTGGGTCTGCCATCCATGCCCGCCGTCAAGCTCGGCGAATATCTGGGCCCGCTGCCGGGAACTGCTGCAACGCTCGTCGCGCTCCTCGCGGTCATCCTGGTCCTCGCACTTGTCGAGCGCAGGCGCCACGGCAATGTCGAGCCGGTGTTCCAGGGGCTTTCCGCCCTGCGGCCCGCCCGGATCCTTCGCGGACCGTGGCCGCTGGGGCTCGCGCTCCTCGTTCTGGCGCTCGGCAACGTGATCACCCTCCTGCTTGCCGGCCATCCCTGGTCCGTGACCTACGGGTTCGGGCTCTGGGGAGCGAAGGTCCTCGATGCCATCGGAGTGCCGGTCGCCAGCTGGCAATTCTGGCAGGTGCCTTTCCAGGCACGCGCACTGGAGCAGAGCGTCCTCTTCGATGTGACATCGGTCATGAACTTCGGGATCATTCTCGGCGCGGCGCTTGCGGCCTCGCTCGCGGGCCGCTTTGCCGAAGGCGCAAGGGTTCCGCTTGCATCCTACGCCGCCGCCATCCTCGGCGGACTGCTGATGGGCTACGGGGCGCGGCTGTCCTTCGGGTGCAATATCGGCGCGCTGTTCAGCGGCATCGCCTCCGGAAGCCTTCACGGCTGGCTCTGGCTGGTCATGGCGTTCGGCGGCAGTCTCCTCGGCATTTTGGCGCGTCCGGTATTCGGGCTAGACGGATTCAAGAAATCATGAGCAGAAACACCATCCTTTTCGGCGCCTCCCTGCTGGCGGCCGTCGGCGCGGTCGCGGTCGACCACGCCACCAGCGAGGCACCGCGCCCCGTGCTAGCCCATCAGGAAGAAGACAGCCCGTGCGCCGCGGCAATCCCCGCCACGTCGGGGGGCCGCAGCTACGATGATCTCGCCGACGATTACAGCGGGGCGCCCGCCGCGCCGGCGGCCGCGCCCGCACCGGCGCCGAGTCCGTCGGACGGCAACCCCTGCTCGGCAGGCGTCCTCTGATGGACGAGGAAGCGCGCAACCGGGCCAGGCAGGAGCAGGCATATTGCCAGGCGATCCTTGCAAAGTCGGGCAGCAGCATCCTTCTCAAGGTCCTTCCGCCGCAGGGAGTGACGACCTGGAAGCACTATCCGGAACCGGAGGTCTGCGATCATGTCTCCGGGGCGCAATGGTACTACCATTGCCACGAAGACAGCACCGCGCTGGGCGAGCACGGCCACTTCCACTGCTTCGTGCGCCCCGAGGGCAAGGAGAGCCCCGCCTGCCATCTGATCGCCGTCGGGGTCGATCCGCATGGTCGGCTCACCCGTCTCTTCACCGTCAACCAGTGGGTGGTCGGCGGCACCTGGTACGGCGCCGAGGAGACCAACAGTCTCCTCGAGAGGTTCAACGTCGAACTGGCGGAGCCCGACTATCTGGTCAACCGCTGGCTGACGGCCGTCGTGACCCTTTACGACGCGGAGATCAGGACGCTGAACCTTGAACGCGATCGAAAGCTGCTGTCGCTCGGAGGCGATCCGGAGGCTCTTCGCCTCGATCGTAGCTACGAGGTGCTGAGCGAACTGTCGCTCCGCGCCTGAGGCGAAACGCAGTCATTCCCCGTGGATTGCTGCCGCGAATTTGCTCGCGGCAGTTTTCGCCATCGTTGTCGAGACGCTACAATCCCATGTGGCCGGTGGGAGGGAATGCGTGGTGCAAGGCTATTCGATTGCGGAAAAACTGAAGATCGGACTTCTGGCGATAGGGATCGGCGGCCTCGTGGGCGGCCTCCTGCTCGCCTACGGGATCGGTAGGGGCGATCTCGCCGCCACCGTCTGGACCCTTGGCGTCCTCCCGGTCCTCGCGGCCCTTCTGATCGAGATCGTCCGCAGCCTTTTGCGGGGCGAGGTGGGCCTCGATATCGTCGCCGCCCTTTCCATGTCGTCCGCCCTGCTTTTCGGGGAAACGCTCGCCGCCGCCGTGGTCGCGGTCATGTATTCCGGCGGCACGTTTCTGGAAAGCTTCGCCGAGGGCCGGGCCCGGCGCGAGATGCGCAGCCTGCTCTCGCGCGTCCCCCGCACGGCAACGCGCTACGCAGACGGGGCACTGGAAGAGGTGCCGCTGGACGCGATCGCGCCGGGCGACCGGCTGCTGATCCGCCAGGGCGATGTCGTCCCCGTCGACGGAACTGTGGGATCGGGCATCGCCTTCCTGGACACGTCGGCCCTGACGGGGGAATCGCTGCCGGTCAAGGTGGCGGAGGGCCGCGAAGCCATGAGCGGCTCCACCAATTCCGGCGAGGCCTTCGACCTCGTCGCGACACGGCCTGCCAGGGAGAGCACCTATGCGGGTATCGTGCGCCTTGTCGAGCAAGCCCAGGCGTCCAAGGCGCCGATGTCGAGGCTCGCCGACAAGTGGTCGCTCGCCTTCCTGCTGGTCACGGTGGCGATCGCCTTTTCGGCCTGGTGGCTGACGGGCGATCCCATTCGAGCCGTTGCCGTCCTCGTGGTTGCGACACCGTGCCCGCTGATCCTCGCCGTGCCCGTGGCGCTGGTGGCGGGCCTTTCCCGCGCCGCGCACTACGGCGTGCTGATCAAGGGCGCCGGACCGCTTGAAGCGATGGCGCGCGCCCAGACGCTGATCCTTGACAAGACCGGTACGCTGACGGACGGGCGCCCGCGGATCGCCACCATGGAAGCCACCGGCCCCGTGCCGGCGAGCGACATGCTGAGGCTCGCCGCCGCCCTCGAGCAGGCGAGCAAGCACCCGGTGGCGCAGGCCTTGGTCGAGGAGGCGCGCGAGCGCGGTGTCCCCCTGTCGATTCCCACCGAGGTGACGGAGGTCCCGGGAGAGGGGCTCCTGGGTCGGGTGGACGGTCGCTCCGTCGTCGTCGGCGGATACCCGTTCGTGGCCGCTCATGTGGGGCCGACGACGGTCGGGCATCCGCCGCTGGAAGCGGGTTCCGTGCTGGTCGCCGTCGGTATCGACGGCGCCTTCGCCGGCTACCTGGTCATGGCCGATCGTCTGCGTGACGACAGCCAGGCAATGCTTTCCGGCCTGCGCGGGGAGGGGATCGGACGCATCCTGCTGGCGACGGGGGACCGCCAGGAGGTCGCCACGCGCATCGCGCAGGGCCTCGGTCTCGACGGCATCCGCGCCGACCTCCGTCCGAACGACAAGGTGCTGCTCGTGCTCACCGAGCGCAAGCATGGCCCGGTGATGATGGTCGGCGACGGGGTCAACGACGCGCCGGCTCTTGCCGCGGCCGATATCGGCGTCGCCATGGGCGCGCGCGGGGCCGCCGCCTCCGCCGAGGCTGCGGACGTCGTCCTCCTTGTCGATAACATTGACAGGGTGCGGACGGGGGTGGAGATTGCGCGGGGCGCACGGCGCATCGCCATGGAGAGCGTGGTGGTCGGCATCGGACTATCCGTCATCGGCATGATCGCCGCGGCGCTCGGCTACCTTTCTCCCGTCCAGGGCGCGCTCATCCAGGAGGCGATCGACGTCGCGGTCATCCTCAATGCGCTCCGCGCGCTTCGCATCGATCCGAAGCCGGTAGCCGGGCAGGCTCTCCCGCTGTCCCGTGATATTGCCAGAGAAAAGGCATGAACCATGGATGTCACCATCTACCACAATCCGGCCTGCGGCACGTCCCGCAACACGCTCGCCCTGATCCGGGCCGCCGGGATCGAGCCGAGGGTGGTCGAGTATCTCGCGACGCCTCCGTCCCGCGATGAATTGGCGAGGATGATCGCCGATGCCGGTCTCACGGTGAGCCAGGCGATCCGGGAGAAGGGCACGCCCTATGCGGAGCTCGGTCTCGACAGCCCGGACCTGACGGATGGGCAGTTGCTGGACGCGATGCTGAAGGAGCCGATCCTCATCAACCGGCCCTTCGTGGTGACGCCGCTCGGGACGCGGCTCGCACGGCCTTCGGAAGCGGTCCTCGACATCCTGCCGGATACCTTCCGCGGCCCCTTCTTCAAGGAGGACGGCGAGCAGGTGCTCGACGAGACGGGAAAGCGCATCACCTGAGGCATCCCGTCGACCAGGCATGGCCGGGATGCCGGCCTCCCTCCATTGACTTCCGCGGGGTCCGGATGCTGTGTTGGCTCCGCCGGAGGTTCCCGCAGCCTCGCCGGCGTGGAGGGGGCGGGAAAGTCGGGCCGCGGCAGCGGCAGACTTCGAGCGAGGGTGATGCCGAACGAACAGAAACTCCCGCCTTGGGCCTTGATCGGCCTCGGCACCTCGCAGGTCATCGGCTACGGCACGCTCTTTTACGCCTTCAGCGTCCTTGTTCCCGCGATCGCGCGTGACATCGGTAGATCCGAGCAATGGGTGTTCGGCGCGTTCTCGGCCGCATTGCTCGCGGGGAGCCTTGCCGCGCCCTTGTCCGGAAGCCTTGCCGACAGGGTCGGCGCCGGACGCCTCATGGCGGCAGGGTCGGTGCTTGCGGCCGTCCTGCTGGCGGCGCTGTCGATGTCGCCCGGCCCTCTCGGCTTCGCCGTCGTTCTGGCACTGACTCAGATCGTATCCTCAACGGTCCTCTACGCGACCGCATTTACCGCCATCGTCCAGGCGGGCGGCAGGAAGGCGCAGACCTCGATCGTGCACCTGACGCTGATTGCCGGCTTCGCATCGTCGATCTTCTGGCCCCTGACCTCATGGATGCACGGCCTTCTCTCGTGGCGTGAAGTCTACCTCGTCTTTGCCGCCATGAACCTCCTCGTCTGCCTGCCCGTCCACCTCGCCATTTCGCGCCTGACGACGCGCGCGGTGAAAAGACCCGCATCCCGGGACCCGTCCGGGCCGCCTGCCGGTCCGGACGGACGGACGTCCCCGCTCTTCTTGCTGATGCTCTTCGGCTTTGCCGCGGAGGGCTATGCGCTGTCGGCCATCCTCGTCCACATGGTGCCGCTCACCCAGGCGCTCGGAATGGGTGCGGCGGGGCTTTTCGTCGCCTCCCTGTTCGGACCCTCGCAGGTGGCGAGCCGCCTGATCAACCTCGTCTTCGGCGGACGGCTGCCGCAGCGGTGGCTCGCCGTCATCGCCGCGGCGCTCATCCCGGTTGCCCTTGCCATCCTGATGATGACGACGCCATCGATTGCCGGTGCGGCCGCGTTTGCCGTGATCTTCGGTTTGGGGTCAGGCCTGAGCAGCATCGTCAGCGGAACGCTGCCGCTGGAACTCTTCGGACGGCAGGGCTACGGCGGCCGCATGGGCTGGGCGACGTCCGCGCGGCAGATGACGGCGGCGGTCGCGCCGATCGCCATGTCGCTCTCGCTTGCCGGGATCGGCGTCGCGGGTTCCATCTGGCTGACGGCGGCGATCGGGATCACGGCAGTGGCGGCCTTCCTCTGGATCGCCGTCTCCGTCCGCCGGGCAGGAGGCAATGACCTGTCGGAAGTTCCCGCCTGGCGGCCGGAATGCGGACGCGACGTTCCCGGCAGAGCCGAGGACTAGGTCCTGTCTTCTTCGAAATGGGGCTCATGTATGCGACCGGTCGCGGCTGCGCCGTTGATTTCATCGCCGCCCACAAGTGGCTGAACATCGCCGCCATCAAGGGCTCCGACCGGGCTGCAGCATTGCGCGGTCACCTTGCCCAGACGATAAGCAAGGCCGAACTCGCCGCTGCACTACGCGCCGCCCGCGAATGGATGACGATGCACTGATGAGGGATACAAGCTCGGACGCAATTAGAGCCGTGGGCTGTCCTGTTTTCCCAGCCACGTTTCGATCACAGACGGATTGACGACGTATTCAGGCACCCGCCACTCTGCCACCGCGAGAAGGTTCTCGCAAAATGCCTCCCGCAGGCGCATCTGCGACTCGACCGTATGTCCCACCATGTGTGGGGTGAGGATGGCGTTCGGAAGGTCGCGCAGCGGACTATCCTCTTTCAACGGCTCCGGGTCGAACACATCGAGGGCAAGGCGCATAGCCGGTCGCTCTGCGGCGAGCGTGGCGAGTGTATCGTCGGGGATGATGCCGCCCCGCGTGATGTTGACAAACACCACGTCCGGTTTCATTCGGCGCAACGCGTCAAGATCCAGCATTCCCCGTGATTCAGGAGTGAGTGCAGCCGCCATGATAACGACATCGCTTGTCGCGAGCACTTCATCGAGGCTCTGGGAGGTGACGTAGGCGGGCATCGATCGCGTCGTGCGCACCGAAGCGACGAGCCTCACGCCCCATACAGACAGCCGTTCCGCGATAGCCTGTCCAATTTTGCCAAAGCCTATCAGGCCAACTGTCTTTCCCATGAGCATGCGCGCACGGACCTGCGAGGGACGCGGCAGGTTTTCGCGAAGGTAGCGCTCCGTGCCATGAAGGTCATAGAGCGAAGCCAGGGTGAAGAGGACTGCGGCCTCGGCCATGCTGACGGTGTTTTCCGCAATCTGGCCATTCGCCACGAGGATGCCGTTTTCCGTCGCGGCCGAAACATCGAACCCTTCGACCCCTGTGAACGGAGAAACCAGTGCGCGCAGACGCGGCATCCTGGCAAACAGCTCCCGGTCGGCTGCAAAGCTTGAGGTCGCGCCAAGGATTTCCAAAGACTGCAGTGCATCAACGGCCGCTAGCAGTTCCTCGCGCGTGACGAACCGTGCCACACCATGGCCGCGCCGTTGCAACGCGTCATGGGCTGGATTGAAGAACCGATCAAAGGACGACGTTCCCACCAAAGCAACAGTCAAGATTTTAGCCTCCAAATGAGTTACCCCGACAAACCTGGGTCTTGTTGACAACAGTATGGCAACCATATTTTGCGGCGGCCAGGGCGAGGAAGCCCTCGAAAGACTTTCGGGTCTTGTCATATCGGGTCTTGAATCGTGCTTCCACTGATTTGGGAATCCACTTTGTCAACAGGACCTAGCCTGGCATCACGGTGCCCGAGGAGCGGTAGAGCATGTATGCCGCCATCACGAAGATGAGCCCTGCAAAAAGGCGGTTGAGGACATTCCTGTAGCCGCTGAGCCGGCTTGCGAGAAGCGTGCCCATCGCGCCGCCGATCACGCCGCCGCCGATGAATTCGCCGGCCAGCCACCAGTCCACCAGGCCCGAGCTCGCATAGTTCAGGGCGGTCGCCAGGCCGAACGTACCGACCGACAGAAGCGAGGTGCCGATCGCGTTGATCATCGGCATGCCGGTCGCCAGCATCAGGCCCGGGACGATGAGGAAGCCTCCGCCTATTCCGAAGAAGCCGGATGCACCGCCTGCCGCGAGCGCCACCACCCCCGTGACGAGACACATCCTGAGGTCGACCGGACGCCTCTGGGTAGGAACGGGCTTCCGGGGCTTCAGCATCAGGATGCCGACAACGATCATCAGGATGCCGAACAGGAAGACCAGCTTGTCTCCGTCCATCGCCTTGCCAAGGCTGGAGCCGGCAAGCGCGCCGAGAACGCCGAGCGCGGAAAAGACGATGGCGCACCGCCACCAGACCTGCCCCCTGATCGCATAGCCGGCGAAGTTGGCGAAGGCGTTCACCGAGACCGCGAGCGCGCCCGTGCCGATGGCGATGTGCGGCTGGCTCACGCCGACGACGTAGAGGAGGAGCGGCGTCGCCAGGATCGAGCCTCCGCCGCCGAGCAGGCCGAGCAGGAACCCGACGATGCCGCCGGACCCGACTGCCGTAAGGATCGACATGCTCACCTCCGCCTGGTCCAGACCCTGTCATGCAGGGCCATGCCGGCGAGCATGGCGACGACGAACAGCGCCGTCTGCGGAATGCCCATCGAAAGGGCGGCGACCGCCGGGCCGGGGCAGAAGCCGCCGATCCCCCAGCCGAGGCCGAAGAGGGCCGAGCCGACGACCAGCGGCGGGTCGATCCGGCGGCTGGTCGGCAGGTGGAAACTGTCGTCGAAGGCAGGATGCCGCATCCGCTTCATGACCTGCACGCCGATGAATGCGACGACGACGGCGCCGCCGAGAACGAAGGCAAGGCTCGGGTCCCACGCGCCGAAGACGTCGAGGAAGCCCTGTACCTTCGCGGGGTTCAGCATGCCGGAAAGCGACAGGCCAAGGCCGAAGACGATGCCGGAGGCAAGCGCTGCTCCGGACTGGAGAATGTTGCGGTTCACAGCCCGAGACCCCGCAGGACCGCGACCGCGAGGACGCCGGTCGTCAGGAAGGTGGCGACCGCCACCATGGAGCGCGGCGACAGGCGCGCGAGCCCGAGCACGCCGTGGCCGCTGGTACAGCCCGATCCCATCCGCGAGCCGAAACCGACGAGCAGGCCGGCGACGATGACCAGCGGCCAGCCGGCGCTGATCTGAACCTCTGGCCAGGCGTCGAACAGGAAGAGGTAGGCAAGCGGCCCGAGCAGCAGTCCGAGGACGAAGGCGAGGTTGGTGGCGAGCCCCACGCCTTGAGCCAGGCGCCCGACGATGCCGCTGATACCGGCAATCCGGCCGTTGAGGATGAGAAGCATGACGGCGGATGCGCCGATCAGCATGCCCCCCGCCAGAGGGGCGATATAGATGTTCATGTGTCGTCCTTCACGCAGAAGATGTCATAGAGGGCGGCAACCAGCCGGGCGACCTTCTCCTCGGTCAGGCGGTAGAAGATCTGTTTTCCTTCCCGCCGCGTCTCGACGATGCCCGAGCCCCGCAGCACCGTCAGGTGCTGCGAAAGATGCGGCTGGTGCAGGTCGAGTTTCTCCTCGATCTCGCCGACCGAATGCTCGCCCTCGATCAGCGTGCAGACGATCATCAGCCGCGCGGGATGCGACAGCGTCTTGAGGAGGTTCGCCACCTCACCGGCCCGCCCCGCCATTTCGAGAGGGGAAAGGCCTGCCTTTACCCTGGTGTCGAGATCGCTGTTCATTCCCACGAGGCTCCCTGCAAGGCATCGAGCGGAAACTTGAGGTAGCGCTTGCCGTTCGGCTCGGGTTCCGGCAGCCGTCCGCCGCGGATGTTCACCTGCAGGGCGTGCAGGATGAGCTTCGGCATTGGCAATGTCTTGTCCCGCCTCGTCCTGAGCGCCACGAAGTCTTCCTCGCCGACGCCGGCAAGATGGGGGTTGGACTTCTTCTGCTCCGCCACTGTGCTCTCCCAGCGTGGGGCACGCCCGTTCGGTTGATAATCATGGCCCGTGAAAATCCTTGTCTCGTCGGGAAGCGCCAGGATGTCCTGGATCGACCTCCAAAGGACGCGGGCGTCGCCCCCGGGAAAATCGGCCCGCGCCGTGCCGCCGTCCGGCATGAAGAGCGTGTCGTGCACGAAGGCTGCGTCGCCGATCACGTAGGTGATGGAGGCGAGCGTATGTCCGGGGGAGAACATCACCTTCGCATCGATCGACCCGACCTTGAAGCTCTCGCCATGGGCGAACCGCCGGTCCCACTGGGAGCCGTCGGCGGCCAGTTCGGGCCAGTTGTAGATCCCTTTCCAGAGTTTCTGCACGTCGACCACGCGCTCGCCGATCGCGGTTCGTGCGCCGGTCTTCTCCTTCAGATACTGGGCGGCGGAGAAATGGTCCGCATGCGGGTGCGTGTCGAGGATCCATTCGACGGTCAGGCCCTCGCTGCGGACATGATCGAGGATCGCGTCGGCATTGATGGTCGCCGTCGATCCCGATTTCTCGTCGAAATCGAGGACCGGGTCGATGATGGCGCATTTGCCGGTCGCCGGATCGGAGACCACGTACTGGATGCTCCAGGTGCGCTTGTCGAAAAAGCCCTTCACTTGCGGTCGACGCGCGAAATGCCTTTCGAGCCAACGGGCCGCGCCGCTGGTATCGAGGTCGCGGCTGCGCCCGAACTCGACGACCTGCTCCGCAGACATGCGCCCGTCCAGCCCTTCGCCGATCAGGTAGAGCATCAGCGATCGCCTGCCCGTCTGGCAGTGCGCAAGGACAGGTCCCTCGGCGGTTTCGATGGCTCGCTGGAATTCGCGCACATCCGCTTCAGTAATGGTATCGGCGGCAACGGGGATGAAGGCATAGGACAGGCCGGACTGCCCGGCTGTCGCGGCTTCCGCCTGCGTTCCCGGCTGCGAGCCTTCCTCGGCGTCCGGCCGGTTGTTGACAAGGGCCGCGAACCCCTTGTCGCGAAGGGACTGGATGTCCTCGACGGTCGGCTGCGATGACACGGACAGCCTCTGGGAAATGGTGGTGATCCTCACGCCTCGCTCCATTCTCGTAATCAATATACGATCTAATATAATGTATATTATTTATTTTCAATATGCCTTAGCCGCCTTGCGCCGGCCTGAGGGCGAAGCCCGGGGGAGATATCCGGGCACTCTCGATATGCCGCCTACCCACCAGGCGCATTTAGGAAAAGCTGAAGTTGGGATATGAAGGGCGTGTGAGGCGCAGGGCACGGTCTTGCAACCATCGCGGATGGGAACTGCCTTTGCCCGGTGTCGCCTGGTGGAAACGGATCGGGGTGATCTGCCATGCAAGGCAACATGAAGTTCAACATCTGGTACGGCATCGCGGCCGTCTTCGGGGTGTTGCTGATCCAGTATTTCTTCGCCTATTCCCAGCAGGTCACGGAGATCCCCTACAGCGAGTTCGAGACCTATCTCGCCGAGAAGAAGATCGCCGAGGTGGCGATCTCCGACAATTATGTGCAGGGAAAGTTCAAGCAGCCGCTGCCGAGCGGCCAGACGATGTTCGTGACCACGCGCGTCGATCCTGACCTCGCCGATCGCCTGCAGGAAAGCGGTGTCGTCTATACCGGCCGCATCGAAAGCAACATCATCGGCAACATCCTCTCCTGGACGCTGCCCATCCTGCTCTTCTTCGGCATCTGGTATTTCATGATGCGGCGCATCAGTGCGGGCGGTGGCGCCGGCGGGCTGATGCAGATCGGCAAGAGCCGCGCCAAGGTCTATGTCGAGACCGACGTGAAGGTGACCTTCGATGACGTCGCCGGCGTTGACGAGGCGGAGGACGAACTCAAGGAGATCGTCGATTTCCTGCGCAATCCGGAAGAATACGGCCGGCTCGGCGGGCGCATGCCGAAGGGCGTGCTGCTGGTCGGCCCGCCGGGAACAGGCAAGACGCTGATCGCCCGCGCGGTCGCCGGCGAGGCGAAGGTGCCCTTCTTTTCCATCTCGGGCTCCGAGTTCGTGGAAATGTTCGTGGGCGTCGGCGCCGCGCGTGTCCGCGACCTCTTCGAGCAGGCGCGCGCCAAGGCGCCTGCGATCATCTTCATCGACGAACTCGACGCGCTCGGCCGGGCCCGCGGCGCCGGGCCGATGTACGGCGGCCATGACGAAAAGGAACAGACGCTCAACCAGCTGCTGGTCGAACTGGACGGCTTCGACCCCACCCTCGGCGTCGTGCTGCTGGCGGCCACCAACCGGCCGGAAATCCTCGACCCGGCGCTTCTGCGCGCCGGCCGTTTTGACCGCCAGGTCCTCGTCGACCGGCCCGACAAGAAGGGCCGCATCCAGATCCTCAAGCTTCACATGGCCAAGGCCAAGCTCGCGCCCGACGTCGACACCGAGCATCTGGCTGCGCTGACCCCCGGCTTCACCGGCGCCGATCTCGCCAACCTGGTGAACGAGGCGGCGCTCCTCGCGACGCGCCGCAAGGCGGATGCGGTGACGATGGAGGATTTCAACAATGCCATCGAACGGATGATCGCAGGGCTGGAGAAGCGCAACCGGCTGCTCAACGCCAAGGAGAGGCGCATCGTCGCCTATCACGAAATGGGCCATGCGCTGGTGGCGCTGTCGCTTCCGGGCGTCGATCCGGTCCACAAGGTGTCGATCATCCCGCGCGGCGTCGGCGCCCTCGGCTATACCATCCAGCGGCCGACCGAGGACCGCTTCCTGATGACGCGCGAGGAACTGGAAAACAAGATGGCGGTGCTCCTGGGTGGGCGCGCGGCCGAGTTCATCGTGTTCCACCACCTGTCCACCGGGGCGGCCGACGACCTTGCCAAGGTCACCGATATCGCCCGCGCCATGGTGACCCGCTACGGCATGTCGGAAAAGATCGGCCACATCGCCCTGGAAACGGACCAGCGCTCCTATCTGGCACAGGATCCGCTCATGGGCGGTCCGCGACCGCATGACTACGGCGAACACACGGCCGATGCGATCGACGAAGAGGTCAGGAAGATCGTCGACCACGCCTTCGATAGCGCGGTGAAGATCCTCACCGAACGGCGCGATGCGCTGGGACAGACCGCGGCACGGCTGCTCGAAGTCGAGACGCTGGGCGAGGATGACCTGCGGCCCCTGCAGCTCAATCCGCCGGCTGACGATACGCGAAAGACACCCGGGGAGGTCGCCGTCAACTGAGAGGCAGGCCGCGGGCGACCTGCCTCCGTCGTCGGGGAATGGCTGGTGGCGTCAGTGCGTGCTTTCCAGCAACTCGCGCTTGCGCAGGTCCTCGATCGCGGTCACGGCATCTTCCGCAGACCATCCGGCACGCACCGCCGCATCGATGATCCGTACCTCGCACTCGAGTGCCAGCTGGTGGTAGACCGGCTCGATCGCTTCCTGGATCGTCAGGATATGTTCCTCGGGCTTGACGTGGATATGCGCGGACATTGCCATGATGCTCTCCATTTTCGAGGGGGACAGCAGTCGAATCCCTGCCGGCGGAATTTGTTCCCGATTTTGTCACGATCTTGTCATCGGAGGGGACGGGGTGGGTTCGCCAGTGCCGCGATCGGTGAAGGTCGATGCCCCACTCCGCCGGCAAAGCAACGCGCAAGTATAGGGGATCATGCAGCCGCATATTTCGCGCGTCGCGAAGATCGTCTCAGCTTTTCTGCCGGATAGCGGCTTTCGAGTGAGATTTGCTCTTCATCGCCGGGTCATGAAACCGCTGTTTCTGTTCTTCCGGGTACCCAGCTTTCATAATCCGTCAAAGAGCATGGAAAGCCCTCATGACCATCCACGACGCCTCCGGCCGCAACCTGGCCGAAATCGCCGCAACCCTCGATGCGCAGTTTGAAAAGCTCGATCTCGCGGCTCGCCTTTCGCTTGCCGCCGGTCTCGGCCGGGCGGTCTTCACCACCAGTCTCGGGGTCGAGGACCAGGTCATCACCGCAGCGATCGGCGGCGAACGGGTCGATATCGTGGTGGCAACGCTTCAGACGGGGCGCCTTTTTCCCGAAACGCTCGCTCTCATCGACGAGACGGAAGACCGGTTCGGGATCGAGATCAGCCGGTTCGGACCCGAGCAGGCGGATGTCGACGGATATGCGGCGCGCTACGGGCTCAACGGTTTCTACGACAGCGTCGAGGCCCGCCATGCCTGCTGCCACGTGCGCAAGCTGAAGCCGCTTGCCCGCGCGCTGGAAGGGGCGGTTGTCTGGGTGACCGGCCTTCGCCGCGGCCAGTCCGGCAATCGCGCCTCCACTCCCTTCGCCGAGTATGATGCCGAGCGCGGCCTCCTCAAGGTCAATCCGCTGGCCGACTGGTCGCTCGACCGGATCAATCGATATGTCGAGGACCATGCCGTTCCGGTCAACCCGCTCCACAAGCGCGGCTACCCCTCCATCGGCTGTGAGCCCTGCACGCGGGCCATCAAGCCCGGCGAGCCGGAACGCGCCGGTCGCTGGTGGTGGGAAAACGACGAGAAGCGCGAATGCGGTCTCCATGTTCCCGAGCCCACCGTTTCCTCCCTGAATGCAAGTCCCCTTTGATCGGCGGCTGAAAGGCCCCTGGAGTTCCTGATGTCCGATGTCCTTCACGCAGCCGAGCCAAGGGCTGCGTCGTCCGCAAAGTCTCCTCTCGACCCGCACCTGAAGGCGCTGGAAAACGAGGCGATCCATATCTTCCGCGAGGTTGCCGGCGAGTTCGAGCGCCCGGTCATGCTCTATTCCATCGGCAAGGACTCCTCCGTCCTGCTGCACCTGGCGCGCAAGGCGTTTCACCCCGGCCGCGTGCCGTTTCCGCTCCTTCACGTCGATACCACCTGGAAGTTCAGGGAGATGATCGAGTTTCGCGACCGGATCGCGGAGGAATACGATCTCGATCTCGTCGTCCATACCAACCCGCGCGGCAAGGCCGAGGGCATCACCCCCTTCACGCACGGCTCGGCCCTCTACACGGACATCATGAAGACCGAAGCGCTGCGCCAGGCCCTCGATGCCGGCGGCTACGATGCGGCCTTCGGCGGCGCGCGGCGCGACGAGGAGGCGAGCCGGGCAAAGGAACGCATCTATTCCTTCCGCACGCCCGACCATCGCTGGGACCCGCGCAACCAGCGGCCGGAACTGTGGAACGTCTATAACGGTATGGTCCGCAAGGGTGAAAGCGTCCGCGCCTTCCCCCTCTCCAACTGGACCGAGGTCGATATCTGGCGCTACATCCAGGCGGAGGATATCCCGCTCGTGCCGCTCTACTTCGCCGCCGAGCGCCCCTATGTCGAGCGGGACGGCATGATGATCCTGGCGGAGGATCCGCGCCTTAAGCTCCTGCCCGGCGAAACGGTGCAGCACGGCTTCATCCGCTTCCGCACCCTCGGCTGCTTCCCGCTCACCGGCGCGATCCGTTCGCGCGCCACCACGCTCGACGAGGTGATCGCGGAACTCGAGATCGCCACCGTTTCCGAACGCCAGGGACGCGCCATCGACCGCGACCAGTCCGGTTCGATGGAAAAGAAGAAACGTGAAGGATATTTCTGAGATGACCGCATCCGCCACCGCCACCTCGGCCGCCGTTCATCCCGCCGCGGAAGCGCTGCCGCTGGCGCGCGACACGCGTCCCTTGCGGCTCATTACCTGCGGTTCGGTCGATGACGGCAAGTCGACGCTGATCGGCCGGCTGCTCTGGGACACCAAGGCCGTCAAGGAAGACCAGGCGGCGACCCTGCAGCGGGATTCGGGCCAGCAGAACGATCTCGGCCTGCCGGATTTCGCGCTCCTTCTGGACGGCCTGCAGGCGGAACGCGAGCAGGGCATCACGATCGATGTCGCCTACCGCTACTTCGCCACCGACCGCCGCTCCTTCATCGTCGCCGATACGCCCGGCCACGAGCAGTATACGCGCAACATGGCGACCGGGGCCTCGACGGCGGACCTCGCCGTCCTCTTGGTGGATGCCCGCGCCGGCCTCCTGGAGCAGACCCGCCGCCATGCGACGATCGCCTCGCTGATGGGCATCCGGCAGTTCGTGCTGGCCGTCAACAAGTTCGATCTCGTCGGCTACGACCGGGCCGTGTTCGACAGGATTTCCCACGAGTTCAAGGAACTGGCGCTGTCGCTCGGCGTCCGGCAGATCACCGCGATCCCGATGTCGGCGCTGAAGGGCGAGAACGTCGTTTACCCGGCGGGTACGCTCATGCCCTGGTATGACGGCCCGACGCTGATCGAGACGCTGGAACTGGCGACCGTCCGCTCCGCCCAGACCGGCGGCTTCCGCCTTCCCGTTCAGCGGGTCTCGCGTCCGGGAGAAAGCTTCCGCGGCTACCAGGGGACCGTCGCCGGCGGCTCGCTCAAGCCCGGCGATCCCGTGGTCGTCCTGCCCTCCGGAATGGTTGCCAATGTCCGGCAGATCGTCACCTTCGACCTCGTGCGCAACGCCGCCGTGGCGGGCGATGCGATCACGCTGGTGCTCGACCGACAGGTCGACGTCTCGCGCGGCGACATGATCGTCTCGCTCGACGCCCAGCCGATGACGGGCCTCGAATTCGAGGCGCAGATCGTGGCGATTCAGCCGGACGGGATAGAGCCCGGAAAGCGCTACTGGCTGAAGAGCGGTTCGCGGCGGCAGCGGGTTTCCGTCAGGCCGACGTCGCAGCTCCACCTCGCCACCGGCTCCTGGCGTCCGCACGACGAGCGTCTGCCGATGAATGCGATCGGCAAGGTCCGGCTCTCCTTCGACGAACTGGCGATCTTCGACGCCTACGAGCAGAACCGCTCCACCGGCGCCTTCATCCTGATCGATCCGGATACGCACAATACCATTGCCGGCGGCATGATCACCTCCAAGCGCAGCGGCGGCATCGGCATCCGCTACGAGGGCGAGCGCGTCGTGCTGTCCCTGCCGGCCGATCTTGCCGATCAGATCATGGCGAGCGAACTCTTCGCCAGCCGGCGCGACGAGACCGATGTGCGCCGCATGAGCGCCTCGCAGGCGTCGGACATCTTCGCCAACGCCGCGCAGGATATCTGACCCGCGCCCGGGCCTCGCTATCGCGGCGGACGGGTCGTCCCACGCGGGACGACCTCGAAGCCGAGGTCGATCGGCGCGTCGGGGGCAGGTTCGCCGGCAAGCACACGGATCAGCAGGTCGATCGCCCGATAGCCCATCTCGAACCGCGGCACCCTGACGGTCGTCAGGGGCGGCTGGCTGAAGGCGGCGAAACCGAGGTCGTTATACCCGCAGATGCCGAAATCGGGGACGGAGAGACCGAGCCTCTGTGCCTCGAAAAAGGCGCCGATCGCCAGGTCGTCGTTCTGGCAGAAGACGCAATCGAGATCGGGCACCTGCCGTATCATGCGCTGGAGGAGGTGGCAGCCGAGCTGGACGCTCGTCGGCTCGTCCTCCGAGGCAATCAGCACGGGATCGCCAAGGCCGGCCTCCTGCATGGCGAGGCGATAACCCTCCAGCCTCCGCTCCGAGCGCACATCCCGGGTCCCGCCGAGAAGGCCGATGCGGCGATAGCCGCAGGCGACCAGATGACGGATCGCCGCCGCCGCCGCCTCGCAGTGGTTGACCCCGACCCCCAGGCCGCTCGGCGTCAGGTGCAGGTCGACGATCTGCACCACGGGGCAGGTTGCCGACTTCAGGAGTTCCAGCGTCCCCTCCGGCTGCTGCAGGCCGGATAGCAGGATGCCGGCCGGATGCTGCGACAGGAAGAGGCGGATCTGCCTGCATTCCTCCGCCGGGTCGTAATGGGAGGTCGCGTACTGGATGCGCAGGTCCGAGGTCCGGACGCGCTCCTCGATGCCGCGCATGACGCCGAGATGCGCATGGCTCGTCAGCGCCGGCGCCAGGACGCCGATGACGCCGTTGTGGTTGCTGGCGAGCGCCCGTGCCGCGAGGTCGGGCACATATCCCATCTTCTCCACCTGGGCGACGATCCGCTGGCGAAGGTCGTCCGACACCTTGTCCGGCTGCCGCAGGGCCCGCGAGACGGTGATCGGACTGATGCCGAGCGCCTGGGCGACATCCTGTAGCGTCACTCGTTCTGACCGGCTGCGGTGATAGGGCATCATTCTCTCGCTCGCCGGGGTGTCTGGGGCTTGGCTCAGGCCCAACAACTAAGTCTCTTCCTTCAATCGGCAAGTCCGTCCGCCAGTCCGACGAGCAAGGGAATTTGCGCCTGCGCGGGAACAATTCCCGATGGCGGGAAGGCGTTCACTTCCCGGTGAGGGCTATGGCGTTTGCAAGGGCCGGGGACATCTTCATGCGGATCACGTCGAGGAGGATTGAAGATGACACGCTTTCTCTTGAGGTCGGCGCTCGTTGCCGGCGTCCTCTTGCCCTTCGCAGGCACTGCCGTCCTGGCGCATCACGGCTGGTCCTGGGCCGAGGACGCACAGATAGAACTCACCGGGACCATCACCGCGATCTCTTTCGCCCCGCCTCATCCCTCCATGCAGGTCCAGGCCGGCGACGGCGTCTGGACGGTCGAGCTGAGCAATCCCGGAAAGACCGAGCGTTCCGGCTTCGTCGAAGGCGTGGCCGAGGTTGGTGACCCGGTGATGCTGATCGGCAACCGCTCGAAGGATCCCGACGAGCGCAGGATGAAGGCCGTCCGCGTCATCGTCGGCACCAGGACCTATGACATCTATCCGGAACGCATCCGGACGGACTAGGGCCGCCACGTTTGGCCCCCTTGTCCGAGTGGCTCGCCACCCTGGCCGCGACCCCGCTCGCCCGGGCACTTGTCGGATCGTCGACGCTCTATCTCCTCGTCAACGCCGCCCATGTCATGGGGATAGGCCTCCTGTTCGGGTCGGTGATTGCGCTCGACCTCAGGCTCATCGGATGGGCGAGGATGCTGCCGATCGCGCCGGCGGCGGTCTACCTGTCGCGCCTTGCCGCGGCCGGTCTTGCCCTGGCGATCGTGACCGGCCTCTGCCTGTTCTCCGTGCGGCCCATGGAATATGCCGGCAATCCGGCCTTCCTCGCCAAGCTTGCCCTGGTCGGGCTCGGCCTCGCCAACATCCTTGCCGTGCATGTCTCGGCCGGATGGCGCGCGGTTCGTTCCGGCAGGGAGCCCGGGATCGCGCTGCGGCTCGGAGCGACGCTTTCCATCCTCATCTGGGGCGGGGCGATCGTCGCCGGTCGGTGGATCGGTTTTCTTTGAACCGGCTTACCGGTCGCTCACGGCCGCCCGCGGATTGACCCAGGGCTGCTGGTTGGAGCGGGGCAGGGGCTGCCTGCCGAGGATGTGGTCGGCGGCCTTCTCCCCGGTCATGATCGAGGGCCCGTTGAGATTGCCGTAGGTGATGTGCGGGAAGATCGAGGAATCGGCGACCCTCAGGCCTTCGACGCCGATCACCCGGCATTCCGGGTCGACCACGGCCATCGGGTCGGACCTGTCGCCCATCCGGCACGTGCCGCAGGGATGGTAGGCGCTTTCCAGGTGGTCGCGCAGGAAGGCGTCGATCTCCTCGTCAGATTGGACCCGCTCGCCCGGCTGGATTTCCGGCCCGCGATAGGGATCGAAGGCCTTCTGGCCGAAGATCTCGCGCGTCAGCCGCACGCAGTGGCGGAATTTCTCCCAGTCTTCCGGATGGCTCATGTAGTTGAAGCGGATCACCGGGTCGGCCGCGGCATCGGGCGAACGCAGGGTCACGGCTCCGCGCGATTTCGACAGGTTGTACCCGACATGGACCTGGAAGCCGTGGCTCCTGGCGGCTGCCTTGCCATCATAGGAAATGGCGACGGGCAGGAAGTGATACTGGATGTCCGGCTGCGCGAGGCCGGCCGCCGAGCGCACGAAGGCGCAGGCCTCGAACTGGTTGGAGGCCCCGAGCCCCCCTTTCGACAGCAGCCACTGGGCGCCCGCCACGCCCTGCCAGAACCAGGGAAGCCACGAATAGAGCGAGACCGGCTTCCGGGAGACCTGCTGGAAGTAGAATTCCATGTGGTCCTGCAGGTTCTGGCCGACGCCGGGACGGTCGGCGACAACCTCAAGACCCATCTCCCTCAGGTGCCCGGCAGGGCCTATGCCGGAAAGCATCAGCAGTTTCGGGGAATTGAAGGAGGAGGCCGCGACGATCACCTCGCGGTTGGCACGGATCACCTCCGTTGCGCCGCGCCGCTCGATCTCCACCCCGACCGCCTTGCCGTTCTCGATCACGATCCGCCGCGCGAACCCGTGCACAAGATCGACGTTCTGGCGCCGCAGCGCCGGACGGAGATAGGCATTGGCCGCCGACCAGCGCCGTCCCATGTGGATGGTCTGCTCCATCAGGCCGAAGCCTTCCTGCTTGGAGCCGTTGTAGTCGTCCGTCAGTTCGAAGCCGGCCTCCTTGCCTGCCTCGATGAAGGCGTGGAAGAGCGGGTTGACGAAGGGGCCGCGGCGCACGTGCAGCGGGCCGTCCTTGCCGCGCCAGCCGTCCTCGCCGCCGTGCGAATGCTCCATCCGCTTGAAATAGGGAAGCACGTCCGCATAGGCCCAGCCGTGGGCGCCGAGTTCCTCCCACCGGTTGAAGTCCTGCGAATGGCCGCGCACGTAGACGAGCCCGTTGATGGAGGAGGAACCGCCGATCACCTTGCCGCGCGGCGCCGTGATGCGGCGCTTGTTGAGGTTCGGCTCGGGTTCGGAGAGATAGCCCCAGTTGTAGCGCTTCATGCTCATCGGCCAGGCAAGCGCCGCCGGCATCTGGATGAACGGTCCGAAATCCGATCCGCCCGCCTCGATGACGATCACCGAATGCCTGCCGTCCTCCGACAGCCGGTAGGCCATGGCGGAGCCTGCCGAGCCCGAACCGACGATGACGAAGTCTGCCTGCATCATGGCGAATTGCCCCTGTCTTTGCCGGTTCAGTAAGGTGCCTCGACCGGCCCCATCGCCACGTAGATCGTCTTCAGTTCCGTATAGTGTTCCAGCGCCGCGGCGGAGTTCTCGCGCCCGAAGCCGGACTGCTTGGAGCCGCCGAACGGGATCTCGACCGGGCAGAGATTGTAGGTGTTGATCCAGAGCGTCCCGGCCTGCAGGCGGTCCGCCACGCGGTGGGCGCGCGTAAGGTCGGCGGTGAACACGCCGCCGGACAGGCCGAACTCGGTGGCGTTGGCGCGGGCGATGACCTCGTCCTCTCCCTCGAAATCGAGCACGCACATGACGGGCCCGAAGATCTCCTCCCGGGCGATCGTCATGTCGTCGGTGACGTCGGAAAAGACGGTCGGCTGGACGTAGCAGCCTTCACCCTGAACGTCGTTCGGGATGCCGCCGCCGGTCACCAGCCTGGCGCCCCCGGCCTTGCCCTGCTCGATATAGGCGAGCACCTTTTCCCGCTGCGCCCGGGAAACGAGCGGCCCCATCTGCGTCGCCTCGTCGAGCGGGTCGCCGATGACGATCCGCTCCGTGCGGGCCTTGAGCCGCTCCAGGAAGGCGTCCTTGATCCGCTTCTGCACGAAGACGCGCGTGCCGTTCGAACAGACCTGCCCGGTCGAGTAGAAATTGCCGAGCATCGCCCCGCCGACCGCGCTGTCGAGATCGGCGTCGTCGAAGACGATGAGCGGCGACTTTCCGCCGAGTTCCATGGTCACGTGCTTCAGCTGACCGGCGGCGGCCGCCGCCACCTTGCGACCGGTCGGCACCGATCCGGTCAGCGATATCTTAGCGACATCCGGATGGTCGACGAGGAGCGGCCCGGTTTCGCGGTCGCCCTGCACGACGTTGAACACGCCCTTCGGCAGGCCCGCCTCGGTCAGGATTTCGGCGATCTTCAGCGCCCCGAGCGGCGTCGTCTCGGACGGCTTGAACACCATGGCATTGCCGGCCGAAAGAGCCGGCGCCGCCTTCCAGCAGCAGATCTGCTGCGGATAGTTCCAGGCCCCGATGCCGACGCAGACGCCGAGCGGCACGCGCTTGGTATAGGCCCAGTCCGCGCCGAGCGGGATGTGGGCTCCGTTGAGCGCGGTGGCGGCAATGCCCCCGAAGAACTCCAGGCTGTCGGCCCCCGAGGTCGGGTCCGCGACGATCGTCTCCTGGATCGGCTTGCCCGTATCGAGCGTCTCCAGTTCGGAAAGCTCGCGGTTGCGCTCGCGCATGATCTCGGCTGCCCGCTTCAGGACACGACCGCGGGCCGACGGGGTCATCGCCGCCCACTCCGCCTGCGCACGCCTGGCGGATGCGACGGCCTTCGCGACGATTGCCGGCGTCGCGGCATGGAGGCGTGCGATCACTTCTCCGGTCGCCGGATAGATGCTCTCGATCACGGTGCCCGTTGCGTCCTCCACGTACTCGCCGTCGATGTAGTGGCTGGCCGTCGGTTGTGCGCGCATCTTGTTCTCCTCGGCGGGTGTGGTGTTCGGCGACGATCGTCAGGAATGTTTCGCGGGCAGGAAGGGGCGAAGCTGGAGGTCCAGGTAGTCTTCTGTCAGCGCGATCGAGGCATTGGTGCCGATCGGCGCCGAGCGCAGGCTCTGGCGGATGTAGAGCCCGTCGATCATCGCCGCGACGCCCTCGGCGATCCGCGCCGCGTCATCCGGCGGGCAGAGACGTTCGAGGCTGTGCAGCAGGTTCGACCGCAGCCGGCGGGAATAGATGACGAGGAGCCGGCGCACCTCCTCCGAACGCTGCGCCTCAACGTAGAAGGCGAGCCAGGCGGCGACGGTCTCGGGAGCGAACTGGTCGGCCTGGAAGGAGACGCGAATGATCGCCGACAGCCTCTCGCGCGGGCCGGAGAGGTGCTCCATCGCGGCCACGGCATCGGAACGCAGCCGGGTCAGCAGGCTGCGGATCGTCGCCACGAGCAGTTGCTGCTTGCTGCCGAAATAATGATGCGCGAGTGCAGGCGAAACACCTGCCTCCCGCGCGATGTCGGACATCGTCACGTCCAGCGAGCCGTGCTGGCCGATGGTCCGCAGCGCTGCGTCTACCAGTGCCTTGCGCCGCAAGGGCTCCATTCCGATCCGGGGCATGTCGGGAAACTCCGTGTGGCTGGAGATTATAATTGATTGACCGATCAATCAACCCGACACGCGGCCCGGTGGGAGGGGCCTGAAATGCCATTGGCGAGACAAATTGACACCGCGACGAGGGTCCGGCTTCCCAGCGTCGGCGCGTCGCTCTAAGTCTCGGTCTCCCGTGAAGATGAGGAGACCGAATGTCGCTGCCCAATGAAATGCGTTACGTCGAGCTTTCGGGCTTCGGAGGTCCGGAAGTGATGCAACTGGCAACCGGTCCGGTGCCCCAGGCGCGGCCGGGCGAGGTGGTCATCCAGGTGGAGGCGGCCGGCGTCAATCGTCCCGATGTCGCCCAGCGCAGCGGAACCTATCCGCCGCCGAAGGACGCAAACCCCGTTCTCGGCCTGGAGGTCGCGGGCAGGGTGGTCGCGGTCGGCGAAGGAGTGAATGACGTCGCGATCGGAGATCAGGTCTGCGGTCTCGCCAATGGCGGCGGCTATGCGGAATTCTGCGCGCTGCCGGCCGGCCAGGTCCTTCCCTTTCCGAAAGGCTATGACGCGGTAAGAGCGGCCGCCCTGCCGGAAACCTTCTTCACAGTCTGGGCCAATCTCTTCCAGATGGCAGGACTGACGGAAGGCGAGAGCGTTCTCATCCACGGCGGTTCCAGCGGCATTGGCACGACCGCGATCCAGCTCGCCAGGGCCTTCGGCGCGACGGTCTACGCGACGGCGGGCTCGGCGGAGAAATGCCGCGCCTGCGAGACGCTCGGCGCCAGGCGGGCGATCAACTACTGCGAGGAGGACTTCGTCGAGGTCGTCAAGGCCGAAACCGGCAAGAAGGGCGTCGATATCATCCTCGACATGATCGGCGCCGACTACTTCAACCGGAACCTCACCGCGCTTGCCCGCAACGGCTGTCTGTCGATCATTGCCTTCCTCGGCGGTTCGCTGGCGGAAAAGGCCAATCTCTCGCCGATCATGGTCAAGCGCCTGACCGTGACCGGTTCAACGATGCGCCCGCGCACGGCGGAGGAAAAGCGTGCCATTCGCGATGAGTTGAGGAGTGAGGTCTGGCCCCTGCTGGAGGCGGGCACCGTGGCACCCGTTATCCACGCCGTCCTGCCGTTCGAGGAGGTGAGGGAGGCGCACCGGCTGATGGAAACGAGCAGCCATATCGGCAAGATCATCCTCGACCTGCGCCGCTGATTCAGGGGAGCGTGCGAATGGTAAGCGCGTCCGGTTGCGGCGCAACTCACTTACCTGCGGGCCTGTTTACATATCGTGCCTTGCATGCGTGCGCCGCAGCACCTACCTTCAGGTTGTGTTCAACGTAATGAAAGGAAGGTGATCCAATGTCGAGTGAGATTTCGGTCTGCGTTTCGAACTTTGGAAAGGTGACGGTCTCGACGGGGCAGCCCTCGACCTGAACGCATCTTCCTGCGGGCGCCTCGCGCGTCCGGGTTCGCTTAACCGGACCAAGCTCATGGAAGGGCCGCTCGCGCGGCCCTTTTCCGTTTCTGCCCTCTGGCGGGTCCGGCAACGCAACCAATGCGTTTAATGCATGGCTGGACTGATTATTGTGCGCTTTTTGCGCAGCTCGTCCCGATCTATAGAGACGTCATCGAAGCAGACGTGAGGGTCGATCCTTGGCCGTCATGCTTCGGAACGCCCATGAAAGGGGTCTGTCATGAACGTCCTTCGCAGTTTCAACACCTGGCGCCAATACCGCCGCACCGTAGCCGAACTGAGCCGGATGACTCCGCGTGACCTCAGTGACGTTGGAATTTCCCGGTCCGATATCCATCGCGTCGCCCGTCAGGCTTCCGGCCTCTGATCGAGCGCTCCGCGCATGGTTCTGTGAACGCCCGCAGCCGCGGGCGTTTTGCATTTCCGGCTTGCCGCTAAAGCCCGATCCGCCCCACCGCCGGAAGCTTGATGCCGGACCTCGAAATGTCGAGACCTGCCACGAGGCCGAGGAAGTGAAGCTCCAACCCGCTGCGAACGCCGGCAGAGACGCCGAGCAGGCCGCCGAGCGTCAGGTGCACGTCGCGCCAGTCCGCATCCACATGGATAAAATCCCCGTCCGGCAGGTAGTCCCGTCCCACCGCGTGCGGCGGCAGCACCGTGTCGAGTTCGGGCACGTTGCGCAGCACGAAGGCGACGAAGGTGTTCGAGTTCGGCCCCGGGAAGATCCGGTATCCGCCCGGTTCCGCGTAGGGGTAGGCGGCAATGGCGCCTTCCACCTTCGGGATCAGCAGCTCCGCCTCCACCCCCGTCACCGACGTCACGAGCTGCGGAGGATTGGAGTACCAGTAGGCGTCCGGCGGCCGATGATTGCGTCGGATCGGCAATCCCCATCCGACCTTGTCGTAGCGCGTATAGCTTTCAGCCCCCTTTTCCTTGGTGACGATCCAGGCATGGCTGGAGACGGCGCCCTTGAGGCCGCCGGTCGTCGCCGAGAAGACGTAGATCGCGGCCTCCCCGCTGGCGGCGGGTTCCGGAAGAAGACCGGCGGACGACCAGCGGGCCTCGCTCCAGCGCCCCGGTCGATCCTGGATCGCCCACCATCCGGCCGATGCGAAGGTCGGCAGCAGGTAGACGACGAAGATGACCAGAAGCAGCCGCTTCACTGATTTCATGCAAGTACCCCGTGCAAGTGGCGCCGCAGTCGGCTAAGACCGATTGAAACCAAGAATTCCAGGGCCGGCCAATGCAAAACCCCGTTACCGTCGAAGTCACCCGCGGCAGCATCGTCGAGAGCCGCCATCGCGGCATGGGCATCGTCGTGGACGGCGACGGCAGGACGGTCTTCTCCTTCGGCGAGACGGACAGCGCCGTCTTCCCGCGGTCGGCCTGCAAGGCGATGCAGGCGCTGCCGCTGGTGGAAAGCGGCGCGGCGGACGCGTTTTCCTTCGGCGACCGCCAACTGGCGCTCGCCTGCGCCTCCCATTCCGGCGAGGACGAGCATGTCGCGCTCGCCGCCTCAATGCTGGAGCGCGCCGGCCGTGATGCCTCCGCGCTGGAATGCGGCGCCCACTGGTCGACCGACCAGGCGACGCTCATCCACCAGGCCCGCACGCGCGACAAGCCCACGTCCCTGCACAACAACTGCTCCGGCAAGCACTCGGGCTTCGTCTGCACCTGCGCCCATGTCGGCTACGAGGTCGAGGGCTATGTCGGTTACGACCATCCGCTCCAGGCCGATATCCGCGGCGTCATGGAAAGCCTGACCGGCGCCACGCTCGGCCACGACAACTGCGGCATCGACGGCTGCTCCATCCCCACCTATGCGGTTCCCCTGAAGGGGCTTGCCCACGGCTTTGCCCGCATGCTGACCGGGACGGGGCTGGAACCCGATCGCGCCCGGGCCTCGCGCCGCCTGATCAATGCCTGCATGGCGGAGCCCTTCTATGTCGCCGGCACCAAGCGCGCCTGCACGAAGCTCATGAAGGTCGCTCCGGGCAGGATATTCGCCAAGACCGGCGCCGAGGGCGTGTTCGTCGCCGCACTTCCCGAACAGGGCCTGGCCATGGCCGTGAAATGCGAGGACGGCACGACGCGCGCCGCCGAGGCGATGATCTTCGCGCTGATCGCCCGCTATTTCGACAATGCCGGCGAGACCCACCAGACGCTGATGGCGATGGCGAACAAGTCCATGAAGAACTGGAACGGCATCCATGTCGGCGACATTCGTGTCACCGACGCGCTGTTTGCCTGAACGGCGGCGGTACCTTCATCCCGCCGCCTCGCGTCGGGTCTTGATCCGGGCTCCGATGACGCCAGATGATCGGCATCACGGATGGAGGATCTTGATGTACACGCTGTTCTATTCCCCGCATGCCTGTTCGCTCGCCAGCCACATCGCACTGGCGGAATCCGGTCTTCCCTACGAGGTGCGGCGGGTAAACTTTGCCGAGAACGAACAGCGTTCCGCCGAATACCTGAAGCACAATCCGAACGGGCGCGTCCCGGCGCTGGTGACGGAGAGGGGCACGCTCATCGAAAACCCCGCCATCCTCGCCTTCGTCGCCCAGGCGGCGCCGCAGGCAAGGCTGGCGCCGCTCGACGACCCGATCGAGTTCGCCCGCATGCAGGGCTTCAACAGCTTCATCGCCTCGTCGCTGCACGTCGCCTACGCCCACAACAAGCGCGGCTACCGATGGGCCGACGGGCAGGAGGCGCTGGAAGCCATGAAGCGCAAGGTCGTGCCGAACATGCGCATGTATTTCGGCATGGTGGAGAACGATTTCCTGAAGGGCCCCTGGGTGCTGGGCGAGGCCTATTCCGTCGCCGACGCCTACCTCTTCACCATGTCCGAATGGCTCGAGGGGCTCGGGATCGACATCAACGAATTCCCGAGGGTCGCCGATCACTTCCGCCGGATGAACGAGCGTCCGGCGGTCCGGCAGGCGATCGCCGCCGAGCGGCCCGGAGACTGACGTCAGGCGCAGCGCTTAAGGTCGATACCATCGCCGCCGATCCCGCCGGGGCCATCCTGCGGCCCGCGCGGGAACGGCAGGTCGGCCAACTGGCGCGGCGTCATCCGCACCAGTTGGGGGTGGAAAAGCACGTCGCCGGCCACCTCGCCGGGAATGTCCGGCGATCTCAGCCATTCGGTTGCGGTGAAGATTGTCTGGAGCGGGAACATGGGCATCACCTCCGGGTAGCGCATGCTTGCAGGGCGAGATTGCGCGTTTCGGGCGGGGCCTTCAATTGAGTTATTCAGCGACGTCCTGTAGAAATTCTATATGAGGAACCTGAACACGCTGCATCTCAACGGCCTGAGGGCGGTGGAAGCTGTGGCTCGCCTCGGCTCGTTGCAGGCGGCCGCCGAGGAGATGGGCGTCACCATCGGTGCCGTCAGCCAGCAGGTCATCAAGGCGGAAGCCCAACTGGGGCGGCCGGTCTTCCTTCGCCAGCCGAAGGGCATGGTGCCGCTCGATACCGCAAGGCCGATGCTCGCCCGGCTGAGCGAAGGCTTCCGCGCCCTTTCGCAGGGCGTGGCGCTCGGCCGGCCGGGTGACGAGAACCTCCTGACCGTATCGGTGGCGCCGGTCTTCGCGGCGCGCTTCCTCGTCCACCGGCTGGACAGCTTCTCCAGGCTCCATCCGTTGATCCGCCTGCGCATCGAGGCGACCACGGCGCTTGCCGACCTCGACGGCGGTGACGTGGATATCGGCATCCGCGTCGGGCGCGGCACATGGCCGGGCGTCGATGCGGAGCTGCTGATGGAGCAGCGCGTCTTTCCGGTCTGCACGCCGGAGCTTGCGGCGGAACTCGTCGAGCCGGCGGACATCCTCCGCCTGCCTGCGATCATCGATGGTCCGTCGCTGTTCTCCTGGGACGTCTGGCTGCGGCAGGCCGGGCTTTCCGACCGCCAGATGACGACGCGGCATGTCTTCAACGACGCCTCCCTCTGCCTCGACGCGACCATGGCGGGGCAGGGGGTCATGCTCGCCTGGCAGACGCTCGCGGGCTTTGCGCTGGAGCAGGGCCGGCTTGCGAAGCCCTTCGCCATAGAGGCGGCGACGGGCATGGGCCACTATCTCGTGACCCGCGCCGGCGCCCGCCAGCCCGCGAGGGTGCGGGCCTTCGCCGACTGGCTCCGGGCGGAAATGCAGGCGCTCGACAGGGCCGTCGTCACGCCGGTTCCCGCATCCTCTTCTCCCACATCGCCCTGAAGGCAGGTCGCGCCTGGCAGGTTTCGAGCCATGTCTTCAACGCCGGCCGCGGCGTAAAGAGCGGCGCGTGGTCCTGCGCGTAGCGCACGATCTCCGCCATGATGATGTCGGCGGCCGTGAACCGGTTGCCGACCATGTAGGCGTTCGCCTCCAGATGCGCCTCGAGAACGCCGAACGGCCGCTCGAGGCGGGCGGCGGTGGCGGCGATCTTCTCCCGGCCCTCCGACGTTTCCATGCCGCCCTTGCCGATCGCCGTCTGGAGGGCGAGCGCGTCCGCCTCGATGCTGGTGGCGGCAAAAAGCGCCCACTGCACCATCAGTGCCTCCTCCTGAATGTCCTTCGGTCCGAGGGCGCCGCCGTGCTTCCTGGCGAGGTAGAGCGTGATGGCGAGCGACTCGTGCAGGACGAAGCCGTCGTCATCCATCGACGGGATGGAGCCCATCGGGTTGATCGCCATGAATTCGGGCGAGCGGCTGTTGAGCGGTGCGCCGGGCGCGGAACTGTCGGCGAGCCGGTAGGCCTGGATCACCGGCACCAGCTTGAAGGGAAGGCCGAGCTCCTCGATGAGCCAGAGCGGCCGGGTGGCGCGGGAGCGGTAGACCCCGTAGATCGTCAGCATATGCATCCTCCTGAAAAGCCATCGCAGGCTAAGGGTGCAGGCGGCCGAGCGGAAGATCGCTCTGCGTTATCCTGCCATGAAAAGTTTCGATCGTTCAGGAAAGCCGGTTGCCCTCGATGGTGAGGTGCGCGAAGCGCTCCTTTCCGCCGATGAGTTCGCCCGTCGCGCGGTCGTGCCAGCGGTATCCGAGAATGGCGCCGTCCTCCATGCCGTCGAAGATGTTGTCGCTGACGAGCGCGCCGCCCGCCTCCTCGACGACCGACACGGCGCAGCCGACCCGCGCCTGCCGGACTATGTTGCCGGTCACCGAGACGTTGCGCAGATAGGGCCCCCAGCCGACGAGCATCGCGAAGCGCGGCACGTTCTCGATGACGTTGCCGGAGACCACCGTGTCCGCCTCCACGCCGATGCCGATCCCGAAGCCGACGCTGTCGTGTTCGTAGGGACCGACCGGCGAGATGTTGCGGACGATGTTTCCGGAGACGATCGCCAGCCGGCCGCCCTCGTTGAAATTGGCGATGCTGATGCCGTTTGCCGCGCCGTCCACGAGGTTGCCGGTCACCAGCGCGCCCTCGAAGCCGAACTCGGAATAGATCGCCGTCTCGCCGGATCGCAGGCAGTGGTTGTCGGAGATCCGGATGCCGGAGGCGGCGTTGGCGCGGATTGCGGTGAAGGCGCTGTCGGTGATGTGGTTGCCCGATACGATCACACCGTCGGCGCGGTAGAGGTTGATGGCATTGCCGAACTGCCCCGTGCCCCCATAGCCCGCGCCGGTGCCGCTGATGCGGTTTCCGGTGACGATCGTGTCGTCCTCTCCCTTCTGCCTGCGGTGGACGAGGATGCCGCCATTGCCGCAACCGGAAAGGACATTCTCCCGGATCGCCAGCCCCGTGCTGTCGATTGCCAGCACGCCGTATTCGCCGATCGCCCAGAACCGGTTGCCCCTGAGCGTCCCGCCGCAGCGCTCGATCTGCAGGCCGGTCTTTTCGCAGCCCGTGAAGCCGCAGTTCTCGATCCGCAGGTCGGAGACCTCGCCAAGGTGGATCAGGGCCGGCGCCTCCTCGGGCAGCGGCCGGCCGGCGCCGTCGAAGACGATCCCGTCGAGCTCGATGCGCCGGGCGCCGGGATCGCCGTCGATGAACGGGCCGGCGCCGCCAAGAACAAGGGTCGTCGCGCCGGCAATGCCGGTCAGCCGGGTGCGGTCCGGCAGCTTCAGCCCCGTCACCTCGTAGCGCCCCGGGGGCAGGAACACCCACTGGTCTGCCCGGCTTGCCTCCGCGATCAGGTTTTGCAGCCTGCCGGTCTGGTCCTCTCCCGTATCCGCCTTCAGCCCGGCGGCGCCCGCATCGATTGCGCCGCGAAGGTCCGTCAGCCAGACCGCCGGGCCTGCCGGCACCCTGTCCGGACCGGCGACGACGGCGCAAGTCGCCGAGAGGCCCACCAGGAGCGCTCGTCTTGAGATTGTCGGCCGGCTAGAAAATAAGCAGGAACTTATATTCGCCATGGATTTGACTCACGGTTGCGAGATGAACAATTGTTACGATTAAATTAAAGAAGATTAAGGAATTGTGCTTCAAGCTCCGGAGGACTTTGGGGCATTTCAGTTCAAGCAAGTGGTTTGGGAGAGACATCGGATGAACCGTCCAATGTCAGGGAAAGCTTACTCGCAGGATTCCTCGGTCACGCTCGAGATGCTCCGTCAGCGATTGCTGGCGGTCTCCACCGATGCCGAAATGTCGGATACGGTGGAGGTTCTCGATCGGATCGACGCCTATTCCTTCGTCGATCAGTTCCCCGAATTCATCTACGTCAAGGATCGCCGCAGCCGCTTCGTCATGGCCAATGCCGCGACCGCGCTCGCCAATAACGTCGACCATCCGATGGACCTGGTCGGCAAGACCGACTTCGACCTTTTCGACCCCGAGGCCGCCGACGAGCTCTTTCTCGCCGAGCAGGAGATGATGTCGGCCGGCGAGCCGATGACGGACTTCGAGCATCATCTGGTCTTCTGCGGAGCGCCGCGCTGGCTGCAGTCGACCAAGACGCCGCTCAGGGATGCGCAGGGCCGCATCATCGGCCTGATCGGGATTACCCGCGACATTACCGAGCGCAAGCGGGAGGAAGACATGCGGCGGGGTCATGCCCGCCTGCTGGAGATGATCGCCCGCGGGGAACCGCTCGACGGGGTCCTGCTCGCCCTCGTGAACCTCGTCGAGGAGGAGCTGGACGACGTGGTCGCCTCGGTCCTGCTGCTCGACGAAGGGTCCGACCGGCTGCGGCACGGCGCGTCATCGAACCTCCCCGGGCCCTATCTCAGGATGATCGACGGTCTCCGGATAGGTCCCAAGGTCGGGTCCTGCGGCACGGCCGCGTGGCGGAGCGAACCCGTCATCGTGCGGGACGCCACGGAGGATCCACTCTGGGAGGACTACCGCGACCTGCCGAAGGAATTCGGCTTCCGCTCCTGCTGGTCGACGCCGATCATCGGTCCGGAAAGACGGGTTCTCGGCACCTTCGCGCTTTACTCCAGGTCCGTCCGCGAGCCGACCGCCCTCGAGCTCGAGCTGACCGCCATGGCGACGGACATCGCCGGCATCGCCATCGAGCGCAGCCGCGCGGAAGAGCGTATCCGTCACATGGCCCACCACGATGCGCTGACGGGGCTGCCGAACCGGACCCTCTTCTGGAACCAGTTCAACCGTGTCCTTGCGGAGGCGCGACGGGAAAACCGCAACGTCGCCGTCGCCTATATCGACATCGACAATTTCAAGCAGATCAACGACCGGCTGGGCCACGGCGCCGGCGATGCGGTGCTTAAGGCCATCGCCCAGCGCCTGCCGCGCTGCATCCGCGCCAGCGACCTGATCGTCCGGCTGGGCGGCGATGAATTCGCCATCGTCTTCTCCCTGCTCGGCCAGGACGACGAGGGCGTGGTGAGGCGCATGGACGAGCTACGCTCGGTCATCTCGCTCCCCATCGTCTACGAGACCGAAGAACTGCACGTGACCTGCAGCATGGGCGCGGCCTTCTATCCCCATGACGGCGACACGCCGGAATCGCTGCTCGCAAGGGCCGACCGGGCCATGTACGGCGCCAAGAACGAAGGTCGCGACCGCCTCCATGTCTGGAAGGACGCGCCCTCGCAGGGGTAGCCCCGTAGGACGCGGCGATCTTTCAACCGGCGTCTCGCGCCCTATCTCACCGGGCATGAGACCAGAGGCGCTGCTTCATCCCACCCCGGCCGGGCTCTTCTGCCCCATCGGCCGCTTCCATGTCGATCCGGTGCGGCCCGTGGAACGGGCGCTCATCACCCATGGCCATTCCGACCACGCCCGCGCCGGGCACGCAAAGGTGCTCGCCACCCGCCAGACGCTCGACATCATGCGCATCCGCTACGGCGATGATTTCTGCGGATCGGAACAGGCGGTGGCCTTCGGCGAGACGGTGGATATCGACGGCGTCACCGTCTGCTTCCACCCGGCAGGGCATGTCCTCGGCTCCGCCCAGATCCTTATCCGGAAGGATGGCCTGAGGATCAACGTATCCGGCGACTACAAGCGCGGCACGGACCCCACCTGCGCCTCCTTCGAGCCGGTGGCCTGCGATGTCTTCATCACCGAGGCGACCTTCGGCCTTCCGGTCTTCCACCATCCGGACCCGCGGGAGGAGATCGGCAAGCTTCTCACCTCGCTGAGGCAGTTTCCCGAGCGCACCCACCTGGTCGGCGCCTATGCGCTCGGCAAGGCGCAGCGCGTCATCCGGCTGATCCGCGACTGCGGCTACGGGGAGCCGATCTTCATCCACGGCGCGCTCGCGAGGCTCTGCGACTATTACCGCGAGCAGGGCATAGAGCTTGGCGACATCCGCCCCGCGACGCTTGAGAAGAAGGAGCCGGGCGCCTTCAAGGGCGCCGTCGTGGTCGGCCCGCCCTCCGCCTTCCAGGACCGCTGGGCGCGCCGCTTCAATGATCCGCTGATCGCCTTCGCCTCCGGCTGGATGCTGGTCCGCCAGCGCGCCCGCCAGGGCGGCGTCGAGCTGCCGCTGGTGATCTCCGACCACTGCGACTGGCCGGAACTCCTGTCCACCATCAGGGAGATCGGGCCCTCGGAGGTCTGGGTGACGCACGGCCGGGAGGAGGCGCTGGTCCGCTGGTGCGAGCTGCAGGGCATCCCCGCCCGTCCGCTGCATCTCGTCGGCTACGAGGACGAGGGAGACTGATGAAGGCCTTCGCCACCCTCCTCGACCGCCTGGTCCTCACCCCCTCGCGCAACGGCAAGCTCAAGCTCCTCGCCGACTATTTCCGCGATACCCCCGATCCCGACCGCGGCTATGGCCTGGCTGCACTCGCCGGCACGCTGGATCTCAGGAACATCAAGCCCGCGCTCCTGCGCGAACTCGTCCTGGAACGGCTCGATCCGGTGCTCTTCCAGTATTCCTACGACTATGTCGGCGATCTTGCCGAGACGATTGCGCTCGTCTGGGACGGTGGCGAGAAGGATGACACGACCGACGAGGAGCAGCCGCGGCTCGGGCAGGTGGTGACGATGATGAACGCCCTCGGCCGCACGGAAGTGCGCGCCGCCGTCCGCGACCTGCTCGACCACCTCGATCCCTCCAGCCGCTTCGCCTTCCTGAAGCTGGCGACCGGATCGCTCCGCATCGGTGTCTCCTCGCGGCTCGCCAAGCAGGCGCTCTCGGAGATGAGCGGCAAGGACGTCACCGAGATCGAGACGCTGTGGCACGGCCTGACGCCCCCCTATGAGCCGCTGTTCGCCTGGCTGGAGGGCAGGGCGGAGAAGCCGGTCCTCGCCACGCCGGCGATCTTCCATTCCGTCATGCTTGCCAATCCGGTGGAGGAGGGCGACCTCGACAGGCTCGACCCCGAGGACTATGCGGCGGAGTGGAAGTGGGACGGCATCCGCGTCCAGATGTCGAGCTATGGCGGCACCCGGAAGCTCTATTCCCGCTCCGGCGACGACATTACCGGCGCCTTTCCGGACGTCGTCGCCGCGATCAACTTCGAGGGCGTGGTCGACGGCGAACTGCTTGTCGGCGGCACGGTGCGCTCCAACAGCCCGACCCGCACCTTCTCCGATCTCCAGCAGCGCCTCAACCGCAAGACCGTCACCAACCGCATGCTGGACGACTATCCGGCCTTCGTGCGCGCCTACGACCTGTTGTTCGAGGGCGACCAGGACATCCGCGCCCGCAGCTTCTTCGACCGGCGCGAACGTCTCTCCGGCCTGATCGGCAAGGCGCCCCATGACCGGTTCGACCTGTCGGACCTCGTCCCCTTCACCGACTGGCAGGAACTCGACCGGCTGCGGCTGGCGCCTCCCGATCCGGTGATCGAGGGCGTGATGATCAAGCGCAAGGACAGCGCCTACCAGGCCGGTCGGCTGAAGGGGCCGTGGTTCAAGTGGAAGCGTGATCCCTACAATATCGACGCGGTCATGCTCTATGCACAACGCGGCCACGGCAAGCGCTCCAGCTATTATTCCGACTTCACCTTCGGTGTGTGGGCGCAAACGCCGGACGGCGAGCAGCTGGTGCCGGTCGGCAAGGCCTATTTCGGCTTTACCGATGCCGAGCTCGAAGTCCTCGACAAGTTCGTCCGCGACAATACCGTGGAGCGTTTCGGGCCGGTTCGCGCGGTGCGGGCGGAACCGGATTTCGGCTTCGTCCTGGAAGTCGCCTTCGAAGGCATCAACCGCTCGACGCGCCACAAGTCCGGCGTCGCCATGCGCTTTCCCCGCATCGCCCGCCTGCGCATGGACAAGCTGCCGCGCGATGCCGACCGGCTCTCCACGCTGACGGCAATGATCGAGGCGCAATCACCGGCGGCCTGAGCCGGGGAGAACCGGAAGGCAAAAAGGAAAAAGGCGCCCGGCTTTCGCCGCGCGCCCTTCGAGTGTCAGGGGAGGAGACCTCAGAACTCTTCCCAGTTGTCGTGGCTTACCGCGACGGCCGCTGATCCCTTCGAGGAGAAGGCATTGGCGATCTTGCCCATCATGCTGCGCGCCGGCGAGGCGACCGGGGCCGATCTGGACCCGGCCCTGGCGACAGGAGCGGCAGTCCGCTTCGCGGCCGGCTGGTAGGAAACCGGCGCGCCGACCTGGAACTGGCCGATCAGGGCGCGCAGGCGACCCGCTTCGTTGGCAAGCGTCGCACCGGCGGCATTGGCTTCCTCGACCATGGCGGCGTTCTGCTGGGTCACCTGGTCCATCTGGTTGACGGCGGTGTTGACTTCCGAGAGGCCGACCGACTGTTCGCGCGCCGAGGTGGCGATCGCGTCCATGTGCTGGTTGATCGTGACGATATAGCCCTCGATCGTCTTCAGCGCCTCGCCGGTATCGCTCACCAGCTTCACGCCGTTGCCGACTTCGGCGGACGAGTTGCGGATCAGGTCCTTGATCTGCTTGGCGGCCGTTGCCGAACGCTGCGCCAGTTCGCGGACTTCCTGGGCGACGACGGCAAAGCCCTTGCCGGCCTCGCCGGCGCGTGCCGCTTCGACGCCCGCGTTGAGCGCCAGCAGGTTGGTCTGGAAGGCGATGTCGTCGATCACGCCGATGATCGAGGAGATCTGGTTCGACGACTGCTCGATCTTGCCCATGGCATCGACGGCATTGGCGACCACCGCGCCGGAATGGCGGGCGCTGTCGTTTGCCTGGATCGCCACCGTGCGTGCCTCTTCGGCGCGCTTGGAGGAGTTGGCGACATTGGTGGTGATCTGGTCGAGGGCGGCGGCCGTTTCTTCCAGCGATGCGGCCTGCTGCTCGGTGCGCTTGGAAAGGTCCTCGGCGCTCTGGCTGATTTCACGCGAGCCGGAATCGATCGAACCGGTGGCTTCCGCGACGGAGGACATCGTCTCCTTCAGTTGCACCACGGCGCGGTTGAAGTCTTCGCGCAGGGTTTCGAACTCCTCGGCGAATTCCTGGGTAAGCTGGAAGGTCAGGTTGCCGGAGGCAAGCTGCTTCAGGCCGTCGGCAAGCCCCTTCGTCGCCTGCGCCATGGCTTCGGCGCGCATGTGCTCCTGCTCGGCGGTGCGGCGGCGCTGTTCTTCGGTCTGGCTGCGCTGAACTGCCGCTTCCTGCTCGAGTTCGCGATTCTTCAGCGCGTTCGTGCGGAAGACTTCGACGGCGGCAGCCATCTCGCCGATCTCGTCGGCGCGGCCGGCATAGGGGATCGCGGCATCGGCGTCGCCCCTGGCAAGGTCGTTCATCGAGCGCGTGATGGCCTGGATCGGCTTGGCGATGCCGGTGACGGCAAACCAGATCGCGGCGGCAACGAACGCGGCCAGCAGGCCGATTGCCACGATGGTGACGGTCAGGGTCGTCGAATAGGTTTCTTCGGCACTCTTCTGGGCGGCGATGGCGTCGGAAATACCGCCCTTCGTCAGGGAGGCGAGGCTGGCGGCGGCTGCTTGCGCCGGCCCGACCATCTCCGTCCGGAGGATGTTCTCGGCAGCGTGGATGTCGCCTGCCGTGGAGAGGGCGAGCACGCGCTTGCCGATCTCCATGTAGTTCCTCATCCCTGCCTCGATACCTTCGAGCAGCTGGATTTCGGCGTCGGTCGGCTCGAGCTTCCGGAAGCGCTCACCCTTTTCCAGGAGCAGGTTCCAGGCAGTCTCGATCGCCTTGTGCTCCTCCGCCTGGACCCGGGCGTCTTCACTGAGCAGATGGCTGCGGTAGCCGTTGCGGATCGTCATCACCTGGACTTCCATGTCCTTGACGGCGGCGATCGTCGGCATTGCGAGGCCGGCGATCTCGTTTATATGGCGATCGATTGCGGCAAGCCGGTTCACGGAAAAGGTGGCGAACATTGCAAATGCAGCGCCCAGCAGGATGAGAATCCCCGCAAGGGCGGTCTTGACTTTGGGTCGTGTCATGGGAGGTCCATTTCAAGGCGAGAGGGCGAGGACATGGAACGGCAATGTCCTCGAGTGACGCATCCCTAGCCGGCCAAGTCTTACGAAAAGCAAACGCCCCTATCATTAGTTCTTGCCGATGAAATTTAGTGATTCGTGATAAATGACAGATCTCGCTTGAGGCTGGGCTTCCGGGCTTTGCCTCCTTCTGTCCGGCGAATCCGAAATCGCCTCGGGGGCCAGCTTCGCACCAGCCGCGAGGCCCATTGTATCGGCGGTCTCATCAGCCGGAATCGGGTCGTCATGCCGCTCTTGTCTCAGTCTCTGCGCCGAATGCTTTCTCTCTCGGGCGCCCTCTCCACGGCCGCCGGCCTTGCGGGCTGCGTCCTGGTGACCGATACGAGCCGAATGAACCCGGACGTCTTCGTGCAGCAGACGGCGCCCGTCTTCCACGTGCCGCCCTATGCCGATCCGCCGAGCAACCAGCCACCGCCGATGCCGGGCAGCATTCCGCAGAAGCGCCAGCTCTATCCGACCTATTTCCACCAGAAGTACCGGCCGACCTATGGCATGCCGGTCTCCAATCCTGTGCATCGGACGATGTACGGGACGGTCAACGACGAGGGCAGGATGCTGCCCGCCATTCCCTATTCGCGCATCGAGCCGCGCTTCCTGCGCCAGGAGGTCTCCTACCAGACCAACGAGGCGCCGGGCACGATCGTCGTCGATACGAGCCAGAACTATCTCTACCTCGTCCAGCCGGGCGGCAAGGCGATCCGCTACGGCGTCGGGCTCGGCAAGGACGGTTTCGCCTGGTCGGGTCGCGGCACCATACAGCGGAAGGCCAAGTGGCCGCGCTGGACGCCGCCCTCCGACATGGTGGCCCGCCAGCCGGAGCTTCGCCAGTTCGCCGCATCCGAGGGCGGTGCGAACCCCGGCCTCAACAACCCGCTCGGCGCCCGCGCGCTCTACATCTTCAAGGACGGCAAGGACACGCTCTACCGTGTCCACGGCACGCCCGACTGGCAGTCTGTCGGCAGGGCGACCTCCTCCGGCTGCGTGCGCATGCTGAACCAGGACGTCATCGATCTCTACGAGCGCGTCCCGGCCTCCGCCCCGATCGTCGTCATCTGATCGATCCCGTTCTGGACCGCCCGTCCGACCCTTCCTGTAGGGAAGCGTAAACGTTCCCGTGATAGCGCAGGCGGGTCATGGAACCTTTGCATTCGGGTTCCCGTTGATCGGCCTAGTCAGAAGAACAAGTCGGGCGGTTTTCCGAACATGAGTATGAACATTCCCTATTCCCGCCGGGGCGTGCTGTCGCTTCTTGCGGCGGGCGCGGCCTCGACCCTTGCCGGATGCGCATCCAGCAGCCCGTCGCCCTATGGCGGGCGCATCATCTCGGCGACGCCGGTCGCCTTCGCGCCGCCGACCGTTTCGCCGACCGGCCGCACACCCGAACTCGACGCCATGTACGGGCAGATCGTCGACGGCGACTTCGTCATTCCGGCCATCCCCTACTGGAACATCAACCCGCGCTATTATCGCCAGCGCGTCCTCGATCCGACCGGCGAGCGCCCGGGAACGGTGGTCGTCGACACGGCGTCGCGCTTCCTCTACCTCGTCGAGCCGGACGGCAGCGCCATGCGCTACGGCGTCGGCATCGGCCGCGAGGGCTTTGCCTGGGAAGGCGAGGGGGTCATCCAGTGGCGCCAGAGATGGCCGAAATGGACCCCGCCGGCCGAGATGATTGCCCGCCAGCCGGAACTTGCGAAATATTCCGCAGAGAACGGCGGCCAGCCGCCCGGCCTCAACAATCCGCTCGGCGCCCGCGCGCTCTACATCTTCCGGAACGGCCAGGACACGCTCTATCGCCTGCACGGCTCGCCGGAATGGAGCTCGATCGGCAAGGCCGTCTCCTCGGGCTGCGTCCGCCTGATGAACCAGGACATCATCGACCTCTACGAACGCGTCCCCGAGCGGGCCCGCATCGTCGTCTGGCAGTAGCGGTGGATATCCTCAGGCAGGCTGCTGTTGCTGCAGCCTGCCGGTGAGGCCGCGCAATCCGTCCCGCAGCCCCTCCATCTCCTCCAGGCTGCACTGGGTCGCCGCGGCGATGGCGCGGGTGACGTCGGTCGCCCTGGCGGCGAGATCCTGCCCTTTTTCCGTCAGCGATATCCGCACCAGCCGCTCGTCCTCGTTGTCGCGCCTGCGGGCCACGAGGCCGCCCTGTTCGAGCCGCTTGAGGAGCGGCGAAAGCGTGCCGGAATCGAGCCCCAGCCGGGCGCCGATCGCCCGCACCGGCTGGTCGTCCTCTTCCCACAGCACCAGCATGACGAGGTATTGCGGATAGGTGAGGCCAAGCGGTTCGAGCAGCGGCTTGTAGGTGCGGGTCAGCGCATGGGCGGCGCCATAGACCGCGAAGCACAGCTGCGTCTCCAGCCGGGCCGGTCGCGGGCTTGCGTCGCTTTCCTGTTTTTTCGCCATCACGCACCTGACTTTGGGGGCTTTGGGACTATCTGGCAATTATCCACCATCCCGGCGAATTATCAACGCGCAAAATTATATTGCGCGCAATTGAAATGGCGGTTATGGTTCGCGATATCGACAACCTGAAGGAGTGAAGACGATGGCAATCCTGTACACGACCAAAGCCTCCGCTACGGGCGGCCGTTCCGGTCGCGCCGTATCCGAAAACGGCGTCCTCGACGTCACCCTCACGGTCCCGAAGGAGCTTGGCGGCGACGGCGCCACCGGCACCAATCCCGAGCAGCTTTTCGCCGCAGGCTATTCGGCCTGCTTCCTCGGCGCGCTGAAGAACGTCGCGGCTAAGCAGAAGGTGAAGATCCCTGAAGACGCCACGGTGACCGCGACGGTCGGCATCGGCCCGCGCGAGGACGGCGGCGGCTTCGGCATCGAGGTCTCCCTCTCTGTCGACATTCCGGGCCTGGACAAGGCACAGGCCGAGGATCTCGTCGCCAAGGCGCATATCGTCTGCCCGTACAGCCATGCCATGCGCACCTCCACCGAAGTTCCGGTCTCGGTCGCCTGATCCTGGGAAGGGGAGCGGTCCAGGCCGCTCCCCTTGACCATCCAGCCCATCGGGATTATCTTTCCATGGAAAGGAATTTCAAATGGTCTTGCTGGAGAAACAAAGAGAGCCCCTCGTGGTCTCGGAAGCGCAGGTGGTCACCAAGGCCACCGTTGCCGCAGCCGAACGCCTTGGCCTCAACGCCCGCAGCCTTGCCGCCGTGCTCGGCGTTTCCGAAGCGTCCGTCTCGCGCATGAAACGGCTCGACCATCTTCTGGAAAAGGGAACCAAGCCCTTCGAACTGGCGCTCCTGCTGATCCGGCTGTTCCGCTCGCTCGATGCGATTGCCGGCGGCGACGAGACTGTCGCGCGCAAGTGGCTGCGCAATTCCAACACCGCGCTCGGCGGAGTGCCGGCCGACAGGATCACCACCATTACCGGCCTCACCGATGTCCTTGCCTATCTGGACGCCCGCCGCGCTCTCGTCTGAGGCGCGCTCGGTCGCCGGGGACTTCTGGCGGCTGGTCGAGGCCCAGCACCGCGTCTCGACGATGAAGCTCGTCGAGACGGTGGAGGAGCAGGCGCTGTTGGAGACCCTGCTGGAGGAGACGAAGCCCGCCTTTCCCCCCGAATGCGCCGGGCTCGACTACCTGCTCGCCACGCCCTTCCGCTATGGCGCAAGCTATCCGCAGGGATCGCGCTTCCGCCGCGCCGGGCGAACCCCCGGCGTCTTCTATGCGGCGGCCCGGGTGGAGACGGCGATCGCCGAAATGGCCTTCTACCGCATGCTGTTCTTCGCGGAATCTCCCGATACGCCGCTTGCCGTCAATGCGGCCGAATACACCGCCTTTGCGGCATCCGTCGCAACGCAGGCCGCAATCGACCTGACCGTCCCGCCGCTCGACCGGGACCGTCCCGCCTGGGAGCATCGCACCGATTACGCCGCCTGCCAGGCGCTCGCCGACAAGGCGCGCGAGGCGGGGCTCGAGGCAATCCTCTACCGTTCCGTGCGCGATCCGGAAGGCGGCCTCAATCTCGCGCTCCTGTCGGCGGGAGCGTTTGCGAAGCGTGAGCCGGTGGAGCGCCAGACATGGCGCATGCGGCTCTCGGTGGCCGGCGTCCAGGCGATGCGCGACTTTCCGCTCCTGCGCATCGGTTTTTCCATGCGGGGCTTCGCCGCCGATCCGCGGATTGCCGCGCGGCTTACCTGATCGACGCGAGCGTCTCCCGCAGCGGCGCAATTGCATCGCCAAGTTCCTCGTCGAGTTCGCCATGCACCCGCTGCCAGACCGGTACGGCCTGCGACAGGACCGCGGTTCCCTCGCCGGTCAGCCGCATCAGCCGGCTGCGCCTGTCTTCCGGATGGGGGATGGTCTCCACCAGGCCGCGCCGCTCCAGCACCTTGACGGCGGCCGTCAGCGTCGTGCGGTCCATGGCCAGCAATTCCGCCACCGGGCCCATCGGCACCGGCTGCGGCCGGTTGAGCGCCATCATCAGCGAGAACTGCCCGTTGGTGAGGCCGAGCGGCTTCAGAGCATGGTCGAAGCGGCGCGCCAGCGCCCGGGCGGCCCGCTGCGCATGCAGGCACAGGCAGTTATCGCGAACATGAAGGGTGGTGGAGAAGGGAATCGGCATGGCGTTTGACATGGATTAGTTATGTTGATATCAACGTAAATGTCAAGCCAGAGGAGGATGAGCATGAACGCGATCACGTCGCCGGAAAATGCAGTCGTGTCCCGGGAGGAATGGCTGGAGGCGCGCCGCAGGCTCCTTGAACTGGAGAAGGAAGAGACCCGGCTGCGCGACCGGGTGCGGGCGGAACGCCGTTCGCTTCCCTGGGTGAAGATGGAAAAGGACTATGTCTTCCACGCGCCGGACGGGGAGAAGCGGCTCGCCGATCTCTTCGACGGCCGCAGTCAGCTGGTCGTCTATCACTTCATGCTCGGCCCCGACTGGGATGCCGGCTGCACCGGCTGCTCCTTCCAGTCGGACCATATCGATGGCGCGCTCGTCCATCTCAACAACCACGACGTCACCTATGTCGCCGTCTCGCGGGCGCCGATCGAGAAGATCGAGGCCTACCGCAGGCGCATGGGCTGGAAATTCCCCTGGGTCTCCTCCCACGGTTCGGACTTCAACTACGATTTCCACGTGTCCTTCACCCCGGAAGATCTCGCGAGCGGCAGCGTCCGCTACAATTTCACCGAGATCCCGCGCGAGCAGGCCCATGACGAGCTTCCGGGCCTCTCGGCCTTCTACAGGAACGGCAAGGGCGAGGTCTTTCATACCTATTCCGCCTATGCCCGCGGCGGGGAGGAACTGATCGGCACGCTGATGATCCTCGACCGCGCCCCCTTCGGCCGCAACGAGGACGCCACCATGGACTTCGTCAAGCGGCACGACGAGTACGAGCAAAAGCCAGACGCTTCATCCTCCTGCCACTAAGCCGTCGCAGGATATTGCCCCGTCAACAGGAGGAATGGCCATGGGAATGGAGATGGCGAAGCCGCGGACCGAACACGGCTTCCTGCAGAAGCTCGTCGGCACCTGGAGCGTAACCTCGCCGGACATGGCCGGCGCGCCGGCCTGGACCGAACTCGTCCGCTCGCTTCACGGCATCTGGTTCGTCGCGGAAGGCAGCGGCGAGATGCCGGGTGGCGGTGATGCCACCACGGTGATGACCCTCGGCTACGATCCGGACAGGGGCAAGTACGTGGGCAGCTGGATAGGTTCGATGATGACCCATATGTGGGTCTACGAGGGCGAGGTCTCCGACGACGGCACGACCCTCAGCCTCTATACGACCGGGCCGGACTTCGAAAACCCCGGCAGCACCGGCCGGTATCGCGAGCAGATCGTCTTCCGGGACGATGACAACCGCATCTTCAATTCCAGCCTCCTGCAGCCCGACGGCAGCTGGAAGCAGTTCATGGAAGCCCATTACAGCCGCATGTCCTAGATCGGGCACGGCCACGCGAGCCCGGCGGATCGCCGGGGAGGAGGAAGACATGCTGCAGACCTCGCCGGAAACGCGAAGCGAAACCCACGGCAAGTTCATCTGGTGCGAACTGATGACCTCGGACACCGAGGCGGCCGGGCGCTTCTATTCGTCCGTTCTCGGCTGGTCCGTCAGGCCCATGCCGATGGACGGTGGCGCGTCTTACGACCTTTTCCAGCTAGGGGAGGGCGAGGGATGCCCCGGCATCGGCGGGATGATGCCGCTGCCCGCCCATCTCGCCGGCCATGTCCCGCCCAACTGGACGGGCTATGTCGCCGTCGATGACGTCGACGGGACGGCGCGCGAGTTCCAGGAAAGCGGCGGCACCGTGCATCGCCAGCCGGAGGACATCCCCCAGGTCGGGCGCTTTGCCGTGGTCGCCGATCCGCATGGCGCCGTCCTCGACATCATGACGCCGCTGCCGATGGACGACATGCCTCCCGCGCCGCCGGAGGGCACGCCCGGCACGGTCGGCTGGCACGAACTCTACGCGGCCGACCTCGAGGAGGCGTTCGACTTCTACGGCCGCGTGTTCGGCTGGACCAAGGACCGCGACATCGACATCGGGCCGATGGGCACCTACCGGATATTTTCCGAACACGGCAAGCAGACGGGCGGCATGATGACGCGGCCGGAGAGCGTTCCGGCGCCCTGCTGGGTCTACTATTTCAACGTCGAGAGCGTCGAGGCCGCGGCCGGCCGTGTCACGGCAGGCGGAGGCCAGGTGGTGAGCGGGCCGATGGAGGTTCCCGGCGGCGGCTGGATTGTCCAGTGCACCGATCCGCAGGGCGCCTTCTTCTGCCTCGCTTCCATGCAAAAATGATAATACACCGGGGGCAGCGCCCCGCTGTTTCCATCGCCGTTAAAACTGGGTTCATGGAACTGCTGCTACAGGCGTCGGTTGGAGCGCATGTGGAAGCGTGCGGCACCCTGTACGAAAGGCGATGGATGCGCAGGATCAGGCTGATGGTGATTGGACCGCCACCATATCTATCTCCCGCCGTCCGTCAGGCGTGGAACCGCGCCGGGATCGATCTCGAAGGACCCTACAGTTCGAGAGAGTTTGCCTCGAAGCTCGTCGAGGCATCCTTCGATGGTGCCGTAATCGACGTTGATTACGATGCGCCCACCCTCCTGCAGGTGGTCGAGGTGCTGGATGCCTTCGGGGTGCCGGCGATCTTTGCCGGTTGCAGGCGGGCCCCCGCGGCTGGCGGCTATACCCTCTCCAGCAATCCGGAAGCGATCAATGCGATCGTCCGCAGCCTGCTCGGCTCGGAGGCGAGCACCATCCAGTAACATTTGTAATTGCCGTGTAACGCGGGCGTTCTATGGTTGCCGTCTAGTCTTGTGGCGCGGCTTCGGCTGCCATCCCCCGCCAGCGGAGATTGCCCATGCCCGATCGGTACTTCTATCCTGGGATCCTCGCCTCCGATGACCTGAAGCTTCTCCAGGACACGGTTCGCGACGTGCTGACCCTCGAAGCCGGCCTCGGTGCCGTGCGCGATCCCGAAATGGTCGCGAGGATCGTCCTTCGGCTCTACAGGACCGGTCTCACCGAACGGGGCAAGCTGATGGAACTCGCCGGCCTGATGGTCGACCGGCGGGCGCTGGTCGGTAGTCCCGCATTCTGATCCGGTCCCGTCATCCGGGAACCAAAACGCCCTGTGCGGATTGACTAGGTTCAGGAGGAGACCCCCATGCAGGATACAGCAGGTGACGCCCGCACGCGGGTGGACATCGTCGAGTTGATACCGGTCTTGAAGAGTTTCGCGAGGCGCTTCTACAGCAATTCTCACGACGTCGATGACCTGGTGCAGGAAACCGTGCTGCGCGCACTCGCCAATCTCGACAAGTTCCAGCCGGGCACGAGCATGAAGTCCTGGACCTTCACGATCATGCGCAACACGTTCTGCACGCGCTACGGTCGCGGCAAGCGGGAATTCGTCGGTGCCGGCGAATGCGCCTCGCTGCAGCGATCCATCGATGCCCCGCAGGAATGGGCGGTCCGGGCCCGGGAATTCGACCGCGCCCTGGCCGGCCTTCCCGATCACTACCGCGAGGCGTTCGAGATCGTGCTGATGCGCGGCGAAAGCTACGAGACGGCGTCGTCGCTCTGCAGATGCCCGGTCGGCACGATCAAGAGCCGGGTCAACCGCGCCCGCATGGCCATCCTCAAGAGCCTCGGCGAAGACGGCGCCTGTGGCACCGTCGACGTGCAGTGATATCCCGCCGCCTTTGTCTGGCCTGATGCCTTCGTCCCGGCCGCCACGGTCTCTCGCATGACAGTCTCTCCCTCCGCCGACAACCGGCCCACCTATCTCCAGGATCTGCGACAGTTTCTCGTGCGGGTGGAGCGCGGGGAGGGCAAGGCCGCCCTGCGTTGGCAGGCGACCTTCGCGATCGTCGACATCGCCATCCTCGCCTTCTTCCTCTTCGGCCCCTACCTGCGGGCCGGACCTTCCTACCTGATCATCGACTATCTCATCGCCGTCTGGATCGGCATCGAACTGACGGCGAGGGCGCTTGTCGCCCCCACATGGCGGGTCTTCTTCCGGCGCTTCATGACCTGGATCGACATCATCATCCTGGCGACGCTGCTCTTTCCCGACGTGCTGTTCAATTTCGCCTTCCTGAGGGTCATGCGCCTCTGGGCGATCGGCAGCAGTCCGCTCCTGCGGCACGCTCTGCGGCGGGCGGGATATGCCCATCTGCTCGAGGTCGTGCGGGCGCTCATCAACCTCCTGGTCTTCCTCTTCATCGCGACCGGCTTCGTCTATACGAGCTTCTTCTATCACCGCCGCGGCGAGGAAGGCTTCGTCGACGCCCTCTACTTCACCGTCGCCACCATCACGACGACCGGCTTCGGCGACATCACCCTTCCGGGCACCGCCGGCAAGCTGACCTCCGTCGTCACCATGATCGTCGGCATATCGCTCTTTGTCCGCCTCGCCCAGGCGGTGGTGCGCCCCTACAAGGTCCACTTTCCCTGTCCGCGCTGCGGCCTGCAGCGGCACGAGCAGGACGCCGTCCACTGCAAGGCCTGTGGCGAAATCCTGAGGATCCCGGACGAGGGCGACTGAGGAACATCGCCGGCCGTCCAGTCCGTGTTTGCCCCCCGAGCGTTGAAGGCATAGAAGCGGGACCAGCAAGGAGAACGACCATGGCTGATGCTGACGACGAATATGTTTACGACGAGGCGACCGGTGAATGGCGCCCCGCCTCGGAGATCGCGGCGCAGGCCGCAAGGTCCGCGGAAGTGCGCGACGCCTCCGGCAACGTGCTGAAGGACGGCGATTCCGTCACGCTCATCAAGGATCTCAAGGTCAAGGGCGCCGGCCAGACCCTGAAGCAGGGAACGGTCATCCGCTCGATCCGTCTCACCGACAACCCGGAAGAGATCGACTGCCGCCACGACACCATAAAGGGCCTCGTGCTGCGCACCGAATTCGTCCGCAAGCGCTAGGTCGCACCGGCCGGTCGAAGCCGGCCGGTCGGGCAGCCCGCCTACCGCTTGAGGCTGCCGAGGATGCCGCGCACGATCGCGCGACCGAGCGAGTTGGCGACCGAGCGCGCGGCGCTCTTCATCGCCGCCTCGACGACCGTTTCGCGCTGGCGGGTGGACGTGCGGCGCGCCGCCGGCTTCTTCGCCGGCTCGTCGTTGCCGAAGCCCGGGAGCGTCCAGCGGCCGGCCGCGCTGCCGTCTTCCTGCTCTTCTTCCTGCCGCCGCGCCGCTTCCGCCCTGGCCGCCTGTTCGGCGCGCGCCATGAGGATCTCGTATGCGGACTCGCGGTCGATGTCCCGGTCGTACTGGCCGGCGATCGGGCTCCGGTTGATGATGTCGCGGCGCTCGGCATCGGTGAGCGGCCCGATCCGCGAGGAGGGCGGGCGGATCAGCGTCCGCTCGACCATGGAAGGCGCGCCCTTGCCCTCGAGCGTCGATACCAGCGCCTCGCCGGTGCCGAGCGCGGTGATCGCCTCCTGCGTGTCGAAGGCCGGGTTGGTGCGGAACGTCTCGGCAGCCGTCTTCACCGCCTTCTGTTCGCGCGGCGTATAGGCGCGCAGCGCATGCTGCACCCGGTTGCCGAGCTGCGCCAGCACCGTCTCCGGCACGTCGAGCGGGTTCTGCGTCACGAAATAGACCCCGACGCCCTTCGAGCGGATCAGGCGCACCACCTGCTCCACCCGTTCGATGAGCACCTTGGGCGCCTCGTCGAAGAGCAGGTGCGCCTCGTCGAAGAAGAAGACGAGCCGCGGCTTTTCCGGATCGCCCACTTCCGGCAGTTCCTCGAAAAGCTCGGAAAGCAGCCAAAGCAGGAAGGTCGCGTAGAGGCGCGGATTGTTCATCAGCTTGTCGGCCGCAAGCACGCTGATCACGCCGCGCCCGTCGGGGCTCGTGCGCATCAGGTCGCGGATGTCGAGCGCGGGTTCGCCGAAGAAATACTCCGCGCCCTGCTGCTCGAGCACCAGAAGCGCGCGCTGCAGCGAGCCGACCGATGCCTTGGAGACGAAGCCGTAGCGGGTCGAGATCTCGCTTGCATGTTCGCCCATGTAGTTGAGGAGCGCCTGCAGGTCTTTGAGGTCGAGGAGCGCCATCCCGCCTTCGTCGGCGATCTTGAAGGCGATGTTGAGCACGCCTTCCTGCGCCTCGGTGGCGTTCATCAGGCGGGCGAGCAGCAGCGGCCCCATTTCCGCGATCGTGCTGCGCACCCGATGCCCCTTCTCGCCGTAGAGGTCGAGGAAGATCACCGGCGAGGCGGCAAAGTCGTAATCCGCAAAATGGATCTGCTCGGCGCGCTTTAGCAGGTAGTCCTTCTCCTCGCCGGGCGCGGCAATGCCGGAAAGGTCGCCCTTGATGTCCGAGCAGAACACCGGCACTCCGGCATTCGAGAAGCTCTCGGCCAGGGTCTGCAGCGTGACCGTCTTGCCGGTCCCCGTGGCGCCGGTGATGAGGCCGTGCCGGTTGCCGAACTTCAGTTCCAGGTACTCGGCCTTGTTGAAGGAATCGTCGGGGTTCCGGCTGCCGCCGAGAAACAGTTTTCCTTCATTCGTCATGCAACTGGCGCTCCCTCGCAGCGTTACGGCTTTCGAGACTTATAGATGGCGTCGGGAACCGCGGCAACGGAAACGGCGGCCCCCCGGCAGGGAGCATGCGGTGACGGACGTGCCGGAAACGGTCGCGGTGGGTGAAGAGGGCAGGGGGCGCGAGGCGGAGCGTCCCGGCCAGATCCCCGCGGTCGGTCTGAAGGACGTCTTCTGGCGCCTCTACGCGGCCATCAACCAGGATCGCGTCATGCTGATCGCGGCCGGTGTTACCTACTATCTCCTTCTCGCGCTCTTTCCCGCCATGACCGCGCTGGTGTCGATCTACGGCTTCGTCGCAAGCCCCGCCGATATCGTCGAGCGGATCGGCTTCCTCAGCACCGTCATGCCGTCCGATGCCCTGACCATCGTCGTCAACCAGTTGAAGTCGCTTGCCTCCCAGGACAGCTCGACGCTGAGCATCGGCCTGATCGGCGGCCTCGGCGTTGCGCTCTGGAGCTCCAACAACGGCATGAAGGCGCTCTTCGAGGCGATGAACGTCGCCTACCAGGAAGACGAGAAGCGCAGCTTCCTCAAGCTCAACGCCATCTCTCTCCTCTTTACCTTCGGCTCGCTGATCCTCGCCGTCGTGCTGATCGTGGCGATCGGGGTGATCCCCGCGCTGCTGTCCTTCCTGAGGCTCGACGGCTCGGCGCAGACGATCATCGGCATGACGCGCTGGCCGCTGACGGTGCTCTTCGTCGCCGTGGCGATCGCCATCCTCTACCGCTTCGGGCCGAGCCGCGAGCCGCCAAAGACCCGCTGGCTCACCTGGGGAACGGCGTTTTCCACCATCCTCTGCCTGGTCGCCTCGGCCGCCGTCTCCTTCTACCTTTCGCACTTCGCCAACTACAACGCCACCTATGGCGCGCTTGGCGCCATGATCGGATTCATGGTATGGATCTGGATATCGGTCATCATCGTCATCATCGGCGCCGAGATAAACGCCGAACTGGAGCACCAGACGGTGAAGGACACGACGACCGGACCGCCCGAGCCGCTCGGCGCACGCGGCGCCTACATGGCGGATACCGTCGGCAAGGCTTCGACCTGACCTCACCGGAATGCGTCGGGCGCGGGCTTCGCTTCTCGTGCACATCGCCCGCCTCCGCGCATTTGACGCTGGACGACTCCCGACGGATTGTATTACCTTGACGTCAACGTCAAACCTCGAGGAGACAATGATGAACGAACTCGTAACCCGCGTCGCCGACAACGTCGGCATCGCCCCCGATACGGCCGAGAAGGCGGTCGGCATGATGCTCGGCTTCCTGCAGCGCGAGGCCGATGACGGCGCGGTTGCCACGATGATCGAATCCATCCCCGGCGCGCCGGAACTGGTTGCGAAGTTCAACGGCGAAGGCCAGGGCGGCGGCGGCCTGCTCGGCAGCCTGATGTCCAGCTTCGGCGGCGGCGTCATGGCGCTCGGCCAGCAGCTCATGGGCCTCGGCCTCGGTATGGGCGAGATCACCTCGCTCGCGAAGGAAACCATCAAGGTTGCCCGCGAACATGCTGGCGACGAGGTCGTCGACAAGGTCGTCTCCTCGGTCCCGGGCCTCGGCCAGTTCGTCTGATCTCCCGAGGTTCACCAGGTTGAGAAGGCCGCCGGCGCTCCCGGCGGCCTTTTTGTTTCCGTCAATCCCATTCCGGCGCAAGCTGGGCGGGGTTGACGATCCGGCCGTCCGGGCGGGCGAGCCTGTGGATCTCGGCCATTTCCCCGTCGCCCAGCGCGAAGTCGAAGATGTCGAAATTCTCCGCGATCCGACTTTCGGTCGCGGTCTTCGACAGCGCGATCACGTCCTCCTGCTGCACGGCCCAGCGCAGCACCACCTGCGCGGCGGTCTTGCCGTGCCGCGCGCCGATCTCCCGCAGCACCGGATCGCGCGGCACCTTGCCGTCCGCCATCAGGTGATAGGCGGTGACGGACATGCCGGTCCTGTGCGCCTCGCCGATCACCTTCGTCTGGTCGAGATAGGGATGGTATTCGACCTGGTTGGTGGCGATCGGCGCCTCCGAAAGCCGGACGGCCTCGGCCATCAGCGCGGTCGAGAAGTTGGAGACGCCGATATGCTTGACCTTGCCGGCCCGCCGCAGCTCGTTCATCGCGCCGATGCGGTCGGCAAGCGGCATCCGGCTCTGCGGCCAGTGCAGGAGAAGCAGGTCCACGTGATCGGTCCTCAGCCTGGCCAGGCTCTCGTCCACCGAGGTGATGAAGGCGTCGTGCCCGACGCGGTCGACCCAGACCTTCGTCGTCAGGAAGATGTCGGCCCGCGGGATGCCCGAAGCGTGTACCACGTCCCCGACGGCCGCCTCGTTATTGTACATCTGCGCCGTGTCGACATGGCGAAAACCGGTCTTCAGGGCCTGCGGAAGAATTCTGCGCACGTCCGCATCAGGCATGCGGAAGGTCCCGAAACCGAGGGCAGGAATGTTGGCGCCGTTTGCGCTGACTGAGTGCATGGGACTGCTCCTGTGGCAGGCGGGCGGAAGAGAAGTTCCATTAACATGGGACCCGGGCCGTGAGCTTCAACCGTCGCCGACCGCCATCGCGACGCGCATGCGCAATACGGTGGAAAGGCCGCTTTGCTTTCGGGAATTTGATCGGCGCAATGCTTGCCTCGGCGCCGAAAAGTCTGGATTTCTCCCTGCCTGGAGAGAATCACATGACAGACAAGACCGCCGATATCGTCGAACGCCTGCGCATCGTCCTGGGCGATCAGGACCGGGAAACCGGTTCGCAGGCCGCCTTGCCGCTCGCGGAACTTCGCTCGCTGCTGGAGCGTGTCGAGGCGCTGCAGGACGAGAACGAGGAACTGCACCGCCGGGCGGCAAAGGGCGGCGAGATGCTCGACGCGGCCTCCAACTTTCTCGAAGCCTACGGCCGCAAGTACCGGAACCTTGCCGGTGGCGGGATGCGCCCGACCGCCATCCTGTTCAGGGAGGTGGAACTGATGTGGGCGATCCACAACGATTTCCGCACCCTGACGGAGAATGCCTCCCGGCCCGCGCCCCGGTCCCTGTCCGCCGGAAGGATGTACCGGGTGCGCTAGCCTTCCGCCGTGCCCGCGCTCTCACTCGCCGGGGTGTAGGATCGCGGTCTCGGCGAACCTCCGGCGCAACAGCTTCGGCGTCCGGTAGCGAATGCCGGCCGGGCGTTCCGGATCGGCAAGGTCGGATTCTGCCATCAACTCCTCGTCCGCCGTCAGTTCGCGGATCGGGATCGGACGAAGGCCCCGGCCCGTGTCGCGGTTCAGGAGTTCGATCGCGCGGATCAGCGATCCGCCGGCGCGGCGTAGGCCGTCCTCGATCTCCTCGACCGGGCGGCCCAGATGTTCCGAGAGGAGCGTGTTGCGCTCCTTGACGATGCCGAGGCTGAGGTCCGGCCGGTCCTCGCCCGCCTCCATTATCAGGTCGCATTCGGTGTCGTAGCCCATCGACCGGTTGTTGAGATTGGCCGAGCCGATCTTCATGATGCGGTCGTCGGCGATCATCAGCTTGGCATGCACGTAGATCGGCGTGCCGGCGTCGTTGACGGGATGGTAGATGCGGAAGCGGTCGTGCAGGTCGGAGTCGCGGACGAGCTTCATCAGCCGCACGCGTGCCGAATCCATTGCCTTCGCCTCCAGCCAGCCGTTCGCCCCCCTGGGGTTGACCAGCACGACCTCCGGTCCGTCCGGTTCCCTGAGCCGCTTGGCGATCGCCTCGGCGATCCGGCGCGAGGCGAAGTACTGGCTTTCGATATAGAGTGACTTTCGGGCGGCCGCGATGATGGCGAGCTTCGCCGTCTCGATCTCGACCACCTGTTTGCGCTCGCCGTATTCCGGCGCGGTCCGGGCAATGCCGACGTCGACGTCCCGGTATTCCACCTCAAGGTCGTCCGGCCAGGGGTCGCCCTCGGCGTCGGGGGGCGGCAGGGCCTCTCCCGTCGCAAGCTCCCAGCGCTGGCGCGCGAGGTCCCCCAGGGCCGCGGCCGCGGCGCCGGAACAGCAACTCGTCGCGTCATGCCAGGGGTTTTCCGCAAACCCGAAGGGAGATCGCCGGGCCGGGTCGTCCTCGCGGTGCTCCGGCGTGTCCCACCGGCCGACGGTCATGTCGATGCCGCCGCAGAAGGCGACCTTGTCGTCGATGACGAGCAGCTTCGTGTGATGCGCCGACATCGCCGGATGGGCGCTGTCGAGCTTGAGGTGGATGCGGCTGTTGAACATCCAGCTGAGGATGTAGAACGGCGTTTCCCCGCGCGTCAGCGAACTGATCAGCCCGACGTCCCATTTGAGGATGCGGATGTCTATCGCCTCGTTCCGGCGCGCCAGCGAATTCAGGAACCGTCCGAGCTTGTCCGGGCGCTTCGCATGCGGGTTGCCCGGTTCCAGCCGGATGCGCGTGTCGAAGTCCCAGCCGATGAGATAGATCGACCGCTTCGCCTTCAGCATCGCCTGCTTGGCGTGCTTGAAAAAATCCGCGGCGTCGATGATGACCGAAAGACGGTCGGCACGCGCCACGCGCCAGCAGCTTTCGCCCTCCGAAAGGATCGACGTCATTTATTGCCTGCCCCGTTTGTCCTGTTCTGCCCGGCATGCCGGTCATGCTGCACAGGTGCTGGAACGATTCAGCCGGGACGCGGTTCCGTCCGAAAAGAAGAGGGGAATGTCCATGCAGTTCGCGCTCCCGATGATCCTTCTCATCCTCATCATGGTCGTGCTGGCAATCCTGCTCGCGGTATCGCCGGAAACCGGCGCCACCCGGGACATGCTGACCAGCGCGGCGATCTCCCGCACCGAAAATTCCGGTCCGTCACCTCCGTGAAACGCCGCGTCGGTTATGATGCCGGACGGGCGCCGCCTGGCCCTCGCCTTGAGCAGGACTCATTTCTGACGTTTCTGTCCCCGTCCGCCACGGCTCCGGCCGGAAGCGGAATCTGTGGATCAGTTTTGCGTTGTTCATCCCGGAGATTGCCATGCGCCTGCCCTTCCTGTGCTTCATGCTGTTCCTGCTCGGCTGTATCCTGAGTATCGTCCTGCTCGACCGGTTAGGGTCGAGGGGCGTGCCGGAAAGCCTGATCGAGGCCGTTCGGCCGCAGCAAAATCCCCTGCTTCCGCCGCCCTCGCGCTCCTGACCTCCGCCCCGCGGGTCGATGATATTTTGTGATCGACCCATTCGGTCTGTTACAGTGTCCCGCGGAAAAACGAATGAATTCAATGACAGGGGAGCGTGGCCGTCTGCGCCCTCCCATGCGTTCGCGGCGAAATTTGACTTGACCTTGCCGGCTGTCGGGTCCTTCACTCCCGCGAAACGCAAGGAGTCGAAAATGCCCGTGAATACCGCACCCCGCACCGCAACCTGGACCTATGTCGAGGGAGAATGGCTGGAAGGAAATCCGCCGCTCCTCGGTCCGACGTCCCATGCGATGTGGCTCGGCTCGACGGTGTTCGACGGTGCCCGCTGGTTCGACGGCATCTCGCCCGACCTTGACCTGCACTGCCAGCGCGTCAACCGCTCGGCGGTCGCCATGGGCATGAAGCCGACCATGCGGGCCGAGGAAATCGAGCAGCTGGCGCTGGAAGGCGTCCGGAAGTTCGACGGCAAGACGGCGATCTACATCAAGCCCATGTACTGGGCCGAGCACGGCACGCCCTACAGCGTCGTCGCCCCCGATCCGGAATCGACCCGCTTCGCGCTCTGCCTCTTCGAGGCGCCCATGCACACGGCCAGGCCCTCGTCGCTGACCGTCTCTCCCTATCGCCGCCCCAACCCGGAAGTGGCGATGACCGGCGCCAAGACCGGCAGCCTCTATCCCAACAGCGGCCGCATGATCATCGAGGCCCGCTCGCGCGGCTTCGACAACGCGCTTGCCCGCGACATGAACGGCAATGTCGCCGAAACGGCGTCCTCCAACGTCTTCATGGTCAGGGACGGCGTCGTCATGACCCCGGTCGCCAACGGCACCTTCCTCTCCGGCATCACCCGCGCCCGCATCATCGGCCTGCTGCGCGAGGCGGGCCACGAGGTCCGGGAAGTGACGCTGACGGTCGAGGATTTCCGCAGTGCCGACGAGATCTTCACCTCCGGCAACTATTCCAAGATCGTGCCGGTGACGAAGCTCGACGATCTCGACTTCCAGGAAGGCCCCATCGCCCGTCAGGCGCTGCAGCTCTACATGGACTGGGCCCGCTCCACCGCGGGGTGAGGCCAATTCCGACTGGTCGGGCCGCCGCCTTGGCGGCCTAGATCAGCCGGGCGGCGGCCGTGCCGATGATGATCAGCGAGACCGCGATCATCAGCGGTCTCACCGGCAGGCGCTTGAGGATGAGGGCGCCAAGCGGCGCGGCGAGCACCCCGCCGATGATCAGGCCGACTGCGGCGGAAAGCTCCGACCAGCCGAGCGCCAGGATGAAGGTGAGCGAGATCACCGTCGTCACCGCGAATTCGGTGAGGTTGGTGGAACCGATCACCTTCTTCAGGGCATGGCCGCGGCCGACCAGCGTGCTGGTGACGATCGGTCCCCATCCGCCCCCGCCCATCGCATCCAGCAGCCCGCCGACACCGCCGACATAGGGCACGATCCAGTCGCGCACGTCGCGCGGCCATTTGGGGCGGAAGGCACGCAGCAGGATGAAGCAGCCGATGCCGATCAGGTAGAGCGAGATGAAGGGCGCGATCACCGAGCCGTCGATGCTGGTCAGCACATAGGCGCCGATCGCTCCGCCGATCATGCCGGCCGGTGCCAGCCGCGCCACGAGCCGCCAGTCGATGTTGCGGTGATAGACGTGCGACAGGCCCGAGGCGGCCGTGGTGAAGCATTCGGTGACATGGACCATGGCGCTCGCCACCGCCGGCGGCACGCCGATCGAAAGAAGGATCGTCGTGGTCAGGACGCCGAAGGCGAGGCCCAGCGCTCCATCGACGATCTGCGCGAAAAAGCCGATGGCGATGAAGATCAGGAGTTCATTGCTGAAGAAGTCGCCCACGCCGTTTCCCTGTCCCACGCCGTTTCCCGTCATTGTGCGCGCGCACACTGCCGCAAGGGGTGGCTGTTTCGCAAGTGCTTCCCGGTCTCCGGTCCGACCGTCAGTCGCCGGCCGCCGCGCGCACCTGATCCTCCGAAAGCTCGCTCCCGAGTTCGACGCTCTGGCTCTGCTTGTCCATCACGCAGATATGGCTGATCGTGGCGTCGGCGCCCCTGGCCTTGCCGGTGACGATGGCGAGCCCGAAGCGCTCGCTGCCGAAGGGATCGACGACGGCGCGCGGATTGTCGATCATGTCGGCCGCCGCCGCGAGGCACTTCTCCTCGACGGTCCTGGCAAACGCCTCCCAGGCGTCGTCGGAAGCGGCAGGCACGCTGCCGGCTGCAAGAATGAGGGCGAGGGTGGCAGGCGTGATGCGGTGTGGCATGGCTGGCTCCGTTGGGGGGCGGGCTGTTCCCCGGCAGCGGAGAGTGCCGCAAGTCTTTGCCCCGTTCCACCTGATTTTTGGCAAGCGGGCCGTTGCCTCCCGTTCGCTTGGAACCTATGTTCCGGCCCGACGCTGTTCACGGTATTTTGCCGAAAAGGAGTAAGATCATGGCCTTTGTACTTCCCGAACTCCCCTATGCCTACGACGCGCTGTCGCCCTACATGTCGGCGGAGACGCTGGAATTCCACCACGACAAGCACCACAAGGCCTATGTGGACACCGGCAACAAGCTGGCCTCCGAAGCGGGCATGGGCGATCTCTCGGTGGAAGAGGTCATCAAGAAGTCCTATGGCACCCACCAGACCCTGTTCAACAATGCCGGCCAGCACTACAACCACATCCACTTCTGGAACTGGATGAAGAAGGATGGCGGCGGCACCAAGCTGCCCGGCAAGCTGCAGGCGGCCATCGACAGCGATCTCGGCGGCTATGACAAGTTCAAGTCCGATTTCGTCGCCGCCGGCACGACGCAGTTCGGCTCCGGCTGGGCCTGGCTGTCGGTGAAGAACGGCAAGCTGGAAATCTCCAAGACCCCGAACGGCGAAAACCCCCTCGTGCACGGCGCCGAACCGATCCTCGGCGTCGATGTCTGGGAACACTCCTACTATATCGACTACCGCAACGCCCGCCCGAAGTACCTGGAGGCTTTCGTCGACAGCCTGATCAACTGGGACTACGTGCTCGAGCGCTACGAAGCCGCCACGAAGTAATTCCTGCCGCGGCAGGACGAAAAAGGGCTCCGGCGTCGCCGGGGCCCTTTTTTCATGGTCAGTAGCCGGAAAGCGGCGGCGCGGCCGGGTTCTGGCGGAAGAAGGCGAGGTCGCGCTCGGCCTCGCCGAGTTCGTAGCCAAGGTCGTCCGCCTCGCGGCGTGCCCGGCGCCGGTCCCGCTCCAGGTCGTCGATCCGGTCGCGCATGTCACGCCTGTCCTTGTCGGACGCCTTCTTCATGTCGTCGTACAGCCGGTCGCTCTCGTATTCGCTGGAGCTGGCGCTGGAATTCAGCGAGTCTATGCGCAAGCGAAGATCGTAGACGCGCTGGCCGAGGCTGTAGCCCCGCATGAAGCCGGGAGCGAGTCCCGGCGGGCAGACATTGTGGTAGCTGCGCCCCGCTTCGCCGGCGGATGCGCCGGAAAGCGGCGTGCAGTAGCGCCGGAGCCCCCGCCTGATAGCCCTCGTACCAGCGCGTCTGGTCCGGCACGGCACCGCTCTTGGCGCAGGAGCGCACGTGGTCGGCGAACCGGCCCTGCGGCTCGCGGCCGGCAGCGCCGTCCGTATCGCCGACGACCGCCCAGTCGGCGACGCGGCATTCTTCCTTGGACATGGAATTGCAGGAGGCGAGCGACGCCACGAGGGCCGCCATTCCCAGAAGAGGCAGGTAACGCATTCTCGAAAGTCCCCGTTCACGTTTCCGTGACGCATTAAGCACGATTTCCGTGCGCCTCATAGGGGAGGGGGCGTGGTGCGCCGCAGGGAGGAGGCGTTGACTTCCTGGGAGGCGTCGGGATCGGCCTGCCAGCCTTCCACCCATAGCCTGCGCAGGCGCTCGCCTTCGCCGCTGAAGAAGTCGTTGGCGGGCTCGCACTGCGCCACCCGGTCGGCGCGGAAGTTGCGGATCGCCTGCCTGAGTTCGCACCAGGCGACGATATTGGCCGTCTGCGAATAGTAGACGAGCGCGATCGGCCGGATCGTCCGCTCCGTCAGTCGTCCGAGTTCGTCGCGGTAGTCGAGGCGGAGCTTCTCCTCGTCGCGGATCGCGCGGCGCACCATGGCGAGGTCGACCGCCTCCGGGGCCGGCGCGACGCTTCCCCAGGCATGCAGGGCATTGGCGCTGAAGGTTGCGGCAAGCGGCGGCGGCACGGCGGCGGCGATCTTGCGGTTCACCTGCTTGGCGGCATGCCTCAGGCCCGTGTCGCCCGTCCGCTCCAGGAGCGCCAGCGACAGCACGATCGCCTCGGTCTCCTCCACCGTCAGCATCAGCGGCGGCAGCGTGAAGCCCGGCCTCAGGATATATCCGATGCCGCGTCCGCCCTCGACCGGCACGCGCATCGCCTGCAGTTCGGCGATGTCGCGATAGATCGAGCGCGCCGTCACCTCCAGCTGTGCGGCGATCTCCGCCGCCGTCACCGGGCGGCGCGCGAGCCTCAGGATCTGGATGATCTCGAACAGCCGAGACGCCTTGCGCATGCTTCCTCCCGGCAATCGCAACTGACAGAACGGTGTCAGTAGGCATGCCGTATATCGCCCCGGATTGGATGGAAAAACAAGTCGCTGGTCTTGCGGGACAGGGTGACGGAAACGGGCAACTGACATGACCTATGGCGAGAACCTCTGGCTTTTCTTCACCCTCCTGTTCGGCATCATCATCGTTCCGGGCATGGACATGATCTTCGTGCTCGCCAGTTCGCTCTCCCGGGGCAGGCCCGCCGGCATGGCCGCGACGGCGGGCATCATGGCGGGCGGAGCGGTGCATTCGCTCTACGGGGCGCTCGGCGTCGGGCTCCTGGCAAGCTTCATGCCCGTCCTGTTCGGGCCGCTGCTGATCGCCGGCTCGCTCTACATGGCATGGATCGGCTACACGCTGACCCGCAGCTCGATCGTCATCGAGGGGGTGGATGCGGGGCAGGCCGCCGGCCACGGCCAGGCCTTCCGCCGCGGCGCCATCACCTGCCTGATGAACCCGAAGGCCTATCTCTTCATGCTGGCCGTCTATCCGCAGTTCCTGCGCCCGGAGTTCGGGCCGCTCCTTCCGCAGGCGATCGTCATGGCGCTGATGACGGCGGCGACGCAGCTTGTCGTCTACGGAGGCCTGGCGCTCGCCGCCGGCAGGGCGCGGCAGGCGATCGTCGGCAATGCCACCGCCACGATCTGGATCGGCCGCGGCGCCGGCCTCCTTCTGCTCACCGTCGCGCTGGTCACCCTTGCGGAAGGGCTGCGCTGACCGGTCGTCGAGTGGGAAGGGATGCCGTGGCCGCCATCCAGCCGAGAACGAGGACGGCAGGGGCGATCGGCAGGCCGCCGAGCGAGAAGGGAAGGGCGAGGACCGGCAGCAGGCAGACTGCCGCAAGCAGCAGGAGGCGCAGGCGCCGGATGGGCGAGCCGGACGGGCGCACTCGTTCCCGCGCGTGCTCGACCGCGGCCAGCGCGCAGAGCGCCCCCAGATCGTAGATGAGCGAGTAGGGCGCGATGCAGAAGGTCGCAAACATGAGCGACAGGCTTCGCGCAGCCGGCGTCTCGATGCGCCAGGTTCCGTAGAGGAAGGCCGCGAGCGCAAGCCCGGCCAGCGGAAGATGGAGCGCCAGCGCCGTCGCCGCATCGACGTCGAGGCTGCGGGCCGCCCCGTAAAGCGACGGCATGAGGTGCAGGAAATAGCCCCCGAACTCAGTCATCACGACCGTCTGGTAGGGGAGGTTGTGGGCAATGTAGCCGGTCCAGGCATCGACCCCGAAGAGAAGGGCGGAAAGTGCCGCTGCCGCGATGGCCGTCAGCGCGGCGGCAAGGATCGTCCGCCAGCGGCCTTCCATGACCAGCAGGAAGGGCAGGAGAAGGCCGACCTGCGGCTTGATCGTCAGCAGCCCGATCGCGATGCCGGCGATGATCGGTCGGCGATAACGCAGCGATAGCCCGTAGAGCATCAGCGCCGCGGTCAGGAAGCCGTTCTGCGCAAGATGCAGGTTGCAGGCGATGATCGGCAGGAGGAGCAGCCAGTAGCCGCTCGTTTCCGGTGGCCGGGCAAGTCGCGCCGCGTGCAGGAAGAGCGCCAGCGTGACAAGCTCGAAGACGATCCCGCTTTCGAGGTAGGGCAGGTAAGCGAGCGGCAGGATGAGCATCACATAATGGGGCGGATAGCTCCAGTTGTGCCAGGGATAGTCCGGGCCGAACACCTCCCGCATGCTGGCGAAATAGACGTCCTGGCCGCGGAAGAGGTCGAGGACTCGCCCCTCCAGCGCAAGCTTCGAGGCGATCCAGTAGTTGGCGAAGTCGCGATCGGTCCAGAACAGCGACGAGAGGTTCTGCCCGCTCAGGTGGAGCCAGAAAAGCAGCGCGCACGCAAGGAGGGCCAGGTATGCGAACAGGCCCGTCTCGACATCGGCATGGCGGGCGGCGCCCGTGTTCTTCTCCATGGCAGCTTTCCTTCACCGGCGGCAGGATCGCATGCGCAGGTGAACAAAAGACTTCCGCCGACCGGGCGTTCGCTGCCGTCGATTCCTGCATTTTTCCCGTTGAAATCACCGGGTTGTTACTTTGTTCCAGACGTCGAAGCAGCCATGTTGCGGCGCATCATCAACGCTGCTTCGCGGCGTAACAAGGAGACCACTGCATGCACCTTAAGTCCCTCGCTCTGGCAGCCGTGATCGGCTGTCTTGGTATGTCCGCTGCCGTCGCCCAGGAACCGCAGGTCGTGCGGCAGGAGCAGATGAAGGCAATCGGCAAGTCGATGGGTGCTTTGGGCGCGATCGCCAAGGGCGAGAAGCCCTATGATGCGGAGGTCGTGAAGGCCGCACTCCAGACGATCAGCACGGATGCCAAGGCGTTCCCGAACCAGTTCCCGGCCGGCACCGAGACGGGCTCCGATTCGGAAGCCGCCCCGGCCATCTGGGAAAACATGGCCGACTTCACCGAGAAGTCCGACAAGCTCGGCGCCGCCGCCGATACGCTTCTCGCCTCCCTTCCCGCCGATCAGGCCGGTGTCGGCGCGGCCATGAAGACGCTCGGCGCCACCTGCGGCGACTGCCACGAAACCTATCGCGTCAAGCGCTGAGTCAGGGCCGGCAGGGTGGTGGCGCGGCTGTCGCCCTGCCGCCGCCCTGCCGTGCGACGCAGCGTCGTGGCGAGGCTTCACCGCCTTGTGACTTTCTCCCCTCCGCCGCCGGGGGCATCGTGGGCCGTTTTCAACGGCCGGCGCTGCCGGCGCTTCGGGAGGAATAGCGAATGCTGAGGTCCTGTTTGATTGCCGCTTCCGTCTGTCTCTTTCTCACCCCCGCCCTTTCCCCGGCGCTGGCCCAGGAGGCGCCGCAGGTCGTGCGGGAGAAGCTGATGAAGGGGATAGGCCAGGCGGTCGGTGCGCTCGGCGCCATCGCCAAGGGGGAGAAACCCTATGACGCCGCGGTGGTCCAACAGTCGCTGACCACGATCAGCACCAATATCCAGGCCTTCCCGGACCAGTTCCCGCCGGGCACGGAAACCGGCCACGAGACCGAGGCGCTGCCTGCGATCTGGGAAAAGCCGGAGGAATTCCGCGCCGATGCGGAGAAGCTTCACACCGAGGCCCAGGCGCTGCTTGCGTCCCTGCCGGCCGATCAGGCAAGTGTCGGCGCGGCCATGAGGACGCTCGGGGCCACCTGCTCGGACTGTCACGAGACCTTCCGGGCGAAGAAACAGTAATTGCCTACCCCGATGCCGGCGGCGGCACCGTCGCGCCGGCATCGGACCGAATAATTGGAGAGACATGAAATGGCGTTGCGTTGGAGACGGGTGCTCGGTGCCGGAGCGGCGGTGGTTGCGGTTGGCGTGGCGGCGGCCTGGTTCCTGACGAAACCGGGCCCGCTGCCGCAGGAGACCTTCGCCAATCTCGGCGAGCCCGATCTCGCCCGCGGCGAGATGCTGTTCTGGGCCGGCGGCTGCGCTGGCTGTCACGCGGCCAAGGGAGCCACCGGCGAGGACGTCAAGGTCATGTCGGGCGGGCTTGCGCTCACCAGCCCCTTCGGCACCTTCCACGTGCCGAATATCTCCCCCGATCCGCAGGCCGGCATCGGCAGCTGGACGCTGGCGGAATTCGGCAATGCCATGCTGCGCGGCGTCGGACGGCAGGGAGAGCACCTCTATCCGTCCTTCCCCTACACGTCCTATGCCCGCATGAGCCCGCAGGAGATCAACGATCTCTTCGGCTACATGCAGACCCTTCCGGCCAGCAGCAATGTCGCGCCGGCGCACGAGCTTTCCTTCCCCTTCAACATGCGCGCCGCCCTCGGCGGCTGGAAGTTCCTGTTCTTCGGCGACGAGCCGCGGGTCGAGTTCGCCTCCGCCGACGAGAAGCTGAAGCGGGGCCAGCACCTCGTCGAGGGACCCGGCCACTGCGGCGAATGCCACACGCCCCGCAACGCGCTTGGCGGCCTTCAGGCCGGGCAATGGCTCGCCGGCGGCCCCAATCCGGAAGGCGAGGGCCGCATTCCCAACATCACCCCCGGCTCGCGGTCGGTCGGCTCCTGGAGCGAGGGCGATCTCGTCAGCTACTTCCAGACGGGCTTCACCCCGGATTACGATTCCGTCGGAGGCTCCATGGTCGAGGTGCAGAAGAACCTCTCGCACCTGCCGCAGGAGGATCTCGAGGCGATCGCCGCCTACCTGAAGGCCGTTCCTGCCATCCAGTGACGGAACGCAGGGCGGCGGGCCGCGCCTGTCGCCTCGTCCGCCCTCGGTCCCGTCCGGCTGCCGCCGCTCCTGTCGCCCGCATCGTCCGACCCCACCGGGCGCCGCTCAATTCCGTTGATTTCAGTCAACCGCCGTTGACGGGCCTTCGCTATAGTGCGGAATGTAGGGGAAGCGGTACCATCGATGCCGCAAAGGACAGGACGCCATGCCGGATGAAGTTTTCGCCGTCTCCAACGCCCATGCCCGTCCGGCTGAGGAATGCCTTGCCGCTCTGAAGACGCAAGCCGACGGGCTCGCCGCGACGGAGGCGGCGCGCCGGCTGGCCGTCGTCGGTCCGAACAGGCTTCCGGCTGCGCAGGGGCGCAGCGCGCTCCGAAGGTTTCTCGGCCAGTTCAACAATGTCCTGATCTACGTGCTGATCGGTGCTGCCATCGTCACCGCTCTCCTGCAGCACTGGGTGGATACCGGCGTCATCGTGGCGGTCGTGATTGCAAACGCGGTGATCGGCTTCATCCAGGAAGGCAAGGCGGAATCCGCCATGACGGCGATCCGCAACATGCTGGCACCGAATGCGGCGGTCCTCAGGGACGGTCGCCGGGTCACGGTGGATGGCACGGACCTCGTCCCGGGCGACGTCGTGCTGCTGGAGGCCGGCGACAAGGTTCCGGCCGACCTGCGGTTGCTGGAGGCGCGCGGTCTGAGTGCCCAGGAAGCGGTGCTGACCGGTGAATCCGTCCCGGTCGACAAGGCTGTCGGACCGGTTGCCGAGGACGCAGCCCTCGGCGACCGCCGTTCCATGCTCTGGTCCGGCACGCTGGTCACCAAGGGGACGGCCCGCGGCGTTGTCGTCTCCACCGGACGGGCGACGGAAATCGGCCGGATCGGCGGTCTTCTCGCCGAGGTGGAAGAGATCACCACGCCGCTCGTCCAGCAGATGGATCATTTCGCCCGCTGGCTTACCTTCCTCATCCTCGTCGCCTCGGGCCTGCTCCTCGTCTACACCTACTATGTCGGCAATCGCGACTTCTCGGAGACCTTCATGGTGGTGGTCGGTATCGCCGTCGCCGCGATCCCCGAGGGCCTTCCGGCCGTCATGACGATCACGCTGGCGATCGGCGTGCAGGCCATGGCGCGGCGCCACGCGATCGTCCGGCGTCTTCCCGCCATCGAGGCGATCGGCTCCGTTTCGGTGATCTGTACCGACAAGACCGGCACGCTGACGCGAAACGAGATGGTGGTGGCAGCCGTCGAGATGCCCGAAGGTGCCTTCGAGGTCTCCGGCGACGGCTATGCGCCCGAGGGCGCCATCACCCCGGCCGGCGACCTGTCCCGTCTCGCCGCCGCCGCGGCCCTCTGCAACGATGCGGCCCTGACCTTCCGCGGCGACCACTGGACGGTGGAGGGCGATCCGATGGAGGGGGCCCTCCTGGCCTTCGCCGGCAAGGCCGGTCACACGAACGACGCACGACGGATCGATGCCGTCCCCTTCGACAGCCGCCACCGCTACATGGCCGTCCTTGTCGAGGAGGCAGGCAACCGCATCACCTATGTGAAGGGGGCGCCGGAACGCGTGCTGCGCATGTGCGGCGGCATCGACTACGACCGCTGGCACGAGCGCGCCGAGGCGATGGCCATGCGCGGCCTTCGCGTTCTGGCGTTTGCCGAGCGGCAGGAGGCGGGCCGGGAGATCGACGAGGCGGGCCTGCCCGGCAGCCTGGCCTTCCTGGGTCTCGTCGGGCTGATCGATCCGCCGCGCCAGGAAGCCGTCGCCGCCGTCGCCGAATGCCGCTCCGCCGGCATTCGCGTGAAGATGATCACCGGCGACCATGCCGGCACCGCGCTCGCGATCGCCGGCCAGATCGGGCTGCAGAATTCCGGCCGCGTCCTCACAGGCGCCGATATCGACAAGCTGGACGACAGCGAGCTTGCGAGCGAGGTGCAGACGGTCGACGTCTTTGCCCGCACCAGTCCCGAACACAAGCTGCGGCTGGTGAAGGCGCTGCAGGCGAACGGCCTGTCGGTCGCCATGACCGGCGACGGCGTCAACGACGCGCCGGCCCTCAAGCGCGCTGATGCCGGCATCGCCATGGGCCTCAAGGGGTCGGAGGCCGCCAAGGAGGCCGCCGACCTCGTGCTCGCGGACGACAACTTCGCGACCATCGCCGCGGCGGTGCGCGAGGGCCGTACCGTCTACGACAACCTGCGCAAGGTCATCAGCTGGACGCTGCCGACCAATGCCGGCGAGGCGGTGACGGTCATTCTCGCGCTTCTCGCCGGCCTCGCCCTGCCGGTCACGGCGGTCCAGATCCTCTGGATAAACCTGATCACGGCGGTGACGCTCGGCCTCGCGCTCGCCTTCGAGCCGACGGAGGCCGGAACCATGGATCGCCCGCCGCGCCCGCGCGAGGCGCCGATCATGTCCGGCGCGCTGGTCTGGCACGTGGCGCTGGTTTCCGTGCTTTTCCTCGCCTCCATCTTCAGCCTCTTCAGCTATGCGCTCGGTCGCGGCTATCCGTTAGCGCTCGCCCAGACCATGGCGATGAACATGATCGTGGTGCTGGAGATTTTCCACCTCTTCTTCATCCGCAACATGCACGGGACCTCGCTCACCTGGGCGGCGGTTCGCGGCACGCGCGTGGTCTGGATCGTCGTCGTCATCGTCGTCGTCGCCCAGTTCGCGGTCACCTACCTGCCGCCGCTTCAGCAGGTCTTCGGCACCCGATCCATTCCTCTCGACGACGGTTTCCTCATTGTGGCGATCGGCGCGGCCTTCTTCGCCATCCTCGAGATCGAGAAGCAGATCAGGCTGGGGCTGACGAAGCGCAAGCCCGGCAAGCCGGAGGCTTCGGATGGTTGAACCATTTCCGCGCCGCCCGATATAGCGTCTGAACCCGGCGCCTGTTGCAGGTCGAGAAGCCGCGAAGGGAAAACCGGATGAGCCATCATCATCCTCCTCATCGCCACCACCACCATCACCACCACCACGGCGGCGAGTCAGGCGACCGCCGCATGGTCTGGGCGATCGGCGTCAACGTCGTCCTCACACTGGTGCAGATCGTCGGCGGCATCGTGTCGGGCAGCCTGTCGCTGATCGCCGATGCGCTTCACAATTTCAGCGATGCGGCGTCGCTCGTCATCGCCACCTTCGCGCGCCGTATCGCCCGCCGGCCCTCCGACGAGACGATGACCTTCGGCTATGTCCGCGCCGAAGTGGTCGCGGCCCTCATCAACTACACGACGCTGATCGTCATCGGCCTCTACCTCGTCTACGAGGCGGTGATGCGCTTCATCAATCCGGAGCCGATCGAGGGCTGGATCGTCGTCGCCATCGCCGCCGTCGCGCTGGCGATCGATCTGGTCACCGCGCTTTTGACCTACTCGATGTCGAAGGAGAGCATGAACATCCGCGCGGCCTTCGTCCACAACGTGGCGGATGCGCTGGGCTCCGTCGGCGTCATCGTCGCCGGCACCCTCATTCTCCTCTACGACTGGCAGATCGTCGATCCGATCGTCACGCTCCTGATCGCCGCCTACATCCTCTGGCAGGCCTTCGCCGAGATCGGCGGCTCGATACGCATGCTGATGCTCGCCACCCCTCCGGAGATCGACGTGCCGCGGCTGATCGTGCGGCTTTCCGACGTCGAGGGCGTGGTCGACATCCATCACGTCCACGTCTTCGCGATCGACGAACGGCTGACGGCCATGGAGGCCCATGTGGTGATTGCCGAGGGGCAGGCGGGCGAGGAGGTCAAGAAGCGCCTGAAGGAGATTGCCAACACCGAGTTCGGCATCGCCCACTCGACCCTCGAACTCACGGCGGGAAAGCCGTGCTGCGCTCCGGGCGAGGCGACCGCCATCGGCCACCGCACGGGCCGACTGCCGGACCGGGATGCCGTGGGGCACCATAACCACGGATAACCGTCGGGAGCGGCGGGTGCGGTGGCCGATGGCGGTCGCGGGAGAAGGCGGCGATCTCCGCCTCGGCCTCCGGTCCCCAGAGATGGAGCGCCTTGAGGATTTCCATCGTGAAGGTCACCGGCGAACTGCCCGGCGCGGTTATGACGCCCACATGGGAGACCGCCTGCGGCTGGTCGCGGTAGAGCGCATCGCCGCGATAGGCGGCCTGCCGCTTGTGGGCGGCAAGCGAATTGCCGGTATGGGCGACGCTGTTGAGGACGCCGGTCGCCGCCAGCGCGCTCGCGGCCGCGCAGATCCCCGCGACCACTTTTCCCTTGGCGTGGAATTCCAGCACCTGCGGCGTGAAATCGGGGGCTTCGTCCGTCTCCCAGGCAAGTCCGCCGGGGATCACCAGGGCGTCGAAGACGGCGGGATCGAGCACGTCATAGGCGAGGTCCGGCGTGACCCTCAGTCCGCCCATGGAGACGATGGCGTCGCCGTCCGGGGAGGCGGTGACGACGTCGGCCTCCAGGTAGCTTCGGGCGATCGCCATCAGCATTGCGCATTCCCAGTCCGCGAAGTGGGGCGTCAGCGCGATCGCGATCCGGGTCATTGCGGGATCCTTCTGCCTGTCAGGCGATTGCCTGCGTGTAACGCATGCCGGTGACCGGGCGGGGCAGGAAGTCCAGCTGCTCGTAGAAGCGGTGGGCTGCGAAATTGCCGGTGGCGGCGCTGACGGAAAGATAGTCGCAGCCGGCGGTGCGGGCAATCTCGCGGGCGCGGGAAACCAGGTGATGGCCGATGCCGTTGCCGCGCTGGCCGTCGCGCACGAAGAGCTGGTGGAGATCCATGCCGCGCGTTCCGGTATCGGCCCTGTAGAGCGGCACGAGGATGGCATAGCCCATCAGCCCGTCGCTGCTGTCGGCCACCAGCGCCTGGATCCAGGGCATGGCTCCGAACAGGTCGCGCTCCAGCTTCTCCGGCGTCATCGCGGCCGCATCGCCGTGATGGGCGGCGAGAAGCGCGATCATTTCGTTGAGCTGGGGCAGGTCATGGCGCTTGGCGGCGCGGATGGTCACGACCGCCGGGCGGGGAAGGGTGGCTTCGCTGTCTTCGGTCATCTTGGCTTCCTCTTGGTTCTTTCGCCGTCAGGAGGAGCCGTCTTGGAACAACAAAGCCGCCTGACGGCGGCTTGTTGACATTGTGATCTGTCGAGCCGCCCGTTACCGGTAGGCCCAAAAATACGTGCAGCAGATGGGTGCGCGTGCGTCGATCATGAGAATTAGATGCGCCGCTTTCGGCCCCTTGTCAAGCCGACACGATCAGCTGTCATCATGGTCTTCTTCTGCTATTGTCTATGGGTCGAACAGGAAAACGTCCATGACGGTCAGACTTGCGCTCAGCGAGCAGGATGAGAAGGCGATAGAGAAGCAGTTGGCGACCGGACGGTTCTCCGATGCTTCCGAGGTCGTGCGGGCTGGACTGCAGATACTGGAAGAGATGAACACGCACGAGGAGCGCTGGCTGGAAGAGGAAGTTGCGCAACGGGTGATCGACGCCGAGCGCGATCCGTCCAGTCTCCTTTCGGTCGACGACGTCTTCCTGCGCGCAGAAACTCGCCATCGGGAGCGGCAGGGACGCAGCCGGAGCGAATGAGCTATTCGCTCGTTATCCACAAGGCGGCGGTCGCCGAACTGGAGGCGATCTACGACTATATTGCCGATCGTGCGGGTCCGGACGTCGCTTGGGCGTATATCGATGGAGTGCGCAGGTTCCTGACGGCATTGCGCGAGTATCCCGAACGTGGGACCTTGCGTGTAAGCGGGCCCGCCGCCGGTCTTCGGGTGGTCGGCTACCGACGCCGGCTGAGCATAGCCTTCAAGGTCGGAACCGGATCGGTGATCGTGTTGGGGTTTTTCTATGCCGGCCGCAATATCGAGAAGACGGTTCTGTCAGGCCGGCAGACTTCGACCTCCGAATAGGTACCAATGTCCCTGATGCTCGCCGTCAATGCTCCGCCTCGCAGAGCTCGTGGTGCGAAAGCGCGCGGATGACGTAGCAGTCCTCGACCGAGTCTCCGCTGCAGTGGGAGACGATGCGCTCCAGTTCGTGCTCGAGCTTGCGGAGCTTGGCGATCTTCTCCCGCACGGCCGCCAGGTGGTTCTCGGCGATCCGGTCGGCCCCGGCGCAGGGCATGTCCGGATGGGTGCTGAGCGCGATCAGGTCGCGGATCGCCGGAATGTCGAAGCCGAGGTCGCGCGCGTGGCGGATGAAGGCCAGCCGCTCCAGGTCCGCCTTCTCATAGCGCCTCTGGTTTCCCTCCGAGCGGTGCGCCGGGGAAACGAGGCCCATCTGCTCGTAGTAGCGGATGGTCGGCACCTTGACCCCGGTGCGCCTGGAAAGATCGCCGATCGAGTACATTCCGTGAAATTCCCTCTTGAACCTATAGTGGCTAGAGGGATTAGCTATGCCGTCACCGACATCAGTGCAAGAGGTAGGCGACATCATGAGTGCATCCTGCGGCCATCACCACGGAACCTTCGAGGGGCTTTCCCCGGATTATCGGCGCCGGCTCTGGGCCGTCATCGCCATCAACGCGGCCATGTTCGCCGTCGAGATGACGGCGGGCCAGATGGCGCGCTCGCAGGCGCTCCAGGCGGATGCGTTGGATTTCTTCGCCGACGCGGTCACCTACGGCATCTCGCTTGCCGTCATCGGCGCGTCGATCCGCGTCCGCACCGGGGCCGCCGCCGCCAAGGGGCTCAGCCTCTTCCTCATGGGGCTCTGGGTCTTCGGCTCGACGATCTGGCGCGTCTTTTACGGCGGTGTCCCGGAGGCGCCGGTCATGGGCGTCATCGGCATCCTCGCGCTTGCCGCCAATCTCGCGAGCGTCCTCCTGCTGGTGAGCTACAAGGACGGCGATGCCAATGTCCGCTCCGTCTGGCTGTGTTCGCGAAACGACGCGATCGGCAACGTCATCGTCATGCTCGCGGCGGTCGGCGTCTGGGGCACGGCCAGCGCATGGCCAGACCTCCTGGTCGCTGCGATCATGGCGGGCCTCTTCCTGTCCTCCGCGATCCAGATCCTGCGGCAGTCCTGGCGGGAATGGCAGTCGGGCGGGGCCCAGCCGCTCGATCCGCATCCCGGCCACGCCCACGGCGGCGCTGCGGAAGACGGTCACGGCGAGCCGCAGGTCCGCCCGGTCGCAGACGCCTGCTGCGGGCACGATCACGCCCATGCCGAAAGTGCCTTGCATTGATAGGGGAAAATGGAGGCGGCAAGGCCGCCGGTCCCCGTCGCGGGGACGGGGAGATCAGAACTCGCTGAACTCGCGGTAGCGCTCCTCGACCCATTCCTCGCCAAGCGGGGAAATGGTAGAGGCATGCGATGCCTCGGGTTCGGCGCGGTTGCTGCTGCTTCCGTCGCCAACAATCCACAAGGCATTGGCAAGCGAGGTCGACAGCAGCGTGCTGCTCTCGACGGTCGAAGCGCTCAGCCGCTTCGGGGCTTCGTTCTCCCGCAGCGACGCTTCCTCCGCCCGCCGCTCAACGTCGGACGGCCGGCTCTGGTAGTTGTAGCCGCTGAGGCCGCTCTCGATCTTCATGGAAGACCTCCGGATTCAATCGTTAATAAATGGTTAACGATGGAACCTTGCGCGAAACTTGCCGCGGTCGCGCCCGAAGCGAATCGGACTCTTGACAGATTCATGAATGCGAAAACGCGGGTGATTTGCGCCGTCTCGTCCGAATTCCGGGAGCGAGCATTTACCTCTAAAAAGGAAGGGGGGCGATCTGCGCCCCCCTTTGGCCTACATCTTCCCCGCCACCTTGATGGCGAAGGCGTATTCGAAGGCGATCTCCTCGAGCCGCTGGAACCGCCCCGACTTGCCGCCGTGCCCGGCCGCCATGTTGGTCTTCAGGAGATAGGGACCGGCCTCGGGCGCTTTCTCGCGCAGCTTGGCGATCCACTTCGTCGGCTCCCAGTAGGTGACGCGCGGATCGGTCAGGCCGGAAATCGCCAGGATCGGCGGGTAGGGCAGGGCCGCGACATTGTCATAGGGCGAATAGGCGGCGATCCAGCGGTATTCCTCTTCCGAATCGATCGGATTGCCCCATTCCGGCCATTCCGGCGGCGTCAGCGGCAGGGTGTCGTCGAGCATGGTGTTGAGGACGTCGACGAAGGGCACGGCGGCGATGATGCCGGCGAACTTCTCCGGCGCCATGTTGGCGATCGCCCCCATCAGCATGCCGCCGGCGGACCCACCTTCGGCGATGATGTTCTCGTAGGAGGTGAAGCCCTCGTTCACCAGATGGTCGGCGGCCGAGATGAAGTCCCGGAAGGTGTTCTCCTTCTTCTCCATCTTGCCGTCTTCGTACCAGGTGAAGCCCTTGTCCTTGCCGCCGCGGATATGGGCGATCGCATAGACGAAGCCGCGGTCGGCGAGCGACAGCGCATTGGTGGAGAAGCTTGCCGGGATGGTGATGCCATAGGCGCCGTAGCCGTAGAGCAGGCAGGGTGCCGTGCCGTCGAGCGGCGTGTCCCCGCGGTAGAGAAGCGAGACCGGCACCAGTTCGCCGTCATGCGCCGGCGCCATCACCCGGCGGGTCACGTAGTCGTCGGGGTTGTGGCCGGACGGCACTTCCTGCGTCTTCAGGAGCACCCGCTCGCGCGTCGCCATGTTGTAGTCGAAGAGCTGGCTCGGCGTGGTCATGGAGGAATAGGAGAAACGGATCACGTCCGTCTCGTATTCCGCCGCGCCCTGCAGCCCGAGCGAATAGGCCTCCTCATCGAAGGCGATGGCGTGCTCCTCCCCCGTCCTGCGGTCGCGGACGACGATCTGCGGCAGGCCGTCCTTGCGCTGCAGCCAGACGAGGTGGCGGGCATAGGCCATGTGCGACAGGATCAGCCGGCCGGGTTCATGGGCGACGACCTCGCGCCAGTTCTCCTTGCCCGGTGCATGAACCGGCGCCTCCATGATCTTGAAATCCTTGGCGCCGCCGTCATTGGTGAGGATGTAGAAGACGTCGCCGCCCTCCGTCATCGAATATTCGATCCCTTCGACCCGTTCGGCCACCACGACCGGTTCGGCGGAAAGGTCGCCGGTGGGGATGAGCCGGTATTCCGATGTCTCGTGGTCGTGCACGTCGATATAGATGAAGTCGTCCAGCAGCGAGCCGCCGACCCCCATGAAGAAGCCCGGGTCCTTCTCCTCGTAGACGAGGCGGTCCTGCGATTGCGGCTGTCCCACGATGTGGTGGAAGACCTTCGAGGGCCGGTGGTTCTCGTCCTGCAGCGTATAGAAGAAGCTCTTCCCGTCGGGCGCCCAGGCGCCGCCGCCGCCGGTGTTCTCGATCACGTCCGCAAGGTCCTCGCCCGTTTCCAGGTCGCGGATGCGAAGCGTGAAATATTCCGATCCCTTGTCGTCATAGCCCCAGATGCCGAACCGGTGGTCGGTGCTGTGGTCGAGCCCCGCGAGGCGGAAATAGTCCTTGCCGGCAGCCTCCCGGTCGCCGTCGAGGAGGAGCTTGCGCTGGCTCTCGTCCCTGTGGTCCGCGTCGCGCGGAATGCGGAAATAGCGCGGCTGCTCGCCGCCGGTCACGTAGGCGGTGCCGTAGGCGAAGGGGCCGTCCTTCATCGGCACGGAGGAATCATCCTCCTTGATGCGGCCCTTCATCTCGGCAAAGAGCGTCTTCTGGAGGTCCTTGGTGTCGGCCATGGCCGCTTCCATGTAGGCGTTCTCGGCCTCCAGGTGGGCGCGCAGTTCCGGGTCCAGCAGGCTCGGATCCTTGAACATCGCCTGCCAGTTCTCCGCCCGCATCCAGGCATAGTCGTCGGTGCGGGCGATCCCGTGGCGCGTATCGCCGACCGGCTTCTTCTTGGCGACGGGCGGGGAGGGGAGATTGTGGAAGAGGGGCTTGCGGGAAACCAAGGAGGCGCTCCGGATTTTGCTGAGAGGGAAGAGCCCCAGAGATAGGCGCCCCGCCGCCGCGGGGCAAGGCGGCGCCCGAGACTTAGCTGACTTCAGGGGCAGTGGGGGAGGACGTTGCAGCAAGCATGGGCTTCGTCGGACGATGCCAGCTTGTTGCTCGATATCGGGGATCAGGCCTGGATATCGAGTTCAAGGACCAGATATCGGGTCCTTAGAGCACGGGCCTCGTTGAGAGCTGTAGACCCGCAGGGATGCCCTCCGGTCGCGTCCTTCGCTTTCGCTCCGTGCCTCACCCCGGCAGGTGGGGCACGGTCTTGCGGTCCGGGAAGAGTTCGTGGGCGATGGTCATGGCGATCAGTGACAGCGGCAGCGCGAGCATGGCGCCGACCGCACCCCAGAGCCAGGTCCAGAAGAGGATGGCGATGAACACCAGGAAGGGGTTGATCTCCCACTGGCGCCCCATGACGGCCGGGAAGATCAGGTTCTCCATGATCAGGTGGACGAGGAAGAAGACGACGGCCGGCGCGAGCCCGAGGAACAGTGTGTCGTGGGTCAGCACGCCGCCGAGCGCGATCGCGAAGGTCATCAGCGTGATGCCGAGATAGGGGATGAAGCTCGAGATGAAGGCGAAGAGCCCCCACATCACCGGCGCCGCAAGCCCGCCGAGATAGGCGATGACGGTCATCGACACGCCGAGCCCGAGATAGAGCATCGAGGCCGTGGCGAAGTAATAGCCGAGCACTTCTTCCATCGAGTTGAGGACGCGGATCGCCACCAGCCTCTGGCGGCGTTGCGGGAAGGCCATGATGACGGTCCGGCGCAGGCGGGCCCGGCCGTAGAGGAAGAGCAGGAGAGCCGCAAAGAAGATCAGTGCCTGGACGATGGCGGGCGCCAGGCTGGCGCTGAGGATGGCCAGCACGCTGCTGCTGTTTTCCAGGAGCTTTTCCATCGACATCGGGCCGGTCTCGAAGGTCGCGGCGCTGATGTTCAGCCATTCGATGCGTTCGAGGTAGGGCAGGATGCGGTCGATCGTCTGCCGGGCAAGGTCCGGGCCGCTGTTGATGAAGAAGGCGATGGGCTCGGCAAGCGCGTATGCGATGAGAAGGAGCGTTCCGGCCACCGCCGAGGAGAGGGTAAGCGCGATGCCGAAGCGCGGCACGCCGAGTTCCCCCAGCCGTTCGGCGGCCATGCCGAGGATGATGCCCACGACCATCGCCAGCGTGATCGGGATCAGCAACAGCTTCATGTAGGAGATGACCGCGACGCCGAGCAGGCAGAAAATGCCGATGACGGCCCAGCTGGCGGCCACTTCCAGTGCCGCCCGCCCGAGCGAGGAGAATTCGGTCGGATCCGCCTCGTCCTCGATCCTCGCGGTCTCGGTCTTCGCGACGGCGAGGTCTGCGGCTGTTCTCTTCGGCTTGCGGCCGTTGCTGGTGTCTGACGTCGCCATTTGTCGGGTCCCCGGTGCGCGCCGTCAACGCACGGCGGCAGCACCGGTTCCGGACCTCATGTCGAAAGCGTGATGCCGATGTTCCACGGGTCGCTGATCGCGAAGCCGGACGCCGTCTGGCGCACCGGAATCTGGCTCTGCCCGAGCGCCGCGAGCGTGGCCTCCAGCTTCGCCGCATCGTTATAGTGCAGGCGGTAGCCGGAAAGCCCCCTCATGGTCCCGTGCCGGGGCTCCGCCCTGCGGCTGTTCCAGACATTGGCGGCGACGTGATGATGATAGCCGCCGGTCGCCATGAAGCTTGCGCCGGGATAATGCGCCATCACCGTCATGCCGAGAATGTCGCGGTAGAAGCCCTCCGCTTCCGCGACGTCACCCACCTGGAGGTGGATGTGGCCGATCGCCGTTCCGGCCGCCATTCCCGTAAACGGCCTTTCCGGAGCCTCGGAGAGAAGGTCCTTCAGGTCCAGCCGCTCCGTCGCCATCTCTACCATGCCGTCGTCGTGATAGTCCCAGTCCTCCGGCTGGCGGTCGCGGTAGATCTCGATCCCGTTGCCCTCCGGATCGGACACATAGAGCGCCTCGCTGACGAGGTGGTCGGATGCCCCTTCGAGGCGAAGGTTCAGCTCGGCCGCATGGGCGAGCCAATGGGCAAGGTCCGCGCGGCTCGGCACCAGGAAGGCGATGTGGAACAGCCCGGCTGCCGTCTTCGGCGCGGGCGTCGCGTCGCGGCGTTCCGTCAGCGTGAGGAGCGGGCGTCCGGAAACGCCAAGCACCGCGCGGCCGGGTTCCTCTTCCAGGACCGAGAGCCCGACGACGTGCTGGTAGAATGAAGACATGCGCGGAAGATCACCGACGACCAGGTCCACATGGTCGACGAAGGCGGGCGTGGTAAGGGCAAAGGGCGTGCCTTCGGTCATGGGAAGTCTCCTGCATGCGATTGTCTTTCCCAATTATGGCGAGTGTATGCCGTTCAATAAAGAGCACCAATCGTAGACGCGTCGTTCAGAAATCATTGACGATCGTCGCCGCGGCGTTGATCGGGATCAATGCGGGATGCCGCAAAACGCGAAGGAATGGCAGGGCCGCATGAGCGGCACGCTCAGGGAGAGTCCGTCATGTACAGCACCATCATCGTCGCGGTCGACGTCGGAGCCATCGAGAAGGCGGACCGGATCGTTCCGCGCGCCATGGAACTGCTGCGGGAGGGAGGGCGGATCGTGCTGGTCAGCGTCGTGGAGGACCTGCCCGGCTACATCATTGCCGAGGTCCCGCCCAGCATTCCGCTCGATGCCCGGCGCGAGGCGGGCGAGACGCTGGAGGCGCTGCGCCGCAGGCACGGCCTCGACGCAGAGGTGGAAGTACGCCAGGGACCGCCCGCGCGCCAGCTTCTCGACGCCGCGGCCGATCACGGGGCAGACCTGATCGTCCTCGCCTCGCACCGCCCTGATCTCTCCAACTACTTCCTCGGCGCCACGGCCGACCGCGTGGTGCGCCACGCCCAGTGCTCGGTGCTCGTGGACCGCTGAATCCGAAACGCAGGAACAAGACAAGGATTTCGACCGATGGACATCGCAAGGTACAGGGCCATTCTCACCGAGCGGCAGCGCGAACTGAATAAACGCCTGCACAGGATCGAGGAGGATTTCGAGCAGCCGCGCAATCCCGACGACGACGACCGCGCGCTGGAGCGCAACAATGACGAGGTCCTGGAGGAACTGGGCGAGGCCGGTCAGAAGGAACTCGCCGCCATCGACGCGGCACTGGAGCGCATCTCCGCCGGCACCTTCGGGACCTGCGTCAGGTGCGGCGGGCCGATCTCCGCGGAGCGCCTCGACGCCGTGCCGCACACGCCCTTCTGCAAGACCTGCGCGGCCGCTCTTTGACAGGTTGAAATTCTTTTTGAATCAACAGCCTCTTGCCTCGCGGCGAAGGAGCGATCATCTTGGTCGCACTGGTGCCGCGAGGATTGCATGACCGAGTTCTTCAACTTCGGAAGGAAGTATGATTTCCACGAGATCGTTGCCGACGGGATTGTCCACGGCATCGGGATCGTGCTGGCGCTGATCGGCGTCACGGCGCTGATTTTCTACGCCACCCTGTGGGCGAGCCTCGGCGAGATCGCCGCCGCCTGGGTCTACGGCCTCGGCCTGCTTCTCTGCCTGTCGATCTCGTTCACCTACAATATCTGGCCGCATACGCGCACCAAGTGGGTGCTGCGCCGCCTCGACCATTCGGCGATCTTCGTGCTGATCGCCGCCACCTACACCCCCTTCCTCGAGCGGGGCGTCCATGACCCGCTGATCCTCTTCATGCTCGTCGCGATCTGGGCGACGGCGATCGGCGGCATTACCCTGAAATGCCTCTTCCCCGGCCGCTACGACCGGCTGGCGATCCTCCTTTACCTCGCCATGGGCTGGAGCGGCGTCATCGTCGCGGTGCCGATCTCCAGCTACCTGCCGGCCGTCACCGTCTGGCTGATCGTCGCAGGCGGCATCATCTATTCGCTCGGCGTCGTCTTCCATGTCTGGGAGCGGCTGCGCTTCCAGAACGCCATCTGGCACGCCTTCGTCGTCGCCGCCTCAGCGGTGCACTATGGCGCCGTCCTCACCAGCTTCAGCCTGTCCGGTACGGGCTTCTAGGCGCCACTCCGGTGACCACCCCGGTCCGCTTCCGCCTCTCGTCGGCCGCCGCGCCGGCAATGGACAGCCGTGCCCGTGCCCGGTAATCAAAAGGGACGATCCGGCATCGGACGATCCCGCCACAGGCGATCCCGCAAGAGACGAGTGCTCCCATGACATCCGCCCCCATCATCCGCGACGCGACCGAGGCCGATCTTCCCGCCATTCTGGAAATCTACAACGACGCGGTGGCCAACACGACGGCGATCTGGAACGACACCCAGGTGGACCTCGCCAATCGTCGGGCCTGGTTCGAGGCCCGCGGGGCGCGCAATTTCCCGGTCCTTGTCGCCGATCTGGACGGTGAGGTGGCCGGCTACGTTTCCTACGGCGACTGGCGCGCCTTCGACGGCTTCCGCCATACCGTCGAGCATTCCGTCTACGTGCACCCGGACCATCGCGGCGCCGGGCTCGGCCGCGACATGATGCGGGCGCTGATCCGGGTTGCCGGCGAGCGCGGCGTTCACGTGATGATCGCCTGCGTCGAGGCCGGCAATGCCGCCTCGATCCGGCTGCACGAGAGCCTCGGCTTCCGCAATGTCGGGACGTTTTCCGAAGTCGGCACCAAGTTCGGCCGCTGGCTCGACCTCACCTGCCTGGAACTCAAGCTCTAGAGCGGCGCAGCGCCACCGCCCGCATACTGGAAATAGGCCCAGGCAAGGGCGAACGCGGCGATGACGGCGATCGCCGTGACGAGCTTGCGCAGCCCGGGATTGGGCTTTTTCGGCTCCTGCGGCTGCGGCGGTTTCTTGAACTGGACGACGTTGGACATCTTGCTCCCTGCGGGTGTGGCTCGTCTCTTGCGCGGGCGAAGTTAAGGCTTCTCTCATGCGATGCCCAGCCCAAATCGCAGGACGGCGGTCGCGCCGCCGCAGGTGACGGCGGGTGGGCTTGGAAGGGCGCGCGCCTGTCCTATCTTCCCGCTCGGTCGTTCCGCCTGAAAGGATCATCATGCCTGTCATCGCCTCGTTCGTGTACCGCAATGGACGGCGCGGCGAGCCCGTTACGGCCGACCGTCCTCCCCCTGAACTGGATACGAACGATTTCGTCTGGATCGGCCTGCTGGAGCCGGTTGCGAACGAGATCGAGGGGCTGGCGAAGACCTACGGGCTGCACCCGCTGGCAGTCGAGGACGCGCTTAAGGCCCACCAGGTGCCGAAGGTCGAGGTCTATGGCGACCAGCTGTTCGTCATCGCCAAGACCGCCCATCTCGAACGCGACAAGATCCGCTACGGGGAAACGGCGATCTTCGTCGGGCGAAAGCACATCATCACCGTGAGGCACGGGTCGGTGCGCGACCATACCGAACTGCGCTCCCAGCTTGAATCCTCGCCGACCCTTCTCGCCCAGGGCCCGGACTACGTCCTTCACGCCATCCTCGATTTTATCGTCGACGGCTACCTTCCAGTCGTGCAGGAGGTCGAGGACAGGGTGCTGAAGATGGAAAAGCACATGCTGGCCTCCTTCCTGGAGCGCGAGCAGATCCGCCGGCTGTTCCGGCTGCGGCGGCAGCTGATCCTCTTCGGGCGCATCCTGGGGCCGATGTCGGACGTCACCAGCAAGCTCGTCAATCTCGATCTTCCCTGCATCGACGTGAACGCCAGGCCCTATTTCCGCGACGTGCACGATCACGTCAGCCGGGTGGCGGGAATGGTCGGCGGGCTGCGGGAAGTCATCACCTCCGTCTTCGAGACCTCCAACCTCCTGGAACAGCAGCGGCAGGGCGTGATCACCCGCCAGCTCGCCGCCTGGGCGGCGATCCTCGCCGTGCCGACCGCGATCGCCGGCATCTACGGCATGAACTTCGCCAACATGCCGGGCGTGGGGAGCCCCTACGGCTACTATGTCGTGCTCGCCGTCATCGCCGTTCTCTGCGGGCTACTCTATTACAGCTTCAGGAAGACCGGCTGGTTGTGATCTTCGCGCCTTCCTGACGGTGCGGATGAACTTCCGCCCGTCTGCGACGTTTGGCAGGTCTTGCTTGTCGACTTTGGGAGATACCGATGGAATTGCAGAAGTTCGCAGTCGCCGATGCGCCGTTCCGACGTTCGCCGGGACAGGAGGCCGACATCTTCGTCGCCAACATGGTCGACCAGCGCCATGGCGGCCCCGTCACCATCGGCTTCGGCCGCTATGGCCCGTTCCAGACGCTGGAGGAGACGATGGCGGTGGACGACACCATGATCGTCCTGGAAGGCCGCCTCGCGGTCTCGACCCCGAGCGTGTCGCTGGAAGCCGGCCCCGGCGAGGTCGTCTACATGCCGAAGGGGGAGGCGATCACCATCCGCTCGCTGGAGGAGGGGGCCGTCACCGCCTACGTCACCTATCCGCACTGGGAGGAGGCGCGCGGCTGATCTCGCGGGTCTTCCAAGGAGGTCACGGAAATACCCCTTAAATGACGGGGGATTTTCCGGCGGTCTCGCGCGGTTCAGAGCTTCTCCGCCACCAGCCGCACGCCGAAGGCGGCCAGCGCCGTCCCGATCAACCGCTCGATCCAGCGGCCGAAGCGCTGATAGCCGCGCCTCGCGGGCGCCGTCGACAGGAGAAGGATCACCATCCCGTACCAGAGGAGCTCGAGCATGAAGCCGCCCGCAAGGATTGCGAGCTTCGCCCAGAGCGCCGTGTCCGGCGGGACGGTCACCGCGTAGAGGCTGACGAAGAAGGTGATCACCTTGGGGTTCGACAGGTTGACGATGATCCCCATGCGGAATCCCCGCGCCATTTCCGCGCCGGGCGAGACCGGATCCCCGTTCCCGGCGGCAAGCGGTGTCTCGGCGAACCAGGCCTTCAGGCCGAGATAGACGAGGTAGCAGCCGCCGGCGATCTGGATGAGGGTGGCGAGCCAGCCGATCTGCGACAGGACGAGCGCAAGCCCGGTCATCGTCAGCACGGCATAGAAGGTGGCCGCCAGCGCGAGCCCGAAGGTTGCCGACGTCGCCGCCCGGCGGGAGCCGGAGATCGCGAGCCGCGACACCAGCGCGAAGTTGGGGCCGGGGCTCGCCACCGCGATCGCGTAGAGCGTCAGCGTGGTGGCGACGATGTAAAGCTCCTGCGTCATCGGCATATCCTTCCCTGGACATCGCCTCTAACGCCGGTCGGCCCGCAATGTGCCATCGCGGGCCCCGGAAAATGCGCCTGTTACTCAATCGGCTCGAACACCATCGAGTGGCCGTTGATGCAGTAGCGCAGCCCGGTCGGCGGCGGGCCGTCCGGGAAGACGTGGCCGAGATGGCCGCCGCAATTGGCGCAACGCACCTCCGTGCGCACCATTCCGTAGGAAACGTCGCGATGCTCCGTCACGGCGCCCGGCTTCACCTGCTCGAAATAGCTCGGCCAGCCGCAGCCGGCGTCGAACTTCGTATCGGACACGAAGAGCGGTTCGTCGCAGGCCGCGCAGCGGTAGAGGCCCTTCTCGGTACTGTCCCAGTAGGGCCCGGTAAACGGCCGCTCGGTGCCGTGCTCGCGCAGGATCCGGTATTGCTCCGGGGTCAGCTGCTCGCGCCACTCGGCCTCGGTCTTGTTCATCCGCGGTGTCGTCGTCTCTGTCATGGGGTGCACCTTTCTTCGACTAAAGATAGGTTGCATCGACCGTTGGTAAAAGCCTCAACTAACTGTGGGTATGCCGTTAATGTCTTGAGACAGGGGATTCTTTGTCCTAAGGGGGTTAAGGCTTACGTCCGCTGGGGGCGATCCGCGAATAACGGGAGACGAAATGGCCGATCCGACGGCATTGACGTTCTTTTGTCTGCTGCTGCCATTCATGGCCGCCATTCTCGCGCCGGCTGCGGTGGGCAGGCTGGGTCACACGGCATCCTGGGTGCTCGCGCTGGCGCCCTTCTTCGCCTTCCTCCACTTCCTGACATACCTGCCCGAGATAGCCGATGGCGGCGTCGTCACCGGCGGCTATGCCTGGGTTCCCAGCCTCAATCTCTCCTTCTCCTGGTTCCTCGACGGCCTGTCGCTCACCTTCGCGCTACTGATCACCGGCATCGGCACGCTGATCGTGCTCTATTCCGGCGGCTACATGAAGGGTCATCCGCAGCAGGGCCGCTTCCTCTGCTTCATTCTTCTGTTCATGGGCGCGATGCTCGGGCTGGTCGTTTCCGACAGCTTCCTGATGCTCTTCGTCTACTGGGAGCTGACCTCGCTCACCTCCTTCCTGCTGATCGGCTTCGATCACGAGCGGGAAGCGGCGCGCCGCGCCGCGCTGCAGGCGCTGGTGGTCACCGGGATCGGCGGCCTGTCGCTGCTCGCCGGCCTGATCTTCCTGTGGAACATGACGGGCGTCACCCAGCTGTCGCTTCTCGTCAACGTCGACGATACCCTGCGCAACAGCCCGTTCTACCTGGCGGCCCTGCTTCTCCTGCTCGGCGGCGCCTTCACCAAGTCGGCGCAGTTCCCTTTCCACTTCTGGCTTCCGAACGCCATGGAAGCCCCGACCCCGGTTTCCGCATACCTGCACTCCGCCACCATGGTGAAGGCCGGCGTCTATCTCCTGATGCGGCTGAACCCGGTCATGGGTGGCACGGCCGCCTGGGAAATCCTGCTGCCCTTCTTCGGCGGGGTCACGCTGGTCGCGGGCACGCTGCTGGCGATCCGCCAGACCGACCTCAAGCTGATGCTCGCCTATACGACCATGGCCTCGCTCGGCCTGCTCGTCATGCTGACGGGCTTCGACACTCCGCATGCGGTGGAGGCGGCGGTCCTCTATCTCGTGGCCCACTCCCTCTTCAAGGGCGCCCTCTTCATGGTGGCGGGCCTCGTAGACCACGAAGCGGGCACCCGTGACGTGACGAAGCTCGGCGGGCTGAGGAACGCAATGCCGATCACCTTCGCGGCGGCCCTTCTCGCAGCGCTGTCGATGGGCGGCGTGCCGCTCTTTATCGGCTTCCTCGCCAAGGAGGAGATCTACTACGCGCTCGCCCATGGCGACATCCGCTCGATCGTATTCACGCTGGTGGCGATTGCCGCCAATGCCCTGATGTTCGCGGTCGCCTTCGCCGTGGCGCTGAAGCCCTTCCTCGGGCCGCATGTGGAAACGCCGAAGCATGCGCATGAGGGACCGCTCCTCATGTGGATCGGCCCGGCGCTGCTCGCAGCCCTCGGCCTTCTCGGCGGCATCCTGTCCGGCGTCGCCCACCGCTTCATCTCGACCCCCATGGCAAGCGCCGTCGCCGGCGAGCCGCGCATGGTCGAGATCTCGACGATCCCGCATTTCGGCGTGCCGCTCCTGCTGTCGGTCGTCACCGTCGTGCTCGGCATCCTCATCTACCGCAAGCTCGATCTCGCCCGCGACATGATGGTGCGCCTGCTCGCCGCCATCGGCAGCGGCCCGGATCGCGGCTTCGACCACGTCGTCTCCGGCATCGTCCGCGTTTCCGTCGCGATCACCCGCGTCATCCAGCCCGGCCGGCTCGAGATCTACATCACCGTCAGCTTCATCCTCGTGGCGGCAGCCCTGCTGGTGCCTGCCATCGTCTACGGCGAACTGCCGGACATGCCCGCATGGCCGACCGGCGTCCTCTTCCAGGAATGGACCTTCTTCATACTGGCTCTGGTCGGTGTCTTTGCGGTGCTGCGCGCCAGCGATCGCCTGACCGCGATCGTCTCGCTCGGCATTCAGGGCTTTGCGGTCGCCGTCATCTTCCTGCTCTTCGGGGCGGCCGACCTCTCCTTCACCCAGTTCATGGTGGAGACCCTGTCGGTCGTCATCCTCGCGCTGGTCATGACGAGGCTAAGGCTTTCGCCGCGCGATCATCGCCCCTTCTGGCAGATGCTCCTCGACGCGGTGATCGCCATCGCCTGCGGCCTCGGCTTCACGCTGCTGCTGATCAAGGTGACGCAGCTGCCGTTCAACACCGCGCTCACCGAATTCTTCAACGCCTATTCCAAGATCATCGCCCACGGCGCCAATGTCGTTAACGTCATCATCGTCGATTTCCGCGGCACCGATACGCTCGGCGAAATCTCCGTCGTGATGATCACCGGCCTTGCCGTCCTGGCGCTCATCCGCGTGCGGGTGCGCAACACCCTTCCGGATACGACGGGCACGGCCACCGGAACCGCCGGGGAGGGGGAACGTCCATGAACACGATCATCCTGCGCACCGTCGCGCCGCCGATCACCGCCCTGATGCTGGTCTTCTCCATCTTCGTGCTCCTGCGCGGCCATAACGAGCCGGGCGGCGGCTTCATCGGCGGACTGATCGCGGCCTCAGCGCTCGCCATCTACGGCATCGCCTACGGTGTGTCGGCTGTGCGGCGGGCGATCTACTTCCACCCGCTGGCGCTCGCCGGCTTCGGACTGCTGATCGCGACGCTCTCCGGCTTCCTGTCGCTCTTCGTCGACATGCCCTTCATGACGGGCCTCTGGATCTATCCGAGCCTGTTCGGCGTGGAGGTTCCGCTCGCCACCGTCATCTCCTTCGACGTCGGGGTCTATTTCGTGGTCGTGGGCGCCATCTCGTCGATCGCGCTCGCGCTCGAGGAAAGGGAGACCGACTGATGGAAGCGATCTTTGCGATCCTGATCGGCGTCTTCTTCTCCGCCGCCATCTACCTCATGCAGTCCAAGTACAGCGTCCGCATCCTGCTTGGCATCGCCATCTTCGGCAACGCGGTGAACCTTCTTCTCTTCACAGCCGGCCGGATCACCCGGGAAGTGCCGCCGATCATCCTGCCGGGGACCGACGTCCTGCCGATGACGACGGCGAACCCGTTGCCGCAGGCGCTGATCCTGACGGCCATCGTCATCTCCTTCTCCTTCTTCTGCTTCCTGCTCGTGCTCACCTATCGCGGCTACCAGGAGCTTGGCACCGACAATACCGACGAGATGCGGCTTGCCGAACCGGAGAACGAGCCGCTCCCGCCGCTCGGTTACTGACAGGATAGGCTGACGCGATGGCTGCCCCGACGACTGCCCCGATTGATCTTTCCGCCGCGCTCATCATGGCGCCGACGCCGCTTGCCGACTGGCTGGTCATCGCCCCCATGGGCCTGATGATCGGGCTTGGCGCCATCCTGGTCATGGTGCGCCACAGGGTGAACCTGCATGGCTGGATCGCCATTCCGGGCCTGGTCGCCCTCGTCCTGCTGGACGCCATGCTGCTCTGGCGCGTCGCCCATCACGGGCCCTTCACCATGACGGCCGGCCGCTGGCTGCCGCCCTTCGGCATCTCCTTCACCGCCGATCTTCTGGGCGCGCTGATGGCCTTCGTCTCGGCGCTGGTGGCGCTCGCGGCCGGCATATACGCGCTGCGCGACATCGATTCGACGGGCCGCCGCTACGGGTTCTTCCCGCTGCTGATGATGCTGATGGCCGGCGTCACCGGCGCCTTCCTGACCGGCGACATCTTCAACCTCTATGTCTGGTTCGAGATCCTGCTGATCTCGTCCTTCGGCCTTTTGATCCTCGGTTCGGAACGCCGGCAGATCGACGGCGCGCTGAAATACGCGATCCTCAACCTGATGGCGACCACGCTCTTCCTGATCTCGGTCGGCTATCTCTACGCGATCTTCGGCACGCTCAACATGGCCGATATCGCCCGCCAGGCCGGCGCCCACGCCGGCACGGCGCCGCTGGTCACGCTGAGCGCGCTGTTCATCCTCGCCTTCGCCATGAAGGCGGCGGCCTTCCCGGTGAATTTCTGGCTGCCGGCCTCCTATCACACCCCCCGCATCGTCGTGGCGGCGCTCTTCGGCGGCCTTCTCACCAAGGTCGGCGTCTACGCGATGATCCGCGTCATGGTCATGCTGTTCCCGCTGCAGCGCGAGGAACTCAGCCTCGTCATCGCCGTCTCGGCCGCGCTGACGATGATCGTCGGGGCGGTGGGCGCGCTCGCCCAGAACGACCTGAGGCGCATGGCGGGCTTTGCCGTCATCGCCGGCATCGGCAATGTCATGGCCGGGATCGCCATCGGCGGCACGGCCGGCACCGGCGGCGCGATCCTCTACGCCCTGCACTCGATCATCGCGATGACGGCGCTCTATCTTCTCGTCGGGGAGGCGGCCCGGGTCGGCGGTTCCTGGTCGCTGCAGACGCTGGGCGGCATCTATCGCCAGGCGCCCTGGCTCGCCGCCGCCGCCTTCGTCGTCTTCTTCGCGGCCGCCGGCCTTCCGCCCTTCTCGGGCCTGTGGCCGAAGATCGTGCTCCTGAAGGCCGCGCTCGACATCGGCGCCTGGTGGCTCTCGGCGGCGATCCTCGTCTCCGCCTTCCTGCTGACGCTCGCGCTGGGTCGCGTCTTCCTGCTCGCCTTCTGGCGTCCGCGCCCCGTGGAGGGCGCGCTCGAGGTTCCGTCCTCGCCGGGGGTCTGGCAGCGAACGGCGCCGCTTGCCGGCCTCGTCGCCCTGCTGTTCTTCTTCGGCGTCTTTCCGGAGGTCCCGGTGAGCCTCACCCAGGGCGCGGCTGCAGGCCTCGCCGATCCGGCCGCCTACATCGAGTCGGTCTTCCCGGCGGGAGGTGCTGAATGACGATCTTTGCCCTCAACCTGCTCTTCGCCTTCGTGTGGGTCGCCGTCACCGGCAGCGCCACCGTGCTCAACCTCGTCTTCGGCTTCTTCCTGTCGGCCGCCGCGCTGTGGATCGTGCGGGGAGAGATGAAGGAGAAGGACTACTGGAAGCGTGTCCGCTCCGGCCTCTCGCTCCTCGTCCTCTTCCTCAAGGAACTGGCGCTTTCGGCCTACAAGGTCGCCGTCATGGTGTTCAGCCCGCGGCTGGAGCTGAAGCCGGGCATCTTCGCCTTTCCGCTGACGGTGACGCGCGACTTCGAGATCACCCTCCTCGCCAACCTGATCACGCTGACCCCCGGCACGCTGTCCGTCGACGTCTCCGCCGACCGCAAGACGCTCTATGTCCATGCGATCGACTGCGCCGATTCGGAAGCCACGCGTCGCGACATCGCCGACGGCTTCGAACGCAAGATACTGGAGACCTTCCGCCGATGACGGGCCAGTCCATCACCCAGTTCGCCGTCCATGCCGGCCTTATCGTTCTCGGGATTTCCTTCCTGCTCACCGCGTGGCGCGTCATCAAGGGGCCTACGCTGCCGGACCGGGTCATCGCCCTCGACATGCTGGTCGGCATCGTCATGGGCTTCATCGCGCTGATCGCCATCCGCACCGGCTACACGCTCTATATCGACATCGCCATTTCGCTCGGTCTCGTCGGCTTCCTCGCGACCGTCGCCTTCGCCCGCTTCATCCTGTCGCGCAAGCTGCGGGGAGGGGAGGACGGCTCGCCGCCCGACCCCCGTCCCCGATCGCTGCCCCAACCCTTGCCGCAGGCGACCTTGGCTGAGCCCGCCCCGCTGGCTCCCGCGCCTGCCGCAGAGCCGGCACCCGCCAAACCCGTGCTGCGCAAGGCCGACCAGACGAAGGCGAGTGCCGCCAAGGTGAAGATCGCCAAGGCCAAGGCCGCCGGCAAGGCTGCGGTCGTCGCCGAGACGGCGGCAGCGGAGGGCGCGCGCAAGGGCAGGAAGCCGGAGGCGGCCGCAAAGCCCGCCAGGACTGTGAAGCCTGCCACAACGGCCACGCCCGCCGAGCCTGTCCAGCCAGCCAAGACAGCCAAGGCCGTCAAGCCCGTCAAGCCCGCAAGGCCGGCAAAGCCGGCAAAGAAGGAGACGCCGTGATGGAAATCCTGCTCGCGCTCGTCACCGCCGCGCTGATCTTCGTCGGCGCCATCTTCGTCCTTGCGGCGGCCCTCGGCATCAACCGCTTTCCCGATCTCTACTCGCGCATGCATGCGGCCTCCAAGGCCGGCACCGTCGGTTCGGCGCTGATGCTGATCGCGGTCGGGATACATGCCGCCGACATCGCCATTCTGGCGCGTTCGCTGGCCGGCTTCTTCTTCTTCGTGCTCACGGCCCCCGTCTCGGCGCATCTTCTTGCCAAGGCCGCGCATGACACCGGTTATCCGCTATCGGATATCTCGGTTCAGGACGACATGCGAAAAGACGAAGAAAAGGTTTAGCGCCACAAGATTCAGGGGAAAATTGTCGCAGTCTGCATGTGACAAAAGTTCACAGGGTCCGCTCGACTTGTGGTAAAATCGGAAAAACTTCCCCAAGACTGAACTTAGTTCTTTGAATTTCCGTTTACTTGGTGGTACGTGAATATCAGCCAAGCGTGATGCTTGCTTGAAAGATGCGTGTCTCCGGTGCGGAGACGAGGCATTCCCAATCGCTAGGTTTTCCGGCCGGGTTCCGTTGCTTCTTTCTGCAGTGCGTTCAAGCTCTACTGCGGTTCGGGCCGCGGATGAGCGGGCATCTTCGGGTGCCTCGTCTCTGGCGACATTGAGAATCTTCATGTGGCGCGGCTTTCCACAACGCGCCACTCCAACAATAAGAAAAGACAGGAGACGTCCTATGACTGATGTGGCACCGACCAAGGCAGACAGCCTTCTGGTCGAACTGACGGCAGATATCGTCGCGGCCTATGTAAGCAATCACGTAGTTCCGGTGGGCGAATTGAGCCACCTCATTTCGGACGTTCACGCGGCCCTCAGCAACACCTCGGCCCCGGCGCCGGTTGCTGTTGTTTCGGAAAAGCCGAAGCCGCCCGTGCCGATCAAGAAGTCTATCGAGGAAGATTACCTGATCTGCCTCGAGGACGGACAGAAGTTCAAGTCGCTGAAGCGGCACCTGATGACCCATTACAACATGACGCCCGAGGAATACCGGGAGAAGTGGGGCCTCCCCGCCGACTACCCGATGGTGGCACCCGCCTATGCGGAAGCCCGCTCGCGTCTCGCCAAGCAGATGGGCCTCGGACAGCGCCGCAAGCGCGGCAAGTAAGCCGAAGCTCGACTGACTGCATTTCAAAGGGCCGGACGCCTCGCGTCTGGCCCTTTCTTTTTGCGGGTATGCGGGGATGGAGAGAGGAAGAAATTCACATATGCGCGTCGCGCTGCGACGAAAATACCGTTTGAAATCAGAGACGGATCCGGCGGCCGCATAAATTTCATATCCCCGCCTCTGATTACGGATGTATGAATAAATTCCTATCGAGGGAGTTGTCATGTCATCCGAAAGAGAATTCCACGCCGTTGCCGCCGGTCCGCCATTGCCGCCGGTGGAGGTCCGCTGGCCTCCGCACACCATTCATTCCGCCCCGCTGAAGACCACCTGCCGCATCGTCCGCCAACTGGTGGGGGAGATGGTCCTGCTGTTCGGCGACCGCGTGCTCATCCGCCGCGACCGGCGCCGGATGGCCTGCCATGTCCGGCAGATCGCCATGTATGTCTGTCATGTGGCGCTGAGGATCTCGCAGACCGATATCGGCGAGGCCTTCGGCCGCGACCGCACCACCGTCCGCCATGCCTGCCACGTGGTCGAGGATCGCCGCGACGATCCCGTCTTCGATGACTTCATCACCGCCGTGGAGCGGATCGTCGTCGCCGTCTTCGGAACCCTGGAGGTCGCCGGCCATGAGGGTCGGCCAGAGGGTCGGCCATGACCAATGACTGGACGAAGACCGAGCGGCGGGAACTCCTTCGCCTGCTCCGCCGCCTGCTGCGCGGCCCCTGCGAAATGACCGCCGGTGAGGGCGCTACGCTTCATCTGGGCGAGGATGCCGGAACCTTTTCCGCCGCCGTGGTGGCGCGCGCCGAAAGCCACGGGCTCCTTTCCCGCAGCGGCAGCCGGGTGGCGGCGACCGATGCGGCAGCGCCCTTCCTGCGCCGCGCCATGCTGCCCGACGACGGCTTTGCCGGGCAGCACCGGATCGAGGTCGGACAGTCGGTGGAATACGAGGGGCGGCGCCAGCCCGTCCGCCGCAACCTCGCCGAATCGCCGCTCTCGCTGCTCGCCCGTCTCAAGGATCGGTCCGGCGAGGACTTCTTCCCGGAAGAGGCGCGGGCAGCCGGCGAGCGGCTCCTGTCGGACTTCCATCGCGCCCAACTGCGTCAGAGCGTCACCGCCCGCTGGGAGCCTCGGCTTTCCAGCCGTGGCAAGCGCCAGGCCGGCGGGCAGGCGGACCTTGCCGACTGCGCCATTGCCGCCCGCGAGCGCTTCTCGCGCGCCATCGAGGCCATGGGGCCGGAACTATCCGGTGTCGCCGTGGATGTCTGCTGCTTCGAGAAAGGCCTGGAAACGGTGGAGCGGGAGCGGCAGTGGCCGGCGCGCTCCGCCAAGCTGATGCTGCGGGCGGCCCTGCAGGCGCTCGCCCGCCATTACGCGCCGCCGGTCTCGCAGCCCCGCAGGAGCCACCATTGGGGAACGGACGGCTACCGTCCGCCGCTCTCCAGGCCGTGAACCGTCAGGCGGCCGTCTTCAGCCGCGCCTCGTCGCGGATGCGATTGACCATGGAGCGCAGACCGTTGGCGCGCTGCGAAGACAGATGCTCCACCAGGCCGATGCGGTCGAAGATCTCGATCGCGTCGGTGCTGGCGATCTCGGATGCGCGCTTGCCGGAATAGACGGCGAGCACGATCGCCACCAGGCCGCGTACGATATGGGCGTCGGAATCGCCTTCGAAGGTGAGGACAGGGTCGGCGCTGCCGTCTTCCGGATGGCTGACGAGCCAGACCTGGCTGGCGCAGCCATGGACCTTGTTCTGGGGGGTGCGCTTGTCTTCCGGCAGTTCCGGCAAGGCCTTGCCCAGTTCGATGACATACCGGTAGCGGTCCTCCCACTCGTCGAGGAAGGCAAAGTCGTCGATGATCTGCTCGAGCGTCGCCATGGAAATGCTCCATCCTTGTCTTGCCACGCATATAGGGATGATCGGTCCCCGGGTGAACAGAAAAAAGGCCGTGAGGCGTTAAACCTCACGGCTCAGTAAGGGCTGAAGCTGGGCAGGCAGTCCGGCGCCGGAGCCGGGAAGGCTGGTTTGCGGCGCAAGGAGGGAAATTCGAATGGCCGAGCTTGGCGCTAGTACTGCGCTAGTTCTGGGCCGGGCGCTTCATCGGAACCGGCACGCCTGCGGCAGGCGCGGCGTCGGTCGGGGCATCGGTCGGGGCGGCGACGGGCCGGGTGGAAGCAGTGGTGAGCGGCTTTTCCGGCATCGGCTGGGGATCGGCGACGGCTGCGACCGCCGGGGTCTCGTCGGCGAACTGCTGGTCAAGCAGTTCAAAGGCGACGCGGGCGCCCTCCTTGGCGCGCTGGCCGAGAACGGTCAGCGATTCCGCGCCCTTCTCGCAGACCTGCGGCTTCTCGATGCAGATGGCGCTGAGATACTGGTAGGCCTGGGCGGCGGCCGAGACGGCGTCCTGCATCTCGATCTGCTGGCTGCCGGCGACCTCTTCGGCCGGCCGGCCGCTGAAGTAGGAAAGGCCCACCAGCACCATCGCGAATGTCATACCGGTCTTGATAACGAACCACATGTTCCTGTCCACCACCCGTAAATGCCCGTGAATGCCCTTGAACACACCTGGGCCGCCGGGTCGCTCCCGGTCTTGAAGCCAACCTAGCCGCGAGAAGCGAATCGGCCTTTGACGCGGGTCCGACAATTTTCGAGGAATTTATCTAAAATGCGATCTATTCCCCGCTTCGGACATCGGCCTGGAGCATTCGTCGCAAATCCTGCGCTGCATCGTTAAGCATAATGGCGGCCGGGCTGCGGCGTTCCCGGGGGTTTTGCCGCCCGGTGTCGCCACAATCGTTAACGTGATCTGAAAAATGCAACCAATTCCGTCGCTTACGCCCCGTTAACCACGACGGGAATTGCTCGGCGGAATGCGTTCCAAATCGGGAAATCGGGGTCCCGGGGGGTGGCCGGGAGCCCCTTGTTTTATACTTTCCTTAAGCCGGCCGGCAGTAAGGTCGGGCTGTATCAAATGGCGTCAGGGTATTGCGTGCGCACAGTTGCAGACATCGCTGGAGGGGCGGTCGCGGAGATCGACCGGATCGCCGCCCGCTGGCTTGACGGCCTCGGGCAGCCGCGCGAAAGCCGCGTGCGCGACGTGTATCTTCTGCGCATGATGGTTCTCGGTGCGGTCGCCTGCGCGCTCGCGGCGCCTGCCGTCCTTACCCTCGTCCTGCCCACCTCTCTCGCCATTCCGGTCGGCGCGACGCTCGTCGCCGCCGTCTTCCTGGCGCTCGTCGCGGCAACCTTCGCCTGCGTCCGCACGCCGGCTGTTGTGGCCGCCCCCGATGCCATGGAAACGCTGGTCTTCGATGCCTGCGCGGGCCTCTCGCTCATGCTCGACAGCCGCGGCGTGGTGACGAAATGCGGCGGTCGCGACCGCAAGAGCTTCCCGCCCGCGCTGCAGCAGCCCTGCGGTCAGCGCCTCGCCGAACTCGTCCACGTCTCCGACCGCATCGCCCTCGTTCATGCCTTCGACACGCTTCGCCAGGGTGCCGGGTCCGCTTCCGCGGCGGTGCGCGTCCAGGGTCCCTACAGCGCGTCAGAGGGACGCCAGTTCCTCCATCTCGGCCTTGAACTGACGGCTCTGCGCCACGCGGACGGCGAACTCGCCGCCGTCTTCGCCCAGCTGCGCGACATTTCCGCTGATGAGGCGCTCCGCCGCGAGGCTGCCGAGCGCATCTCGGAAGCCCGCTCCGCCCACGAGTCGAAGTCGCGCTTCCTCGCCGCCGTCAGCCATGAGCTGCGCACGCCGCTCAACGCCATTCTCGGCTTCTCGGATGTGCTGGCCGGCGAATATTTCGGCCGGCTCGAAACCGACCGCCAGAAGGAATATGTCGGCCTGATCCGCCAGTCGGGCGCGCATCTCCTGTCGATCGTCAACACCATGCTCGACATGAGCAAGATCGAGGCCGGCCATTACGAACTGCTGGCCGAGCCCTTCGCCATCGCCGACGTCGTGGAATCCTGCCGTGCCATGCTCGACCTGCAGGCAAGGGGCAAGGGCGTCACCCTCACGGCGCGCACCGCCAAGGGCCTCGGCGAGGTCGTCGCCGACCGCCGCGCCGTCAAGCAGGTGCTGATCAACCTGGCCGGCAACGCCATTAAGTTCACCGGCGACGGCGGCATCGTCACCATCGACGCCACGCAGGCCGGCAGCGACTTCGTGCTCACCGTCAGCGATACCGGCATCGGTATCCCCGCCGACAAGCTCGAACTCCTCGGACGGCCCTTCATGCAGGTCCAGGACGGCATCACGCGCCAGTACGAGGGAACCGGGCTCGGCCTCGCGCTGGTGAAGGGACTTGTTGCATTGCACGGCGGACGGCTGCATATCAGGAGCACGGCCGGCGAGGGGACAGTGATCACCGTGACGCTTCCCGCCGACGGCCGCGGAATTGCAGCCCCGGGCGAAGCGGGAGAAGGCTCTTCGGTGGAGTTTCCACCACGCCTGCGCAATACCACCCCATCGACCATGAAGGACGTACAGGACATTCGCAATGACGACGCCGCGAAAGCGAAAATCGCCTGACAGGAAGAAGAAGGTCCAGGAACCAGGTGTCCTGACCCGGATCTTCCAGGCAACCGGGCGGGTGGCGGCGCGTCACCCCCGGCTGGTCTTCGGCGTGTCCGGTTTTGCGGTCGTCTTCGGCTTCGTCGCCGCCAATGCGCTCTGGTACCAGCCCTATACCCATCCGGCGCCCTTCCTCGCGACCCGCGATCCCGACGATCCGAACGGCATTGCCGGTTTTCGTCCGGCCCGTCCAGTGCCGCCGCAGGAGATGACGACCTTCCGCATCGCCCGCGAGGACCCGGCAGCCGCCACGACCTCGCGGTCGCCGGAACCCGTGTCTCCCGCCGCGACCTCCGTCCCGCCGCGCGAACTCGTCGCCGAGGTGCAGCGCCAGCTCATCCGCCGCGGCCTCTACCAGGGCGCCGACGACGGGCTGGTCGGCCCGCAGACGACGGCCGCCATCCTGTTCTTCGAGGAGGCCGAAGGCCTGCCGCAGACGGGCCAGCCGACGCCCGAACTTCTCGCCGCTCTTGGTGCCCCCCTGGGTGCCCCGCTCGATGCCGCCCCCGCTTCACCGGCCCCTTCCGCGCCGGTGGCGATGCCCGTGTCCGCAGGCTCGCCTTCGCCGAACGTCGTCGCCGTCCCGGCCATGCGTCCGCGGGAAGACGTTAGCCCGACGATCGAGGATCCGGTCGCCGCGGCGATCCGCGCGGCCGAAGAGGGGCGCAGCGGCGCCCGCTCCGCGCCGGCCCGTCCGTCCGCCGCCGGCGAACTGGCCACCGCCATTCCCGCATCCGGCGACCTGGTGATCCAGATCCAGCGCGGCCTGTCGAACATCGCCTATACCGACATCGCCGTCGACGGCGTTGCCGGCAGCCAGACGAAGGCGGCCATCCGTCGCTTCGAAAAGCACTACCGGCTTCCCGAGACCGGCGAGCCGAACGAACTGGTGCTGAAGAAGCTGAGATCGATCGGCGCGCTCTGACACCTGCCGGGCGGCGGACCACCAGCGCGCTCCCGGCCATGACCGGCCATTACCCGGGGATAACCCATGCGTATCCGCTCCGACATCTTCGTTTCCGCCCTGATGCGGCGCGTCTTTTCCGCCGGCGGGTTTGCCGCCGTGGAGCACAAGGGGGCCGAGGAGGCGGGCGCCGTCTTCGTCCGCCAGCACTTCCGCGACGGCACGGAAACGCTTTACGGGCCGGCACCGCAGAATGTCTTCGAGGATGCCGAGGACGCTTCCGACCGCCGCTTCGAGAAGCGCCTGGACCGGCAGGAGCCTGCCCGCGTCTCCGAACTCCTGGAGCGCGAACGGCGCTTCGACGGCGATCTCTGGGTGGTGGAAGTGGAAGTGGACGATATCGACGGTCTGCTCGACGTCGTCGATCCTGGCTGATCTGTCAGGCCATCGACCCGGCCCGATCGTTTACGCCTGGCGCAGCACCGTCCGCGAACGCAGCGGGCGGGGTAACGGGCGGTTTTCCGGCGCGTCCTGTCCCGACTGACCGGCAAGCTCGCTCTCGCGGTTGGCGTAACCGTCGGCGCGACGCCAGGCTTCGACGCGGCGGCCGCATTCGTCGGCGTCCAGGCTGTCCCAGAGAAGCTCGACCCGCGATGTCTCGTTCGCCGGGTCGGCAAGGTGGGGATAGAAGCGCTCGAGCACCCGCACCGCGTCCGTCCGCTCCATGGCGAGCGCCTTGAGCGTCGTCGCCAGCTGCTGGCCGGAAATGTCGAGGAGGATGCGTTCGGCAAGCCAGCGGCTGCTCGACAGGCTGTCGGCCAGCACGCTTGCGAACATGCCGCCGTCGCGGCTGCGGGCAAAGCGGACCAGGAGCGCCTCCTGGACCGGGCTCAGGGTCCTGAGCCCCAGGCGGTCGTCGTGGATGCGGTGGACATGGGCTGCGAGCGCCTTGATGCGCTGGCGCAGTTCCTCCTCGCGCCAGCGGCGTTCGGCTTCATGGGCGGCCGTGGCGGAAGGCGAGGCCGCATCCTCCACCTTGGCGTTTTCGCTGGCGCGGGTGGTCGCCGGCTGGTCCTGCCGCAGGCTCACCAGCGCATCGATGACCCGCGGTGAAAGGTTCTCGCGGCGCACGATCGCACGCGCATGCGCGGCCCCTTGCGTCCTCGCGATCGCGATCAGCGTCTCGTCGTCGAGGCAGGGCGAGGAGGCGAGGAAGGGCGCGGATGTCGCGATCGGCTGGCTGGCGATGAAGAAGACGACGGTCGGCGGCACGGTGCGGCAGCGCGACAGTGCCGCGACCGCCTGGCGGCGTGCTTCCGGGCTGGACTGGCTGAAAAGCGGGCCGAACAGTTCGGCGAACTGCCTGAGTTCGCTTCGCGACGGATGTGGCAGGGCCTCGAAGCTCGTCACCGTGGCCATCAGCACGACATCCTTCCTGCGCATGGCGGAGGGCCTTTCAAGATCTCGAAACTGGTCCGTCACGGCCACACTCACGTTACGCAATACACTGTAGCGGCAGAAACTCCGGCGACGCCCGGACGCGGGCACTTGCCCTCGCTCCCGGCAGACCCGGACCGTCATGGTAAACCGAACGGTAACCCGGGACGGTTAATGGCAGGTGAATCTGTCCCACGCCGAGACGTTTCCCCTCAAAATTGATGGTGTGCGCCTTTTGCCACGCCCCCCGTGTTTCGAGGCCGCTCGTAAGGCCCGATGCGCCGAGCGCCGGTGTCGTTAACCTATGGTTTACCCAGAATCGGCTGAATGAACCCGTTTCGCAGCGGGTGGGGGGAAATGATTCTTTTCGCGGACCTGCCAAAAATTGCTGCGGCTCGTGGTTGAGCGGGGCTGGGTCTGATACCGTAGCGGCCAGAAAGGCGCAGTTCCCGGGGGAGGGAGCGGTGTCTTTCGGGGAAGGGTGAAGCGGGACCGCCTTTCATCCATCTCGAATTGTGAGGAGACGAGCATGGCAGAGATAGTGACATTGCAGAATTGGCGCGACCGGCTGCCCAGGCGTCCTGAGATCCTGATCGGCAAGCGGGATGACCTGGCTTCGGGCCGGCTCCTCCTGTTCACGGGTATCCGCTACGAGCGCCTGGACCAGGCTCCCGCCGCGCGGACGGCGCCGATCGTCATCGAGCACGGCCAGAGCTGAACGGCGTCAAGGCCGTCATGTTTGCCGTCAGAACTGGTGGCGCGGCCGCCATTCGAACGGCGCGCAGACGGCCTGGGACAGGAATGCGGTCGCGGCCGCCTCGAAGCTCTTCTGCGGCACCATCGTCCGCAGCACCATGTAACCGTCGGCCTGCTGCGTTTCCACCAGGATCGCCTCGCTGATCGCCTCCGGCAGCGCCTTGCGCAACAGCGTCAACTGCACCGGGGTCGCGAGCACCACGTCGAGGACGCCCCCCGAGGAGGTCCGGTCGTTGATGCTGAACACCTCGTTTGAGGCGGCGTCGTAGATGCCGAGCGACCAGAACGGCACCTCGCCCCGCGCATAGATCCGGATCGGCCCCTGCGAGATGTCGTAGGCGCAGACCGACAGTTCCACGAACGGATCGTCCTGCACCAGCCCGGCGCGGTCGCGTATGTCGGGAAGCCGGTGGAAGCCGTGCCGCAGCCCCTCGGCCAGAACCCGCGTATAGGCATCCTTCTCGCTGAAATAGGGAAGCGAGAGGATGATGATGAAATGCAGGAGTGCGGCGCCGACAAGGCCTATTACGATCGCGAGGATAAGCCTAGCCATTGCGGCATCCGGTCTGCTGGATCGACGGCATGGAGAGGTCGATCAGGCCGGAACTGCCGGCCGCCGGGGTATCGAGAAGTGTCAGTTGCAGCCGCAGCCGCCCGCTTCCGCTGACCGCCAGCCAGTTGCCGGGCTTTGCCCCCGAGGAAACCTCGATGTCGAAGGAACCGTCCGGGTGGCGCAGGATGGAGCGCGAGTTGAGCGCCACCGGAAGCCCTTCGCCCTCGGCCTTGCGCACCGCCTCCGTCCGCGCGCTGTGCAGCGTCCAGAGCCTTGTCGGCGGTGTATGGCCGGAAATGCGGTAGGAGCACTCGCCCCTCAGCGCCGCGCCGCTGTCGTCCACGGTCGCGGTGAACTGCAGCCCCTCGGCGGTTGCATAGAGAAGCGCGCCGGCGCTTGCCCGGTGGGATTTGGCATAGGGGTCCGCCGCCGCCGTCTGGGCGTTCGGGAAGGCTTCCCATGCGCCGAGGCGGATCGCGCCGAAGCCCGCCGTCGCCTCCAGGGCCCGAAGCGTCGACCAGATGCCGCCTCCGAAGGCGATGGCAAGCGCGATGGCGACAAGGAATGGCACACGAAACACGGAAAGGCTGTCCTCAAGGATTGCGGTCGAGGGTTACCACTGATTCCCCGCGAAAGGAACGCCCCGGCTAACGTGCCGGCGCGGCCGCGGGCGTGACGCCCACCGCGCCGGTCACCGTCAGGTCGGCGGCCTTGGCGGTTGCCGGCAGGAGCGGCGCCGCCGTCTTCAACTGGTCGGCAATCCGCCTGAGGACCCGGGTGGATTCTGCCGACATGGAGCGCGGCCGCACCAGCGGCGGAAGCGCCTCCTCGTCCGTCGCCTTGTCGGCCACGACCTCTTCCTTCTTCTTGTCGGTGGCGGGGAAGGGGTTCTCGATGCCGGGGATCGGCTTCAGCTCTATCCCCTGGTGGGCATAGTCCATCAGCTTCTTGAAGGTCATCGCCGGAAGCGAGCCGCCGGTCATGTTGTTCATCGGCGAATAGTCGTCGTTCCCGAACCAGACGGCCGCCGTGTAATTGCCGGTGAAGCCGACGAACCAGGCGTCGCGATAGCTCTGCGAGGTGCCGGTCTTGCCGCCCGTCAGGACCCCGTCGACCGCCGCCCGCCGGGCCGTGCCGTTATAGGGGATGTTGGTGAGGATGCGGTTCATCGACGACGTCGCCTGCTCGGAGAGCACGCGGCGCGGCTCCGGCTCGTCGCGGCGGAAGTCGTAGAGCACCTCGCCGCCGTAGCCCATCGCCTGGGCGATCCCGTGGCGGCGCGATTGCAGCCCGCCCGCCGGCATCACCGCATAGGCCGTCGCCTGGTCGAGCACCGTCACTTCCGACGTGCCGAGCGGAATGGTCTTGTCGGTCCTGAGCGGCGTCTCGATGCCCATGTCCTTGGCAAGCTGGGCGATCCGCTCGGTGCCGAGCTCGTCCTTGGCAAGCCGCACCGGCACCGTATTGTAGGACTGCGACATCGCCGTCATCAGCGTGACCTTGCCCTTGTAGGAGCGGCCGTAGTTCTGGGGCGACCAGCCGCGCCAGGTGACCGGCGCGTCGGAGACGACGGATTCCGGCGTAAAACCCTTCTCCATCGCCGCCGCATAGGTATAGAGCTTGAAGGAGGAGCCCGGCTGCCGCAGCGCCCGGGTCGCGCGGTTGAACTGGCTCTCGCCGTAGTCGCGTCCGCCGACCATGGCCCGCACCGCGCCGCCGTTCTCGATCAGCACCAGCGCCCCCTGCTTGGAGCGGTAGCTGTCGCCATATTCGCGAAGGCTCGATTCCACCGCGGCTTCTGCGGCCTGCTGCAGGCCCATGTCCAGCGTCGTGCGGACGATGACCGAGCGTTCCCTGATCTTGCCGGCCTTGGCCAGCCGCTGGACCTCGTCGAAGCCCCAGTCGAGAAAATAGTCCGGCGCCTTCACCTCGGCCCGGTCGATGACGGTGGCGGGATTGCGCCTTGCGCCGATCACCTGGCCCTCGCTCATCATCCCGCCCTGCACGAGATTGGTCAGCACCTCGTTGGCGCGGGCGCGCGCGGCCGGCAGGTTGACATGCGGCGCATATTTCGCCGGTGCCTTGAAGAGCCCCGCAAGCATGGCGCTTTCGGCGAGGTTCACCTCGGTAATGTTCTTGCCGAAGTAGAACTGCGCCGCGGCCGCCGCGCCGAACGTGCCGCCGCCCATGTAGGCGCGGTCGAGATAGTAGGCGAGGATTTCCTTCTTGGAGAGGTTCGCCTCGAGCCAGAGCGCCAGGAAGGCCTCCTTGATCTTGCGCTCGATCGACCGCTCGTTGGAGAGGAACAGGTTTTTGGCGAGCTGCTGGGTCAGCGTCGAGCCGCCCTGCACCACACCGCCCGCCTTGGCGTTCTCGTTCATGGCGCGCGCAAGGCCGAGGAAGTCGATGCCGAAGTGGTCGAAGAAGCGCCGGTCCTCGGTCGCCAGCACCGCCTTGATCAGGTGGTCCGGCAGCTCGTCGATCGGCACGGAATCCTCGTGTATGATGCCGCGATGGCCGATCGTGTTGCCGTAGCGGTCGAGGAAGGTGACGGCGAAGTCGCCACGATTGCGCCAATCTTCCTTAGTTTCCTCGAAGGCCGGCATGGCAAGCGCCAGAAGCACGACCGCGCCGGCGGTGCCGAGCGTCATCGCTTCGCCGGCGACCTCGAAGACGCCCTTCTTCCAGCCGCGGACGCGGAACCTGCGCGAAAATATGGTAATCTCTTCCCATATCTCGCCGAGCCGGAAGCCGAGGTTCCAGACGGTGGAGTCGATCCAGGAGTCGATGCGCAGCAGCAGGTGGCGCTTCTTGCGCGGCTGCTCGTGGCTCTCTCTTCGATCGTCCTGCACCCGTGTATCCCCCGATGGTCATGCCCGCGTGCTTGACCTCGCCATCACGAGCGGCCAGAGCATAGGGCATGTATGATCAGCATTAGCTGATGAAAATTTGAAATGCGATGACAGAATCGCAACATGCAAAAGCGGCGACCGCCAAATCGGTTCCCGGCACGGATAAGTGAATGAACGAATTGCCCTTCTGGAAGACGAAATCACTGGAGGAAATGGACCAGCGCGAATGGGAAAGCCTTTGCGACGGCTGCGGGCTTTGCTGTCTGAACAAGCTGGAGGACTGGGAGACCGGCGAGGTCGTCTTCACCTCCGTCCGCTGTCGGCTGATGGACGGCACGAGCTGCCGGTGCACCGATTACGAGAACCGCCAGGCGACCGTGCCGGAATGCATCCAGCTGACGCCCGCCGCTGTCGACGAGATCGTCTGGCTGCCGCCGACCTGCGGCTACCGGCTGGTCCGCGAGGGCCATGATCTCTACTGGTGGCACCCGCTGGTCTCCGGGGACCCGGAAACCGTCCACCAGGCCGGCATCTCGGCCCACGGCCACGAGACCGTCAGCGAGACCGAGGTGCCCGTCGAGGACTTCGAGGACTACGTCGTCGACTGGCCGTGGAAAGTGGGCGAGGAAGCGTAAGCCCCAACCGGTTCATCGGCCGGCCGCATCGCTGACGTCGCAGTACGCAATCCCGCGGCATCCTTATCGATTGTCCCGCCTCGTATGGGACCGAAACGCCTCTCCCTGGTTCTGGCATCTAAGACCACCCCCATGAATCGGGGGTCTTGACCTTCCCACGATGGGAAGGTGCACCTATATGCGGAACAGAGGATTTCGCCATGAACCAGACCGTCCGACCGAGTCACCATCCCGAACCCATCACCATCCCCGTCGAAGGCATGACCTGTGCCTCCTGCGTACGCCGGGTCGAGACCGCGGCCGCCAGGGTGCCGGGGGTGGCGTCGAGTTCCGTCAACTTCGCCACCAAGAAGCTGACCGTCGAACCCACCGATGACTTTTCTCCCGAGGCGCTGACCGCGGCGATCGAGAAGATCGGATACGAGGTTCCCGCCGGCGCCATGCAGCGGGCCCTTCGGGATGCCGGCTATTCCGTGCCCGGCGCGGGCGCCCCGTCCGGTCACGACGCCCATGACCACGGTTCCGGTGACCACGCGCACGGGGACCACGCCCACGGCGACCACAAGGGCGCCGACCATGCCGGCGGCATGCATGGCGGCCACGACCACATGCACATGCATTCCGACGGCACGCTGAAGCGCGACCTCGCGGTCGCGGCAATCCTGACGCTGCCGCTCTTCGTGCTGGAGATGGGCAGCCATGTCTATCCGCCCCTGCATCACTGGCTGATGGGCGTCATCTCCACGCAGAACCTCTATTATCTCTATTTCGCGCTGGCGACCGTCGTCATCTTCTGGCCGGGATACCGGTTCCTCAGGACCGGCCTGCCGGCGCTCTTCCATGGCGCGCCGGAGATGAACTCGCTGGTCGCCGTCGGCGTGCTGGCAGCCTACGGCTATTCGCTGGTCGCCACCTTCATGCCCGGCCTGCTGCCGGAAAACGCCCGCTACGTCTATTACGAGGCGGCGACGGTGATCGTCACCCTCATCCTCTTCGGCCGCATGCTGGAGGCCCGCGCTAGCGGTCGCGCCAGCCAGGCGATCTCCAGGCTCGCCAGCCTGCAGGCCAAGACCGCCCGCGTCGAGCGCAACGGCAGCGCAATCGACATCCCGACCGAGGACGTCGTCGTCGGCGATATCGTCGTCATCCGTCCGGGCGAGCGCATCCCGGTCGACGGGACCGTCATCGACGGCGCTTCCCATGTGGATGAATCGATGATCTCGGGCGAGCCCGTGCCTGTCGAGAAGACAGCGGGCGCCACCGTCGTCGGCGGCACGATCAACAGGACCGGCTCCTTCCGCTTCCGGGCCGAAAAGGTCGGGCGCGACACCATGCTGGCGCAGATCATCCGCATGGTGGAGCGGGCGCAGGGCGCCAAGCTGCCGATCCAGACACTGGTCGACAAGGTGACGGCCTGGTTCGTTCCGGCGGTGATCGCGCTCGCGCTCCTTACCTTCGTCGCCTGGTTCGTCTTCGGCCCCTCGCTCAGCCACGCGGTCGTCGCGGCCGTCGCCGTTCTGATCATAGCCTGCCCCTGCGCCATGGGGCTTGCCGTGCCGACCTCCATCATGGTCGGTTCCGGCCGCGCCGCCGAACTCGGCGTCCTCTTCCGCAAGGGCGACGCGCTGCAGGAACTGCGCTCGGTCGAGATCGTCGTCTTCGACAAGACCGGCACGATCACCAAGGGCCAGCCCGAACTGACCGATCTCGTCACCGCCGAGGGCTTTGCCGATGACGAGGTCCTGGCGCTGGTCGCCGCCGTCGAGGCGCGTTCGGAACACCCGATCGCCGAGGCGATCGTCAGGGCTTCAGGCGAAAAGGGGCTTTCAGTCCCCGCGTCCACCGGCTTCCAGGCGACCGCCGGCTACGGCATCGAGGCGGAGGTTTCCGGCCATCGCGTCGCCGTCGGCGCCGATCGCTTCATGGAAAAGCTGGGCCTTTCCGTCGCGTCCTTCGCGGATGCCGCCGCCCGGCTGGGCGACGAGGGCAAGACGCCGCTTTATGCCGCGGTCGACCGCAAGGTCGCGGCCGCCATCGCCGTCGCCGATCCGATCAAGCCCGGCAGCGCGCCGGCGATCGCCGCAATGAAGGACATGGGGCTCACCGTCGCAATGGTGACCGGTGACAACCGCCGCACGGCCGAAGCCGTCGCCCGCCAGGCGGGTATCGACCGGGTCGTGGCCGAGGTCCTGCCGGACGGCAAGGTCGCCGCCATCGACGAACTGCGCGCCGGCGGCCGCAAGATCGCCTTCGTCGGCGACGGCATCAACGATGCGCCGGCGCTCGCCGCAGCCGATATCGGCATCGCCGTCGGCACCGGCACGGACGTGGCGATCGAAAGCGCCGACGTCGTCCTGTCCGGCGGCGCGCTCTCGGGCGTCGCGGATGCGATCGCCGTCAGCCGCGCGACGATCCGCAACATCAAGGAGAACCTGTTCTGGGCCTTCGGCTACAACGTGGCGCTGATCCCGGTCGCCGCGGGCGTGCTCTATCCCGGCTGGGGCATCGAGCTTTCGCCGATGATCGCCGCCGGCGCCATGGCCTTCTCCAGCGTCTTCGTCGTCCTGAACGCGCTCCGGCTGCGCACCGTCAAGGTTCGTGAGGGAGCAAGGCCATGAACATCGGGCAGGCATCGGATGCCTCGGGCGTTTCGGCCAAGATGATCCGCTACTACGAGGAGATCGGCCTCATCCGGCCGATGGGCCGCACCGGCAACAACTACCGCGTCTACGGCGAGGACGAGGTGCATTTGCTGCGCTTCATCAAGCGCGCCCGCAACCTCGGCTTCTCGCTGGAGGAAACGGAAACGCTGCTGAAGCTCTGGCAGGACAAGGACCGCACCAGTGCGGCCGTCAAGGAGGTGGCGCAGGTCCACATCGCCGACCTCGAGCGCCGCATCGCCGAGATGAAGGGCATGGTCGAGACGCTGCGGCACCTGTCGGATTGCTGCAGCGGCGACAACCGGCCGAACTGCCCGATCCTCGACGATCTGGCGGGTGCGGCACCTTCTTCTGCTCCCGCGAAGAAAAGCGCTTGACCTTCCCATCGTGGGAAGGTGCAGAAGGTCCGGAAACAACAGGAAGGAGATGATCCCATGACCACGACTTTCAACGTTCCGGACATGACCTGCGGCCACTGCGAGAAAAGCGTCCGCGCCGCCCTCGGCGAAGCACTGCCGGGTGCCGCCGTCACCGTCGACCTCGCCGCACGGCGCGTCACGGTCGAGGGCAATGCCGCCGATGCCGAGGAAGCGATCCGCGAGGCAGGCTATACGCCGACCAAGGCCTGAGGCGCCTCAGCCTCAGCCACACCTTCAGCCCCCAGCCCCCGGCCCCCAGCCCCTTGGCCCCGGCCTCAGGCGGGGGCCTTCGCGGCCATGAACGGGGCGAGCACGTCCAGCACTTCCTCCGGGCCGAACGGCTTGCTGAGACACGGGCTGCCGCGGAAGGGCTCCGGCAGGAAGTGGCATTCGTAGCCGGTCAGGAAGACGAACGGGATCTTGTCGTCCCGGAGACGCTCCGCCAGCGGAAAGACATCCACCCCGCCGAGCTTGATGTCGAGCGTCGCGGCATCCACGCGGATGCCCGGGTTGTCCAGCATGTCGAAGGCGACGCCCATGTCCGACACCGGCCCGACGATCTCGGCGCCGGCGTCCTCGAAGGCATCCATGATCATCGACGCCACCAGGTATTCATCCTCGACGATCAGGATGGCTTTCCCCGCAAACACGGAACTGGTCTCGTCGGCCTTCGTCTTCATATGCGCGCCTCTCGTTTCTCGGTCGCAGCCTGCTGGAACAAGATTGTGTCGAAACCATAAGCAGAAAAGAGCAGGGCTGTTTCCTGTACGCTAGCGGACAAAAGGATCGCGCGCCGTCAAGCCCACCATTATCCGCCCCGAAGCCCGCGCGGAGACCGTTTTATCGCCCGGTAACGCACTGTAACCTCACGGCTTCCCCGCTTGCGGGCGATCCGCGGGCCTTGGCCGGCCTTGCCGCGATACCCTCCGCCCCTATCTCCGTCCCATCGTCTGCAGACGAACAGGGCGCAGACGGCTGAGGGACCAACGCGCTCTTGCCCCCGATCGGAGGCGCCATGGACATCCCTCTCCAGACTGCCATATCGAACAAGCTTCTGGCACTTCTGCCGGCCGCCGACTTCGAGGAGGTCGCGGGCGACCTGCAGCATGTCTACCTGCCGCGCGGAACGCCGATCGGAACATCCGGCGAGCCCATCGACTATCTCTACTTCCTGACCTCCGGCATCGGTTCGGTCATCGCCCGGACTCCCGATGGCCACCGCGCCGAAGCCGGCCTGTTCGGCTTCGACGGCTATGTGCCGACCTCCGCCGTCGCCGACGTCGAGCTTCACTCGCATGACATGAACATACAGGTGGATGCCGAGGCCTATCGGATGACCTATGCCGATTTCCGGCGGGCCATGGAGACCAACAGGAACTTTTCGCGGGTCGTCGTGCGCGCCATGGAGGCCTTCTCGATCCAGCTGGCCTACACGCTGGTCTCCAACGCCATCCACGACGTCACCGTGCGCCTCGCCCGCTGGCTGCTGATGTGCCATGACCGGGTGCAGGGAGACGAGATCGCGCTTACGCACGAATACCTGGCAATCATGCTCGCCGTCCGGCGCCCCAGCGTCACCACCTCCCTTCATCTCCTCGAAGGCAGCGGCTTCATCACATCCGGGAGAGGCAAGGTGACCATCCGGAACAGACCCGGCCTTCAGATGTTCGCACGGGATGCCTATGGGCGGCCGGAAGAGGAATACCGGCGCCTGATGAAGAACCTGTTCTAGTATCGTCGCCCCGCAGATCCCCGGTCTGCCCGGCGCAAGCAGAGACAAAAGCAAAAGCCAGGGCGGTCATGCGGTATTTCTTCCATATCCGGGATCACGGCGAGACGATACTGGACGAGGAGGGCGACGAGTTCGACCATCCCGAAGACGCCGCGGCAAGCGCGGTCCAGGCCGTCCAGGAACTGGCCTCCGCGCGGATCAAGGACGGCCTCGTCATCGACGACCAGCGTCTCGATCTCTGCGACGAGAACGGCGTCCTCCTGCTCAGCCTGTCCTTCCAGGATGTCGTCCGCAAGCAGCTGAAGCCGCAGGCCTAGATCTCGCCGATCAGCCGCCGGTATTCCTCTTCCGGCTTGCCGTAGGCCGTCGTCGCGAAATCCTGCAGCCCCTTGCGATCGCGTATGGTAATGCGGCCGCGCTCGGCATTGATGAGCTTGCGCCCCTCCAGCACGTGGAGCGCCGTCGTCACGCTCGGACGCCGCACGCCGAGCATCAGCGAGATGAAGTCGTGCGTCAGCAGGATCTCGTCGCCGTCCACCCGGTCGTGGCACATCAACAGCCACCGGGCCAGCCGCTCGTCCACCTGGCAGGTGACGTTGCAAAGGGCCGTGAACGATATCTGCGAGGAAAAGGCCTGGATGAAGCGGGCGAGCAGGTTGGAGAAGACGGGGTGCCGGGACAGGAGGTCCTTCGCCTTGTCGAGCGGCATCCGGAAGCCGTGGCCTTCCACCTGTATCAGCACCTGGTGGACGCTGATCGTGCCGCCGACGCCGGCGGATGTCGGCGCAAATCCCTCGCGGCCGAACATGCCGGCCTCGGCCCGCTGGCCTTCGGTCGCCACGGTCACCACCGAGCCGATGCCGCTGCACAGGAAGTAGATGTGTTCGATGTCACCGTCGGCGCCGACGATCTCGAAGCCGCGCGGAAGGTCCACCGGCTCCAGAAGGCGCGACACCTCGTCGAAATCGTGTTCGGGCAACAGGGCTAGCAATCGGTTTCGCGCGGCCGGGTGGTATGCGATGGACATGGTTCTCATTGATGGTCGGGCGGAGGGTCCGGCCGCCATGCCCGTGAGTCCCCTGGCGGTTCCAGATCGTATAGCACCCCGATTTTTCTGCGGATTTTGGGTACGGTGGCGGACAATCCCTGCGCGAACCCCGTCCCGGCAAGGTTGCCGAAACCGGGAGGGGGCGGGCGCGGGCCTTTGTCCTCTACCGTACGGAGCCGCACGGTCCGGAAGTTTCCTGATAGGCTCTCATATTGGCGCCGACGACCATTCCGGCGCCCTGGGTGGAGCCGCGAAAAGGGAGGTGCGGCGTGTTGACGAGACAGGACGGACTTCGCGAAGGAGTCTTCACTCCACATGATCTGGAGGTGATGCGGCGCGCTTTCTTGTTCGCGCTCATATCGGATTCCAATCTGGATACGGGCGACGGAGAGCGCGCCCTTGGACGGTCGATCGTCCGGCTCTACCGGATGGGACTGGTCGAGCCGCAGAAGCTCGGCGCCGTGGCGGCGCTGATGACCTTGAGCCCGGCCGTGACGTGCTCCCGGGCGCCTGCGGAATTCCTCAACGCCTCCTGAAGCCGCAGGCCGTCATGCGAGCGGCGCCCCCTTTGCCACGGCGCCCCTTGTCACGGCGTCCGCCGCTCCCACCTCATCTCCTGAGACGGAGCGGAGAAGCGCCATGACGCAAGACCGGCGTGTGATCGGAGCCAGGATCAGGGGCAGGGTGCAGGGTGTCGGCTATCGCGCCTGGACGCGGAGCGAGGCAGAGCGGCTCGGCCTTGCCGGCTGGGTCCGCAACGAGCCCGACGGGACGGTCGCCGCACTCCTTGCCGGACCAGCCGAAGCGGTCGACGCCATGATCGAGCGCCTGCGGAATGGCCCTCCCGGCGCCTCCGTCTCGGCGGTCGAGACATGGGACGAAAAGGGGGCCGGACTGTCGGCCGATTTCCGCATCACCCGCTGAGCATCACCGCACAATCCTGAAGCGCGAACCTTGGCTCCGCGCCTCGCGTTGGAGGACCGGCCTCGCGCCATGAAAAAAGGGCCCCTTGCGGAGCCCTTTTTCCTGCTGATCGGGTGGATCAGAACTTCACACCGATACCGACCTGGACAACGTGCTGGTCGAAGTCGACGTCGAGACCGCCGACATCGCCTTTCGTGTAGTCGTTGTAGCGGTACTCGAGCCGGCCGAAGACGTTGTCGGTGAAGGCATGGTCTACGCCTGCGCCGAGCGTCCAGCCGTGCAGCGTGTCGCTTTCATCGAAGCCGGGGCCTTCGACCTTGGCGCGGGTCGCCGTCCAGCCGCCTGCTGCGTAGATCAGCGTGCGGTCCAGGGCGACACCGACGCGACCGCGTACGGAGCCGTTGAAGCCGGTTTCGCCGTCGAAGCCGCCACCGATGTCTTCCTTGTTCCAGTCGTAGTTCACGTCGCCTTCGATACCGGCGACGAAGCCGTTTGCCATCTGCCAGTTGTAGCCGACGAAGCCGCCGAAGCGCCAGCCGTCGAAGTTGCCGGCATCAAGACCCTCGACATCAGCGTTGCCCCAGCCGTGCCCGCCGTGGATACCGATATAGGGGCCGCTCCAGGTGAAGACGGCCGGCATTTCGACGGCGATCGGAGCTTCCGGAATGGTCTCGACAGCGTCGGCAGCGAAAGCCGACGTGGATGCAAGCATTGCGACGCTGGCTGCCAGGATCAGAGTTCTCTTCATCATGTGTCTCCTTGCTCGAATGCAGATGGATAAGATGTAATCGATCTCACTGATAAAGCTGTAGCTGAATTACAACAGCTTTTTGTAAATGAGAAGTTACTGTGTCTTGCCCTGCGGTCTGTAGTTGATGATGACCTTGGAAACGAAGCCGAAGACTGGCCGTTCCACCGGTTCCGGCCCCATGCGCCAAACAACTTCCGCTGTTGCAGAAATGCATCATGACGGAGGCCGGCCGGGGGCGGATAGGCCGGCGCGGGGAGGGCGAATCATCAGGTTCCCCGGTTGGCTGGCCGGTCGGCAGTACCCATATTGAATGGGCGGAGAGGCGAAGGAGCTTGCCCTTGTTTCAGTTCGACAATTCCTATGCGCGCCTGCCCGAGCGTTTCTATGCCCCGGTCTACCCCGAGCCGGTCGAGGGACCGGTGCTCCTGAAATTCAACGAGCCGCTTGCCCGGGAGCTCGGCCTTGACGCGGACCTGACGGACCCGCAGCGGCTGGCGGCGATCCTCGCCGGCAATGTCGTGCCGCAGGGTGCTGCCCCGCTTGCCATGGCCTATGCCGGCCACCAGTTCGGTTCCTTCGTGCCGCAGCTCGGCGACGGGCGGGCGATTCTCATCGGCGAAGTGGTGGACCGCAACGGCATCCGCCGCGACATCCAGCTGAAGGGAGCCGGACCGACGCCCTTCTCCCGCCGCGGCGACGGCCGCGCAGCGCTTGGCCCGGTGCTTCGCGAATACATTCTCTCCGAGGCCATGCACGCGCTCGGCATTCCGGCGACGAGGGCGCTCGCCGCCGTCGCGACCGGCGAGGAGGTCTATCGCGAGACCCCGCAGCCCGGCGCCATCTTCGTGCGCGTCGCCTCCAGCCATGTGCGAATCGGCACTTTCCAGTATTTCGCCGCCCGCCAGGACGTCGAGGGGCTGAGGACGCTTGCCGACTACGTGATCGATCGCCATTACCCCGAGATCAGGCAGGCCGAGCGGCCCTATCTCGAACTGCTGCGCGCCGTCGCCTTCGCGCAGGCGGATCTCGTCGCCCGCTGGCTCGGCGTCGGCTTCATCCACGGCGTGATGAATACCGATAACATGACCCTTTCCGGCGAGACGATCGACTTCGGCCCCTGCGCCTTCCTAGACGAGTACGACCAGATGAAGGTCTTCTCCTCGATCGACCAAGGCGGCCGCTACGCCTATCGCAACCAGCCCGGCATCGCCCAGTGGAACATTGCACGGCTCGCAGAATGCCTGCTGCCGCTGATCGACGAGGACCAGGACAAGGCCGTCCTCGTCGCCAACCACGTGCTCTCGGAGTTCGGCCAGCGCTTCCAGGCCGCCTGGCTCTCGGTCTTCCGCCGCAAGATCGGCCTCTCCCGCGAGGAGGAGGGCGACGGCGAACTGGTCCAGGCGCTGCTCGCCGCCATGCAGGAGGAGGAAGCCGACTTCACCCTGACCTTCCGGCGGCTCTGCGACGTCGCGGCAGGGGCAGGGTCAGGGTCAGGGTCAGGGCCAGCGGCAGGGTCAGGGGCAACGAGCGGGGCAGGGGAGCCGGAATCGGGAACAGGCGAGAAAACCTTCCTCTCGTCCTTCCGCCAGCCGGCCAGGGCATCCGCCTGGCTGGAGACGTGGCGGGGAAGGCTTGACCTGGAGAGAACCTCGCCGCAGGAACGGGCGGCCGCCATGCGCGCCGTCAACCCGGCCGTCATCCCCCGCAACCACAAGGTGGAGGAGGCGCTGGCGGCCGCCAACTACGGCGATCTCGGCTTCTTCAACCGGCTGCTGGAGGCGCTGGAAAGACCCTACGAGGACCGCCCGGAATTCCAGGCCTACACCGTCCCCCCGCGCCCGGAGGAACGCGTCCTGCAAACCTTCTGCGGGACTTGATCAGGGGGCCGGCGCGGCGGCGGCGGCGGCGGCGGTGGGCTGGAAGCCGCCTTCGATCTTGCGGCCGACGGCAAGCGCCTGGGCGAGGTTCGGCGGCATCCGTTCCCGGTAGGCGGAATCCGGCTCAGCGCCCAGTGCATCGAGCATCTTGCTGAAGAAGCAGCGGACGGAGGCCGCCGCGGTGATGTCGAAGATCTCCGCGTCGCTGAACCCCTGCGCCTTCAGCCTGCCGACGTCCTCGCGGGTAATGGAGGTCGCGTCGCGCACCACCTTGGAGGCAAAGCGCATCATTTCCCGTTCCGCCTCGTCGAGCGGCGCATGGGCGCCGTCGGTGGCCGTGTCGGCAAGCTGCGCCTCGCTGAAGCCTTCGCGTAGAAGCACCGAGCCGTGCGCCAGCATGCAATAGGAGCACTTGAGTTCGCGCGCGGCGGCAAGCGTCACCAGTTCGTAGCGCCGAAGGTTCATGTGCCCGCGCACGCTCGCAAGCAGGGCGCCCCACTTCTCCATCACCTCCGGCCGGTGGCCGAAGACGCGGTACATGTTCGGCAGGTAGCCGTAGCTCTCTTCCGCCGTGACATACATGGCGGCGGTGGCATCGCCCGCTTCGGGGCCGGGAGTGGAGATGAAGGCCATCGGAATTTCTCCCTCAAAGCGGGGAGTATACGCGAAATCCGCATCGATGGGAACGCGGTCGGGGCATGCCCGACCGCCATGGGGAGCCGTTTTTAGGCCTTGTTCGGGCGCGCCCAGCCGAGCGCGTGGTAGAGCGCGATCGCCCCGATCGTCGCCGTGCCGATGCCGTCCAGCGTGAAGCCGGCGATCTCGAGCTTGAAGTTGCCGGCGCCGAGCACCAGCGCCACGCCGACCGTGATGAGGTTGCGCGGCTCGGCGAAATCCACCTTGTTCTCGACCCAGATCCGGCCGGCCGTTGCGGCGATGAGGCCGAAGACGACGATCGACAGGCCGCCGAGCACCGGGCCGGGAATGGTCTGGATCAGCGCGCCGAACTTCGGCGAGAAGCCGAGCAGGATGGCGATCGCCGCGGCGACGAGGAAGACGAGCGTGGAGAAGATGCGGGTCACCGCCATCACGCCCATGTTTTCCGCATAGGTGGTCATGCCGGTGCCGCCGAAGGAGCCGGATACCATGGTCGCGACGCCGTCGCCGACGAAGGCGCGGCCGAGATAGGGGTCAAGGTTGCGGTCGGTCATCGCCCCGATCGCCTTGATGTGCCCGAGGTTCTCGGCGACCAGGATGACGACGACCGGCGCGATCAGCGTGATCGCCGGGACGGAGAAGACCGGCGCGGTGAAGCGCGGAAGGCCGAACCAGGCGGCAGCCGCGACGCCGGAGAAATCGATCGGCGTGCCCATGCCGAAGCCGTTGGCAAGCACGAGATAGGCGAGATAGGCAAGCGCGCCGCCGATCAGGATCGGCAGGCGGCGGGTCATGCCGGGGGCGTAGACGGCGATCAGGCCGACGGCGGCGACGGTCAGGATGGCGACCCAGCGGGAAAGCTGGCTTCCGTCCGGGCTGTCGGGCCCGGTCCCCGAAGCACTCGCGATCGCGATCGGCGCCAGTACCAGGCCGATCGCCGCGACGATCGCGCCCGTCAGCACCGGCGGCATCAGTCGCTCGATCCAGCGGTGGCCGGCCGCCATGACGATCAGTCCGATCAGCGCATAGAGCGCGCCTGCGACGATGATGCCGCCGAGCGCAAGCGCGATATTGGGGTTCGGCGCGCCGGCCGTCGCGGCGGTTGCCACCAGCACCGGCCCGATGAAGGCGAAGGAGGAGCCGAGATAGCTCGGCACGCGGCCGCCCACGGCGATGAAGAAGATCAGCGTCGAGATGCCGGAAAACAGGATCGAGACGTTCGGGTCGAAGCCCATCAGGATCGGGGCCAGGACCGTCGAGCCGAACATCGCCACGACATGCTGCAGTCCGAGCACGAGCGTCTGTCCGGTCGGGAGCCGTTCATCCGGCAGGATGCGCCCTTCCGTCTTCAGCCGCCACCGCGGAAAATAGCCGTTTGTCTCGCTCATCGTGACGCCCCTTGCTTGCCGAGCCTGGCATCGCACCGGGCAGGCTGCGGCCCGGCGTGCCGGACACGTCGTTAGCGGCAATGGCGCCCGCTGTCATGGGGCCTGCGCAATTTCCCACAGGCGGCGAATGCCCGCATGCCCGTCCCATGCCGGTTTCGGTGGCTCCCACCGGCCGGCTGCGGGCGTCAGGTCTCGCCGATCGCGGCGATCGCCGCCTCGATCTCGGCCACGATTGCGGGGGAGAGCGGCAGGAGAGGGCGCGGCGGATCGGATTGCGACAGGCCGAGAAGCCCTGCCGCGGCATAGATGACCCGCAGGCTTCCATGCGTCTTGAAGAGGTCCCAGAGCGGCGAGAAGGCAAGGTCGAGCCGCGCCGTCTCGGCCCTGTCGCCGGCCATGGCGGCTTTCGCAAGCGCTGCGGCCGGTCTGGGAAGGAGCCCGCCGACGACGCTGTACCAGCAATCGGCGCCGGCAAGCATGGCCTCCGCCGCTCCCCAGTCGCCGCTGTAGCCGATGGCGAAGTCGCCGGGCGCGTTGGCGCGCAGCCGGCCGATCTCGCCGGAGAAATCCCCGTCGCCGGGAAGCGGCATCTTCACCGCCTTTATGCCCGGATGCGCGGCGAGACGGCCGAGAAGGTCCTCGCCGAAGGTGAAGCGGGTGGTTGACGGGTTGTTGTAGATGCAGAGAGGCAGTCCGGTCGCCGAGGTGACGGCCCGGTAGTGCTCCAGCGCCTCGTCCTGCGTCAGCGGGGTATAGGAGACCGGGGCGAGCAGGAGAGCGTCCGCACCCGCCTTTTCCGCATCGCTCGCGTTCGCCATCGCCTCGTCGGTACGGAGCGAGCCCACCCCGACGATCACCGGCAGCCTGCCGCCGACCACCTCGACCGCGGCCTCGATCGCGCGGCGCCGCTCCGCCCGCGGGAGATACATGTAGATGCCGGTGCTGCCGAGGAGCCCGATGGACTGCGCCCCGCCGTCGACGATCCGCTCCAGCAGCTGCTGCAGCGCCTCGATGTCCACCCGCCCGGAAGGATCGGCCGGCGTCAGGGGAAAGGCGGAAAGGCCGGTGAAGAGCGGCATGGGCTGGCTCATGAACAGCTCGCGGAAGGACAGGAACTACCCTGGGTGAGTATCGGGCCCGCAGGCTCACGGCAAGCGGGAAGGGCAGGGTTTTTCGCAACCCTTCTGTAGGCCCGGTATCCGCCGGATCGTCCTCGGGTTGCCGGATGTCGGCGCAAGAGCGATCATGCTGCGAGAGGAGACCTGCTATGGCGAAGAACACGATCTGCCTGTGGTACGACAAGGACGCCGAGGAGGCCGCGCGCTTCTATGCCGCGACCTTTCCCGACAGCAGCGTCGGGGAGGTGGTGCTGGCGCCCGCCGACTATCCCTCCGGAAGAGCGGGGGACGTGATCGTCGTGGAATTCACCGTGGCCGGCATTCCCTGCGTCGGCCTGAACGGCGGCCCAGCCTTCACCCATAACGAATCCTTCTCCTTCCAGGTCTCCACCGAGGACCAGGAGGAAACCGACCGCTACTGGAACGCCATCGTCGGCAATGGCGGGCAGGAAAGCGAATGCGGCTGGTGCAGGGACCGCTGGGGCATCTCCTGGCAGATCACGCCGCGCGTGCTGATGGAGGCGCTTTCGGCCGGCGGCGACGAGGCAAGGCGCGCCTTCGAGGCGATGATGACCATGCGCAAGATCGACGTTGCCGCGATCGAGGCCGCCCGCCGCGGCGAGGCCGCGTGACGGCCGGCGTCAGGCGCCGTCTCCCCCGACCCGCTCCGCCGCCCCTGTTGTCGCCCCTGTCGCCGCCCCGGTCGATCGCGGCCCTGCCGCCCGCCGGCCCTCGCGCCGGGCAAAGGCACCCGGCGCCAGCCCGACCTGGCGGCTGAAGGCCGTGCTGAACGTGCTCGCCGAGCCGTAGCCGACACGCTCCGCCACATGGTCGAGCGGCGTGCGTCCACCCCGGAGAATCTCCTTTGCGACCGCCATGCGCCAGCCGAGGAGATAGTCCATCGGGCTCGTGCCGACGACGCGGGCGAACCGGTCGAAGAAGGTCGTGCGGGACATGCCGGCGAGCCGGGAAAGGTCCGCCACCGTCCACGGGCGGGCGATGTCGGCATGCATCGCCCTCAGCGCTACGGCGACGCGGGCGTCCGACAGACCCCGCAGAAGGCCTGGACCGGTCTCCTGTGGCGGCGCGGCGCGCAGCGCCTCGACCAGCAGGATCTCCACCAGCCGCTCCAGGATGAGGTCGCGGCCCGGGTCCTCGCGTCCCGCCTCCTCTCCCAGAAGCTGGACAAGCTGCGTCAGCCGCGGCACGCCCCGGATATGGATCGCGGTGGGCAGCAGCGAGACGAGCATCCCGGCATCGGGGGAATCGAAGCGAAAGTGGCCGCCGAACTGGCGCATGTCGGGCGGCCCGTCGGCGCGCCCGTGGCGGACCTCCGACAGCCCCGGGCCTGCGGTCTTCGGATCGACGTGGACGGGAGGCCCCGGCTCCGGGCTGGACATGGTGAACGCGGGCGTGCCGGGCAGGAGCACGAAATCGCCCTTTGCGAGCAGGATCGGCGGCTTGCCGTCGACCGCCAGCCGGCAACTCCCCTCGGTGACGGCGCAGAAGCCCGGATGGCCGAAGGCGGAATAGCGGACGGCCCACCGCCCGGCGCCGCTGATCCCTTTCGAGAACACCGCGCGCGGCCGCAAGAGCCGGATCATCTCGGTAAGCGGATCGGACATGCTCGGACTTCCGCCAATAAAATCCGGACTCCTTGCCGGCGAAAGTACGGGTTAGGCCGGTTACACGGGGCCGTCAACGTAAACCAGGAAACCGACCATGAAGACCGTCCTCATTACCGGCTGCTCGTCCGGCTACGGGCTCGAGACCGCCCGCCACTTCCACCGGCGCGGCTGGAGCGTCATCGCCACCATGCGCAATCCCCGCAGCGACCTGCTTCCCGCCTCGGCCCGCATCCGCGTGCTGCCGCTCGACGTCACCCGCCCGGAAAGCATCGAGGCGGCGCTTGACGATGTCGGAGCGATCGACGTCCTCGTCAACAATGCGGGAATAGGCGTGGTCGGCGCGTTCGAGGCGACGCCCATGTCCCATGTCCGCAAGGTGTTCGAGACCAATACCTTCGGCGTCATGGCCATGGTCCAGGCTCTGGTGCCCCGGATGCGGGAGCGCCGCTCGGGGGCGATCGTCAACGTCACGTCCAGCGTCACCCTCGCGCCCATGCCGCTGACGGCCGCCTATACCGCCAGCAAGCAGGCGATCGAGGGATTTACCGGGGCGATCGCCCATGAACTGGCGGCCTTCGGCATCCGGGCCAAGCTGGTGGTGCCGGGCTATGCGCCGACGACGCGATTTGCCGTCAACACCGACATTCCCGTCACGGATCTCGTTCCCAGGGCCTATGCCGCCTTTGCGGAAGCGGTCTTCGCGGGGTTCGCCTATCCGGCCCTGACGACGCGGGAGACGGATGTGGCGGAGGCGGTCTGGCATGCGGCAAACGATATGTCCGATCGGCTGCGCTATCCGGCCGGCGCCGATGCGGTCGCCCTTGCAGGCGCGGCGTGAGCGCGACCGGGCGGGAGGAACCTCCGGCCGGGACGCTGCGTTGTGGCTTCGATGCAAAGGAGGAACATTATGCTTAAAGGTATCGTGCTGTGGGCGATGGGAGTTCCCATCTTCGTCATCATCCTGCTCTACATGTTCGTCTTCTAGAGCGCCTGGCCGGGCAACCGCAGCACAGCGATGCGGTTGCCGCCCACGGTCTTTAAAGGGTCGGGCCGGAGACGGGACGCGTGTCCGGATCTAGTGGACCGACCCGCCGTCCTCCTCGCCGTCAAGAAACGAGCGGATGCCGCCCTTCTCGGTGGTCGCGAGGAATTCCTCCCAGGCATCCTTGTCGGTCTCGAACGTGCCTTCCCAGGAGGTCACGTCCTCTTCCTGCGAGATCACCTCCAGCGTCCAGCCACCTTCGCTGCCTGCCGGCCGGTGGATGTCGACGAGCACGGTGATGCCGTCATCCTCGAACTCACCGGAAAAATCCGAATATTCCAGCTTCGGCTCTTTGGCCATCGGGATGCTCCTTCATCGATTCCGCGCGGGGTCGGGCCGCCCCGATTCTGGCGGCCTCGTACCATAGGGCAATTTCCTCCCGCAACGATACCGGTTGACACAAGTGCGATGCCGGCCGCTCACGCGCCCCGGCCGGGCCTGCTTTCCCCGCCGTCCGCAATGCCGTGGCCGAAGGGACAGCGCAGCGGTTCGCGCACCGGCGTCTCGTTGCGCTCCGAGCGGAAGGCGGCGGATCGCTCGTAAGAGAGCTTGCGAAGCCGCATGATCTGGCCGAGCGGCTGGTGGGCGGCAAGGCCGTTCCAGGGGCTGAAATGCATGCCGTCGTCCACGAGCCGCGACAGTTCCTCGCTCCAGGCTTCCTGCGGCCCGGCGGTGAGCGTCGCGACGGTGACGAACGGGCTCTGCTTCTCGTCCCAGGCGTCGACGCCCTCGACGGGCATGGCGTCGAGGTCGGTGCAGAGCTGGACCTGCAGGTGCCAGACGGCGGTTTCCGTCTCGAAGAAGTTCTCCGTCTCGTGGCGGATCACGTCCGGGTCCTCCGACGTGTCCACCGTCCGCCCGGCCAGCGCCTTGAGGTTGTCGGAGGCGGGAACGACGGCGATCTTGGCGATGAAGTCGCCGTAGCGCAGCGGCAGCTGGGCGAAGAAGCTCTCGCCGATAATGTTCGTCTCCGGACTGCCGCCGAGCGATTTCAGCACCGCACTTTCCCGGCCGACGCTTTCCAGCGCCCCCTCGACGGTCTTGAACACGCTGGAGATCACCTCCTTGGCGCCCTCCATGCGGTCGGTCGTGGCGGCAAGAAGCCTCGCATTGTTGAGGAAGGCCTTGCCGGACGGGGAGGCGAACTCCTTTCCGTTGACCATCACGAAGTCCTGGCTGGTCGACTGCGCCGAGCCCGGCAGGCGCGGGCCCTTCACGTCCAGCACCTTGAGGGCCATGCCGCGCGGGGTCGAGACGCTGTCGTGCAGGAGATCGCCCGGCGTGGTCGACAGGCGCACGACCGCCTCGTAGCGGCCAGGCGTCGCGAACAGGCCCTGCGCCAGTTCCGGCGGCAGGTCGTCCAGCACCTCGAAGCGGGCGGCAAGCAGGCCGTGGCTCTTGGCGTGGACGGCGCGGATCGCATGGCCCGAATGTTCGTAGGTGGTCTCGCAGATCTCCAGCATGGTCTCGGCGATCCGGCGGCTGGTCTCCGCCTCGTCGGGTTCGACCCGCTCGACATGCGGGCCATAGCGGACGGGCGTGACGGCAAGGTGGCTGGTCATCGCCGGGGTAGTCCTTCCATGATCTTGTCGATGGTAATGGGGAAATGCCGGTGGCGGGTGCCGGTGGCGTGGAAGATGGCGTTGGCGACCGCTGCCGCCAGCCCGACGATGCCGATCTCGCCGAGGCCCTTGACGCCGATCGGGCTTGCCCGGTCGTCGTGCTCCTCGACGAAGATGACGTCGATGTCCTCGACATCGGCATGGGCCGGCACATGGTATTCGGCGAGGTTGTGGTTCATGATCCGGCCGGTGCGGTGGTCGATCATGCCTTCCTCGTGAAGCGCCATTCCGAGCCCCATGACAACGCCGCCGAGGACCTGGCTGCGGGCCGTCTTCGGGTTGATGATCCGCCCGGCGGCGACCGCGTTGACCACCCGCGTCACCCGCGGCACGCCGAGTTCGGCATCGATGCGGACCTCCACGAACATGGCCGAATGGGTGTAGCTGGCATGGGTCTTCGCCTGCTGCTCGTCGGGCGCGACCTTGCCGTGGCCCTCGACCGAGGACATGCCGTGATGGCCGAGGATATCGGCGATCGCGACGCCCAGCTGGTCGTTCGCCTCGAGCACGAGCCGGTTGTCGCGGATCGCCAGTTCCTCGACCTCTGCGGCGGCGAGCGGCGAATTCTCCATCTTCTTCGCCAGCGACAGGAGCGTCCTGCGGATCTCCAGGCAGCCGGCCTGCACGGCCGAACCGGAGGAGGCGGCCGTCCACGAGCCGCCCTCGACGGCGGTCTTCGGCAGGGTGGAATCGCCGATCAGCACGCTGACCCGGTCGGCCGTCTGGCCAAGGCCTTCGGCGGCAAGCTGCGCGAGGATCGTATAGGTGCCGGTGCCAATGTCGGAGGCCGCGGCCAGCACTGCGATCTTGCCGTCGGCAAAGAGGCGGACCTTGGCTTCCGCGGGCGTCAGCATGGCCTCCCAGATCCCGGTCGCAACACCCCAGCCGATCAGGTCGTTGCCGTCCCGCATCGAGCCAGGCTCGGGCGAACGTCCCGACCAGCCGAAACGCTCCGCGCCCTCGCGGTAGCAGGCGTGCAGCGCCTTGGAGGTAAACTGCAGGTCCTGGTTCTGGTCGTAGGTGGCGAAGTTCTTCACCCGGAACTCGAGCGGATCGATGCCCGCCGCATGGGCGAGCTCGTCGATCGCCGACTCAAGCGCCAGGAAGGCCGTCGCCGCGCCCGGCGCCCGCATGTCGCCCGGCGTCGAGAGCGTCGTCTTGGCGATCTCGTAGGAGAGCCTGACATTGTCGCAGCTGTAGGCGAGGCCGGACCAGTTGACGACGTTTTCCTGGTAATCCTCGTGAAGCGAGGTCGCCTGCACGGCGTGGTGGCGGACGGAGACGAGCCGGCCCTCCGCATCGGCCGCGACCTGCATCCGCTGGACCGTCGCCGGGCGCCAGGTGAGGTAGAACATCTCCCGCCGGCTCATCTCGACCTTCACGGAGCGCTTCAGGTCGAGGCTCGCCATCACCGCGAAGAACAGCTGGTGCTTGGGCCGCAGGCCGGCGCCGAACCCGCCGCCGACATAGGCATTGACCACCCGGACCTTCTCGGGCTTGAGGCCGAAGACGTTGCAGACATAGTCGTGGCTGTTCTGCGAGCCCTGCGTCTTGTCGTAGACGGTGAGGACGCCGTCTTCCTCAGGGATGACCGTGGTGGCGAAGAGCTCCATCGGATTGTGGTACTCGCCCTCCTGGACATATTCGGCGTCGATCCTGAAGGGGGCTGCCTCGTAGGCGGCCTCGGCATCGCCGCGCGGCGCAATCGGCACGAAGGCCTCCCGGCGCGGCTCCGGCGGCACGTAGCTTTTCTCCTGCTCGACCATGATGTCGGTGCGTGGCTCGTCCCGCTCGTATTCGACCCGGACGAGGTCGGCGGCGTCGCGCGCGGCCTCGAAGCTCCTGGCGACGACGAGCGCGATCGGCTGGCCGTCGAAGAGGATGCGGTCGCTTTCCAGCGGCCGGAAAGGATGGCCGGGAAGTGCTACCTCGTCCTTCCACTTCGCGTCACGCCGGGCGGTGGAGGGGCGGTTGCGCCAGGTATAGACCTTGACGACGCCGGGAAAACGCTCGGCCTCGGTCGTGTCGATCGAGGCGATGCGGCCGGCGGCGATCGTCGCCTGGACGGCATGGCCGTAGAGCATGCCGGGATCGTTGTACTCGGCGGCATAGGGCGCGGTGCCGGTGACCTTGAGGGGGCCGTCGATGCGCGGAAGGGCAAGTCCGACGACGTTCTTTTCGGTGAGCATGGCCGGTCTCCCTCAGCGGATGCGCTTGTCTGACTGGACCTGCGGCGTGCCGGCCGCGGCCTGGATGAGGGCGCGCACGATCGCCTTGCGGGCCATGGGGATCTTGAAGTCGTTGTCGCCCTGGCCCTCGGCCTCGGCGAGGAGCCGGTCGGCGAAGGCCTCGAAGGTCTCGGCGCTTGCCGCCCGGCCGGCAAATTCCGCCTCCGCCAGCTCGTCGCGCCAGGGCTTGTGGGCGACCCCGCCAAGCGCCACCCGCATATCGACCACCGTGCCGTCGTCGCCGACGTCGAGGGCCGCGGCGACCGAGACGAGGGCGAAGGCGTAGGCGAGCCGGTCGCGCAGTTTCAGGTAGCTGTGGTGCCGTGCGAAGTGGTTTCCTTCGAGCCGCACGGCGACGACGATCTCGCCGTGATGCAGGGTATTGTCCCGCTGCGGCTGGTCGCCGGGCAGGCGGTGGAAGTCGGCGAAGTGGATGTCGCGGCGGCCCCCCGGTCCCTCGACCTCGACGATGGCGGAAAGCGCCGCAAGCGCCACGCACATGTCGGACGGGTGGGTGGCGATGCAGTGCTCGCTTGCGCCGAGGACGGCATGGATGCGGTTGACGCCGCCGATCGCGCCGCAGCCGGAGCCGGGCTCCCGCTTGTTGCAGGGCGTCGAGGGGTCGTAGAAGTAATAGCAGCGGGTGCGCTGCAGGAGGTTTCCGCCCGTGGTGGCGGCGTTCCTGAGCTGCGGCGAGGCGCCGGCGAGGATGGCGCTGGCAAGCAGCGGATAGCGCTCGACGACCGCCGGATGATAGGCGACCGCGGCATTGGAGGCGAGCGCGCCGATCCGCAGCGTGCCGTCCGGAAGGTCCTCGATCTCGCGCAGCGGCAGCCGGTTGATGTCGACGATCCGCGCCGGCCGCTCGACGTCGTATTTCATCAGGTCGACGAGGTTGGTGCCGCCGGCAAGCACGCGGGCGTCGGGATCGGCGGCGAGCGCCTGCACGGCCTCGCCGAGGCTCTCGGCGCGGGTATAGGCGAACGGTCTCATTCGGCAGCCTCCCGCATCCCGGCCTTCACCTCCTGGTCCATGACGTCCTGGATGGCATCGGCAATGTTGGTATAGGCGCCGCAGCGACAGAGATTGCCGCTCATCATCTCGCGGATCTCGGCCCGGCTCCTGGCGTGACCCTCCCGCAGCAGGGCCACGGCGGAACAGATCTGCCCCGGCGTGCAATAGCCGCACTGGTAGGCGTCGTGCTCCACGAAGGCCTTCTGCACCGGGTGCAGGTTTTCCGGCGTGCCGAGGCCCTCGATCGTGGTGATCTCGGCGCCGTCGAGGGTGACGGCGAATTTCAGGCAGGAATTGATGCGCTCGCCGCCGATGAGGACCGTGCAGGCGCCGCACTGGCCGTGGTCGCAGCCCTTCTTGGTGCCGGTGAGCACCATGGGCCCGCGCAGAAGGTCGAGCAGCGTGACCCATGGGTGGATTTCGAGGTCCTGGCGATGGCCGTTGATCGTCAGCGCGATCCTCGTCTTCGGCTGCGCGCCGGCCGTGGCGATGTCCATGGAGAGCCCTTTCGCGAGAAGTGTCGCCGACTAACGGAGGGCTTGGCCGATTGTTCCTGTGGCGGGTTGACACTGGCGGCGGCAAGCGGCATTCACCGCCCGTCGAAAAGATTAAGAGGCCGGTTTGGTTATTCCGGCCCCCGCGAAAGCGGGATCCAGTCGCGGCCCGGCCCGCGAACCCGCGGCACCACCCTCAACGGGGAAATGGTGCTATGGCGGGTTCTTCGACGCCGCCATTCTCCGTTCCCCGCACACGCGCCCCACGGAGAATTTTATGGCCGACACGAAAACCGTCCTCATCGCCCAGTTCCTCATTTCCATGACCATGGCCTTCCTGATGACCGGAATATTCAGCCTGATCGAGCTTGGGATTTCCGCCCGTCCGCTGGGGATATGGATGCAGAACTTCCTGACCGCCTGGCCGATCGCCTTCGTGCTGTCGATCATCGTCGGCAAGGTCGCCTTCGGCCTCGCATTCCGCATCCGGGCGCTCGGCCGGAAGGCTGCCTGACCGGCTTCCCGCTGGTCCCCGTGGCCTCCCGGCGGGGCCACGGACACGGGGCGCGGGATCGTCCCGACCCGGCGCTTTCCCCCTGTTCGCGGCGCTTTCCACGGAACCTAGACTTTAGTATAGTGTTTTTCTGCGGCATCACCCTCCTGCGAACATGGTGACCGAGATGCTTCGATTGAGCCAAATCGGATTTTGCGCGCTGGCCTTCATCGCGCTGCAGCTTGCCATCGGCACCGGCCTTCGCGTCGGCGGATGGACCGGGTTCTGGATGGCCGCCGTCTCCATCTACCTCCTCTATCTCCTGGTGAGCGACGAGCTTTCGGGCATCGACCTGAAGAAGGTGCTGACCCCGCGCAACCCTTCGGAGGAGGAGCGGCGCCGGCGCGAACGGGACCACGACGAGTGGTAGGCGAGAGCCTGAAACGCGTTACCGTTCAATGCCTTGCGCGGCCGAAGACGGACCAGTCGGTCCTCTTCGACAGGAGTTCCAGCCCGAGCGTTCCGAGCCAGCTGTTGCCCATCGGATCGAGCGCCGGCGACCATGCGGCGATCGAGGCCCGGTGCGGCGCGATCGCCAGGATGCCGCCGCCGACGCCGGATTTGGCCGGCAGCCCGACGCGATAGGCGAAATCGCCCGAGCCGTCATACTGGCCGCAGAGCATCATCACCGCGAGGATGCGCCGGGCCCGCCGGGCGGCGGCGACCGTGACCTCGTCGCCGTCGTCGGGATCGTCCAGCATCAGGAAGGCGCCCGCCCGGGCAAGCCCCCGGCAATCGAGCCGGATGGCGCACTGGTGCACATAGGCCTCCATCACCCTGTCGACGTCATGCTCGAGATTGCCGAAATGGCGGGCCATGAACATCAGCGAGCGGTTGAGATCGCCGCCGGTGCGGTCGCTTTCCATCACGGTCTCGTCGAATTCGAGCGTCTCGCCGCCGAGAAGCCTTTCCAGGCGCCGCGCCACGTGGCGGTTCGGCCCGGCCCTGCCGCCGAGCCCGACGAGGATGTCGCAGACCACCAGCGCGCCGGCATTGATGAAGGGATTGCGCGGGATGCCGCGGTTGCGCTCCAGGTCGATGATCGAGTTGAAGGGGTCGCCCGACGGCTCGCGGCCGATCCGCTTCCAGAGGCCTTCCCCGACCGCCTCCAGCGCCACCTCGAGCGCAAACACCTTGGAGATCGACTGGATCGGAAAGCCGGCCCCGGCATTGCCGGCGGAGACGAGCTCGCCCATGCGGGTATGGACCGCGATGCCGAACTTCCGGAAGTCGCCCTCGCGCGGCTTCGGCTTGCCAGCCGCCTCCGCCTCTGCGACCGCCTTTTCATGGAGGCCGGGCGCGGCCCTGCGGACATCCTCGACCACCTCTTCCAGCACCGCCTTCAACGCCTTCGTATCCTCCAAGAGACCGCTCATGCCATGCCCGCCTTTCGTTTTCGGGCGGGCATTTAGGGCAGGCTGGGGGAGGGGGTAGGGTTGGGGGAGGCCGGGCGACGGCTGTCGCCCGGCCTCAGTCCATGCCTAATTGGGGCACTCGGGCAGGTTTAGAAGGTTGTTTGGCTCGTCCCCGTCGCTTTGCGTCTTCAGATATTTGTTTCCGTAACGCGAGACAGCCACTTCGACCCAAACACGATCTCCTTGGGGCCTCTCGACATAGAAGTTCCATTCATTCCGTTCGATTTTCCGAATGGCGTCGTCCAATGTCAGCTTCCACGCGCTGGGCGTAGAGCCGCCTACGTGAGTAATTGCGTGATATGGATCCAGTCGCGGGTTCCTATTGATGCATTTTATCTGCGCTGTATTGGGCATTTCTTCTGTCCTCGTTTTGCCAAAGCAGTGGCTTGACGAGACTCATCCGGAGATTAAAAGTCAGCTTGTTCATATCGAGCCGCCATTTGGCTTGGTTGCAGGGGTGACGGCGAATTCCAACTTCGTTCGTCACCCCTATTCGCATCTGATTCCTTTCTGAAAGCAACGAATGCCACTGAGGGAGTCTTTCCTCTCCCCGTTTTCCACAACCTGCGGTGCAAAAGTTTAGAGAATTCCCGTCTCTCCGGAAGTGGCGTTGCGTACCAACGAACACAGCCCCTCCCATAAAATCCGCGTGATAGGAATTTAATCCTTGACGGCGTTACGGTCGTCTGGTAGGGTTCAGGCATAGTCGAAGATCTGTAGCCGGCGGCAAGCCGGTTGCAGGCCTTCCAGTCAAAGCTGGCCCGGCCCCCCTGCGCCGGGCCTTTTTTCGTTCAGACGCCGGATGTTTCTCGCTGCGGGCCCTTTTCGGGCTCGGAGGCGCCGGCGCGTGGACCCCGGGATCTGCCATGCAAGCGCTCGATCATTCTCCCGCCGTTTCTCCGGATCGATCCAGGGCCGTCTTCGATCCGCTGGCGGTCGACCTTGCGCTGTTCGGCTGCTGGGAGGCAGCACCCGGCTATCGCGTCGCGATGCCTGCGGACGATCCGCTGGCAGACGAGGTGCGGGGTCTGGTGCTGGAGACGAAGTCGGCCGAGGCGGTGCCTGTTTCCGCCTCCGAAGAGCTGCGGCGGCTCCTGAACGAGATGACCGTGGAGATGCGCAGCCAGTTCGAGGGATTTCGCGACATGCGGGTCGCCGCCGAACGGCTGCTCGACAGCGGCGACGAGGCGGCGGGCAAGCTTGCCCGTGCCGACATCAAGGCCGCCACCGACGCCATGTCGCTGATCGTCCGGACGCTGGAAAAGGTCGACAGCCTGCAACGCCAGCTCGCCCGCGACCGTGCGGACGAGGCGGAGCGCACCGCCGACGCGAGCGGATACGGGGAGGCGAAGGAACGGCTCCTGAGACATATCAAGGAGCGGGTGCGTGAAGAAGCGGCCTTACTATTTCACAGCTGGCAGCGTGACGGTCCACCGGCTGACCTTTCCGAGCTCGTGGCGGCCGCCGGACGTCGTGCAGGCGGATCGGGGACCCTCGAAAACCTCGGCAGCCCGGGCGACGCCGGCGGGCCGGACGATCGGGGCGAACAGATCGTCCGGAGCGAACAGATCGACCGGGGCCAGCCTGACGACCGGGGCAAACCCGGCGAGCAGTCGCCCGGATGACGCCCTGACCAAGCGTGTGACGGGGCGGTACAACGAGACGCGCAAAGGGCATGCAAGCCAGATGGCGGGGATCGACCGGAGGCATGAGGCGGAGTGCGCCAGCGAGACGCGCATCCTCGACAGGGCGGCAAGCCACCTGGCCCCGGCGGCAAAGCCGGCGACTGGGCCGGTTGGCGGGCCGATGACGGGGCAAGTGACGCCGCCGGCCGCGCCGGCGATCATCTCGATGACCGGACATGTGGCCATGCCGGGCGATGACGTCGATCTCGACGGCCTGCTGGTTGCGGCCGGGCATGTTTGCCCGCTCGCAAGGGATTGGGGCATTTCCGGACGCGGCGAGCAGAAGCCGCCCGAGGGCGACTGGCGGACATGGCTGGTCATGGGCGGGCGCGGCTCCGGCAAAACCCGGGCCGGGGCGGAATGGGTGCAGGCGCTGGCTTCTGATGGCGTGAGGTCGGACCTGCGGATCGCGCTCGTGGCGGAAACGCTGGGCGAGGCCCGCGAGGTGATGGTGGACGGCGTTTCCGGCATCTTCCGGATTGCCCGTGCGGACAAGCGGCCCGAATTCGAGATCTCGCGCCGGCGGCTCGTCTGGCGCAACGGCGCGGTGGCGCAGATCTTCTCCTCGGAGGATCCCGAAAGCCTGCGCGGCCCGCAGTTCCACTATGCCTGGTGCGACGAGCTGGCGAAGTGGAAGCATGCGGAGGAAACCTTCGACATGCTGCAGTTCGGCCTGAGGCTTGGCCGCGACCCGCGCCAGCTGGTGACGACGACGCCGCGGCCGGTGCCGCTTCTCAAGCGGCTGATGGCCGAGGCGGGCACGCGGCTCGTCCGGATCGACACGCGCGCCAATGCGCAGAACCTGGCGCCGGGCTTCGTCGACGAGTTGCAGAAACGCTACGGCGGAACGCGGCTCGGGCGCCAGGAGATCGACGGCGAGCTGATCGAGGATCGCGAGGACGCGCTGTGGAAGCGCGCCGACATCGAGACCTCGACGGTGCGCGTGACCGACGCGCTGCGGCGCATCGTCGTTGCGGTCGATCCGCCGTCCGGCTCCGGCGAGCAGTCCTGCTGCGGCATCGTCGTGGCGGGGCTCGACGGCACCGGCCGCGCGGTGGTTCTGGCCGACTGTTCCGTCGAAGGGCAGTCGCCGGCCGGCTGGGCGCTCGCGGTGGCCTCGACCTACCGGCGCTTTGCCGCCGACCGGATCGTCGCCGAGGTGAACCAGGGCGGCGAGATGGTGGCGGCGATGCTGAGAAGCGTCGACGTTTCGCTGCCGCTGACGCTGGTGAGGGCGACGCGCGGCAAGTATCTCCGCGCCGAGCCGGTCGCGGCGCTCTACGAGCAGCGGCGCGTCGTGCATGCGGGGCGGTTTACGAAGCTCGAGGACCAGATGTGCGATTTCGGCCCGGAGGGACTGTCCTCGGGCCGCTCGCCCGACCGGCTGGACGCGCTGGTCTGGGCGCTGACGGCTCTCCTCATCGAGGGGCAGGAAGAGCCGCGGGTGCGGGGGATCTAGATTATTCGGCGGCCTGCAGGCGCTGCGGCGGTGCCGCGTTCTCGCGCATCTGGCGCCATTCGGATTCAAGACGGTCCAGGACGTCCTGGGGGATCGGCTGCTGCTTGGGCTGCTGGGCCGGAGCTTGTGGGTGCATCTTCATGATCTCCATCTCGAAAAGGCCGACCAGAACGTATCGTGGACCAGTTGGTTCCACACCGTGAACGAATTGTAAATGCGGCCCTAAGCAGTTCAAACGATTTAGTTTTTCTAAACCGATTGAAAGAGTGCGGTTTTTCTACAGCGGAGTTAACCGACATGGTTTCCAGGGGTATCGACCGCCGGGCGTTTTTGCGCGCGTGCGGCAGAGGCCGTTTCGCGGCCGGCTGACGCAGCGGCAGGTGGACGGGCTTTCGGCCATTCTCGACGGCTGGGGCGCCCATACCGGCGACGACGGCGCCGGGGACGGGGCAGGGGGCGGGACGCGGGCAGGGGCCGGCTCGGGGATCGGAACCGGGCGGCAGGAGCTTGCCTATGTGCTGGCGACCGCCTTCCACGAGACGGCGGCGACCATGCAGCCGGTCCGCGAGACGCTGGCAAGAAGCGATGCCGAGGCGATACGCAGGCTCGACCGGGCCTTTGCCGAAGGCCGGCTGAAGGCGGTGCGCACGCCCTACTGGCGGCGCGACGAGGAGGGCAAGTGCTGGCTCGGACGCGGCCTGGTGCAACTCACCCACCGGCGGAACTACGAGGCGATGTCGCAGCTGACGGGCGTCGACCTTCTCGCCGATCCGGGACGGGCGCTCGACATGGACGTCTCCGTGGCGATCCTGATCGGCGGCATGCGGCGCGGCAGCTTCACCGGCCACCGGCTGGAGGACTATTTTCGCCCCGGCAGGCCGGAAGGGCCCGACTGGGTCGGCGCCCGACGGATCATCAACGGGCGCGACAGGGCCGAACTCGTGGCGGGACATGCCCGCGAATTCGCCCGGGCGCTCGACCGCTGACGGACAAAGGGACAGGACCGATGAGATCTCCATTCAGGCTGCCCTGGAAGACGATGGCGGCAGGTGCCGGCGCGGGTGCGACCGGCGCAAGCGCGCCGAGGCCCGCGGAAACGAAGGCGCAGGGCGGCTTTGCCATCCTTTCGGGCGAGGGAACGGCCCGCTGGTCCGGACGCTCCTACGCGGCGCTTTCCCGCACCGGCTTCATGCGCAACCCGGTGGCGCACCGGGCGGTGCGGCTGGTGGCGGAAGCGGCCGCCTCCGTGCCCTGGCTCGCCTATCGCGACGATACGGAACTCGCCGGCCATCCGGTACTTTCGCTGCTGGCGCAGCCCAATCCGCGCCAGGCCGGGCCCGATTTCTTCGAGGCGCTCTACGGCGACCTTTCGCTTTCCGGCAACGCCTATGTGGAGCCGCTGGTGCTGGGCGAGCGGCTTCGCGAACTCCACCTGCTGCGGCCGGACCGGGTGAGCGTGGTGGAGGGACGCGACGGTTGGGTGGCGGGCTACGACTACCGGGCGGGCACGGTGACGCGGCGGCTCCCCGCGGACGGCGAGGGGCGGCTCTCGCTCCTCCACCTGAAGCTCTTCCATCCGCTCGACGACCATCTCGGCTTTCCGCCGCTGGCGGCGGCGGGTGCGGCACTCGACCTCCACAATGCCGCAGGCGAGTGGAACAAGGCGCTTCTCGACAATTCCGCGCGGCCCTCCGGCGCGCTCGTCTACCAGCCGAAGGATGGCGGCAACCTTTCCGCCGACCAGTACGAGCGGCTGAAGGCGGAACTGGAAAGCGGCTATTCGGGTGCCGTCAACGCCGGGCGGCCGCTGCTTCTGGAAGGCGGGCTGGACTGGAAATCCATGGGGCTTTCGCCGAAGGACATGGACTTCATCGAGGCGAAGAACGCCGCCGCCCGCGACATTGCGCTGGCGCTCGGCGTGCCGCCCATGCTGGTGGGCATCCCCGGCGACAACACCTATGCCAACTACCAGGAGGCGAACCGCGCCTTCTACCGGCTGACCGTGGTGCCGCTTCTCGTGCGCACCGCGGCGAGCCTCTCGGCCTGGCTGTCGCAGGCGCACGGCGAGGCGATCCGCCTCGAACCCGACCTCGACCGGATCGCCGGCCTCTCCGCCGAGCGCGACGCACTCTGGGCCCGGGTGGGCGCGGCGGAGTTCCTGACGGAGGAGGAGAAGCGGCAGGCGGTGGGGTATTGAGGGGATTTGCGGGAGAGGAGTATTGGGAGTAGGATTGTAATACGTCGTATTACAAAAGGTGCCGATCATGGCCGACAGGAAGACGCCCGAAAAGCCTACCCTTTCCGATCCCATCACCCTTCGACTGCCGCTCGACATCCTCGAAGAGGTCGAGGCGATTGCCGAGACTGCCGACCGCAGCCGCTCCTGGGTGATCGTGCGGGCTCTCAAATATTACCTCATGGCGGAGGGCAATGACATCCTGCAGATCCGCAAGGGGGAGGAGCAGGTCGCGCGCGGGGAAACGGTGGACGCGGAAGAGCTGTTTGCGGAACTCCTCGGTGAACGGGAGAGCGATGCCGCATGATGCGGATCAGGCTTTCCAGGAATGCCGCGACCTTTCTCAAGGGTGAGAAGCGCTACCTGGAACAGTTCAATCCGAGGGCGGCCGAAACTGTGCTCAGGCAGTTGCGTGACGCGCTTCGGCTGCTTTCGGAATATCCGCAGGCGGGAATATCCGACGGCCTGCTGGACGGACGGCGCCGGTTCGTTTCGGGAGATTACGTGATCCACTATCGGGTCGAAGGGATGCTCCTGCAGATCTCCCATATCCGACATGGGCGGCAGTTGCCGCCTGGCCTCGAGAAGGACGAGGACCTGCCCGAGGACCGCTGACTTCGCGTGATGCGTGAAGGCGTTGAATCGGATTGGTAAGCGGTTCAACCACTGCGTGAACGACCGGAATCGACACGCGAAGGTGCGCGTGCAAGCGATTCAAATGAATCGGCAATCCGGCGGTCACCGGGCCGCGGCCGGGATGCGGACAGGTCGTCGCCGGCTTTGTCGCCAGCGGTCGGACAATCGTCATCTTGTTTCGTGCAGGGGCCGGAAAGGCGGCCGGGGGAACGCATCGCGTCCCTCTTCCTGTTTATGCGCTCCCTCTAATGAATAAAAGGTTAACAAATGACTGACCTTGGCAACGAGGCCGGCGTCCTGGCGGTGAAGGCGGCCGGGGCGGCGGCGGGTGCGGGCGTATCGCTCATCTATCTTCTGCCCAAGAGCCGTCAGGAAGCGGCGAGCCGCTTCTTCACCGGGCTCTGCTGCGGCCTGATCTTCGGCAAGCCGGCCGGTCTCTGGCTTTCCGAGAACATGGGGATCGCCGACGACCTGACAGGGCTCGAGATTTCGCTCACCGGCTCGGCGGCATCGAGCCTCCTGGCCTGGTGGGTGCTCGGCGCGCTGGTGCGCGTCGCCGGGCGATGGGGAAAGCGGGCGGGATAACTCCCGGCCCCGCAACAGGAAAAATCGGACATATCGCAGGAGAGATTTCATGCACGCTGATCGCGGGCGCCGCGCCCCCTTGCGCGCCATTTCGCGCCCCATGCTCCGGCCGGACGCGCGCAAGTTCGCCAATCTCGAGATCGCCGGGATTTCCGGCGACGGGACGTTTTCCGGCTATGCCTCGGTGTTCGGCGAGGTCGATCTCGGCAAGGACCGGATCGAGCGTGGCGCGTTTGCCAATTCGCTCGTCGAGCGGGGCGCGCGCGGCGTGCGCATGCTCTACCAGCACGACCCGGCCGAGCCGATCGGCGCCTGGACGCTGATCCGCGAGGATGCCCGCGGGCTCTATGTCGAGGGACGGCTGGCGCCCGGCGTCGGTCGCGCGGCGGAGGTCTTCTCGCTGATGAAGTCCGGGGCGCTCGACGGCCTGTCGATCGGCTTCCGGACGGTCAGGGCGCGCTCCGACCGCAAGAGCGGCGTCCGGCGCATCCTCGAGGCCGACCTCTGGGAGATCTCGGTGGTGACCTTCCCCATGCTGCCCTCGGCGCGCGTCTCCGACGTCAAGCATGCGCGGTTCTTCCGCGACCGGGAAACCGAACTCGTCCGCCAGATGCGGCGGGCGGCGAAGATGATGTTGAAACCCAGCTTCAAAGGATAAGCGACATGACGGACATGCTGACGACGGCGCCCGAGGTGAAGGGCGTGCCGGAAACGGTGACGGCGGCCTTCGACGAGTTCATGGAGGCCTTCGAGGCCTTCAAGGACGTCAACGACCGCAGGCTGGGCGAGATCGAGCAGAAGCTCACCGCCGACGTCGTGACCCGCGACAAGATGGACCGCATCACCGGGCGGTGGACGAGCAGAAGAAGCTCATCGACCAGATGCTCCTGAAGAAGGCGCGCCCGGCGGTCGGTTCGGGCGGGGGCCGCGAGCTTTCGCCGGAGGCCGAGGAGCACAAGGCCGCCTTCGACGCCTATGTGCGCCGCGGCGACGAGGCGGGGCTGCGCGAACTGGAGGCGAAGGCGTTTTCCGCCGGCACCGGCGCCGACGGCGGCTATCTCGTGCCGCCGGAGACGGATACGGAAATCGGCCGGCGGATCTCGATCGCTTCGCCGATGCGGGCGCTTTCCACTGTGCGCACCGTCTCGACAGCGGTCCTGAAGAAGCCGTTCGCCGCCTCCGGCCTTTCCACGGGCTGGGTGGCGGAGACGGCGGGACGGCCGCAGACCAACACGCCGCAGCTTTCCGAACTCTCCTTCCCGACCATGGAACTCTACGCCATGCCGGCCGCCACCCAGGCGCTGCTCGACGATTCTGCGGTCGACATCGAAGCCTGGATCGCCGGCGAGGTGGACCTCGTCTTCGCCGAGCAGGAAGGCGACGCCTTCATCCGCGGCGACGGCATCAACCGGCCGAAGGGCTTCCTCTCCTATACGGCCGTGGCGGAAGGCGCCTGGACCTGGGGCAATCTCGGCTACGTGGCGACCGGTGCCGCCGGCGCCTGGAAGACGACCGGGCCCTCCGACACGCTGGTCGACGTCATCTACGCGCTCAAGGCCGGCCACCGCCAGAACGGCACCTTCATGATGAACCGCAAGACGCAAGCCGACGTGCGCAAGTTCAAGGATGCCGACGGCAACTACCTGTGGCGCCCGCCGGCAAGCGCCGGCCAGCCGGCCTCGCTGATGGGCTTCCCGATCGCCGAGGCGGAGGAAATGCCGGATGTCGGGGCAAACGCGCTGGCGGTTGCCTTCGGCGATTTCCGCGCCGGCTACCTGGTCGTCGACCGGGCGGGCGTGCGCATCCTGCGCGACCCCTATTCCGCCAAGCCCTACGTGCTCTTCTACACGACCAAGCGCGTCGGCGGCGGGGTGCAGAACTTCGAGGCGATCAAGCTGGTACGGTTCGCCGCGAGCTGATCGCGTTCTTACCCCCTCACCAACAAAATCTAAGACTTAGCTGCGCTAAGATCATGATTTTGTAACCTCTCCCGCCAGGGGAGAGGGTTGCCGCCGAGTTCGCCGCGCCGCTCCTCTCTCCATGTGGGAGAGGAAGCAATTTCGACATCTTAGCCGTCGGCTAAGTGTCAGAAACTGCAGTTGAGGGGATCAATTCAAGTTTCTCCTTATCCGGAGTGACCCATGACCTATGCCCGGACCATTACGGTTTTCCCCGAGCTGATCGCGGGGTGGTTCGCCGGCCCCTCACTTGCGATTTCTAACACTTAGCCGATGGCTAAGATGTGGAAATCGCTTTCTCTCCCACAAGGGGAGAGATGCCGCTGCCGCACCCTCGACATTCTACCTCTCCCCTGGTGGGAGAGGTTACAAAATCATGATCTTAGCGCAGCTAAGTCATAGATTTTGTTGGTGAGGGGGGCACGGCCGCAGTCCCTCCCGATCATCCCTGAAGGCTTGCCCATGACCTATGTCCGGACCACTTCGCCTGCCGCGGAGCCGCTGACGCCTGCCGAGGTGAAGGCGCATCTGCGCCTCGACGGGAGCGAGGAGGATGCGCTGCTGGCCGCTCTGGTGGCAACGGCGCGCGAGCACCTGGAGCGGGAGACGGGACTGTGCCTGATGGCGCAGGCCTGGCGGCTCCATCTCGACGACTGGCCGGCGGACGGCATCGTGCGGATCGCGAAATCGCCGGTGCGGGAAATCCAGTCGATCACGGTCTTCGATCACGCCGGCGCGCCCCTCGACGTGCCGCCGGGCGATCACCTTCTCGACGGGGAGGGCAGGCCCGCGAGGCTCTGGCTGCGGCACCCGCCGCCGCCAGGCCGCGCGATGAACGGCATCGAGATCGACTTTGCCGCCGGTTACGGCGAGGCGGGAACCGACGTGCCGGACACGCTGAAGCGGGCCATGCTCATGCATGTCGCCCACATGTTCGCCTATCGCGGCGCGATTTCCCCCGACCGGCAGCCGGCCGGCATTCCCGATGGCTACGAGCGGCTGGTCGCGCCGTTCCGGATGCGGAGGCTCTGATGGCGACGCTCATGCTCGACCCCGGCGAGATGACGGCGCGGCTTTCGATCGAGGCGCCGCAGCCGGCGCCCGACGGGCAGGGCGGCGCGAGCCTTTCCTGGACGGAGCTCGGTTCCGCCTGGGCGCGGATCGAGCCGGTGAGGGCGGATTTCGGCGAGGAGGCGTCCGCCGGGACCGGCACCGTCACCCATCGCGTCTGGCTGCGGTTCCGCGAGGACCTGGCGGCCGGGCAGCGCCTGCGCAAGGCAAGCCGGATCTTCCGCGTGAAACTGGTGCGCGACCCCGACGAGACGCGCCGTTTCCTGGTCTGCCACTGCGAGGAGGCCGCGAAGTGAGCGCCGCGAACGCACTCCTGGCCGCCATCCATGCGCGGCTTTCCGCCGACGCGACGCTTGCGGCGATGACGGGGCCGGGCGCGATCCGCGACCGTCTCCTGCCGCGTCCGCTCCTGCCGGCGATCGTCATCGGCGAGGTGGAGACGCGCGACCATTCGACCGGAACCGAGCCGGCGGAGGAACACCGGCTGACGATCGAGGTCTGGTCCGAGGCGGAAGGCCGCCGGCAGGCGGGCGAGATCGCCGAACGGGTTCGCGCGCTGCTCCACGATGCGGCACCCGGCATTGCGGGCCACGCGCTGGTGAGCCTTGCGCACGAGCGCACGCGCACGCGCCGGCAGCCGGGATCGCGGCTCTTCCTTGCGGAACTGCGGTTCCGCGCGGTGACGGAGCCCGTCGCCTCTCCATGACGCATGGATTTCAACCAGCACTCTCGAAAGGACCAGGACCATGGTGGCGCAGAAGGGCAAGGACCTGCTGCTAAGGATCGGCAATGGCGGCAGCTACCAGACGGTGGCGGGCCTGCGCTCCAGGCGGCTGGCATTCAATGCCGAGACGGTGGACGTGACGGATGCCGAGAGCGCCGGGCGCTGGCGCGAGCTTCTGGGTGGGGCAGGCGTCCAGCGCGCCTCGCTGACGGGCGCGGGCATCTTCAAGGACCAGGCGAGCGACGGGCTGGTGCGCGGCGCCTTCTTCGCCGGCACGATCCTTTCCTGGCAGGTGCTGATCCCGGATTTCGGCACGGTGACGGGCCCTTTCCAGATCACCGCGCTCGAATATTCCGGCGACCACAACGGCGAGCTGCGCTTCGAGCTGGCGCTGGAATCGGCCGGCAGCCTGAGCTTCGGGGCGCTGTGATGGAAACGGGGACGGGAATGGGGCCGGGAATGGGGACCACGGGACGCGCAAACCGGCGGCGCGGCGAGGTGGAGGCGGTGATCGATGGCGAGCGCCGCGTGCTCTGCCTGACGCTGGGCAGCCTGGCGGAACTGGAAACGGCCTTCGGTGCCGGCGATCTCGGCGGGCTGGCCGCGCGCTTCTCGTCCGGCCGCATGAAGGCGGCCGACATGATCCGCATCCTCGGCGCCGGGCTTCGCGGCGGCGGCAACCTCTATTCCGATGACGAGGTGGCGGCGATGAGCGTGGAAGGCGGGATCGCCGGCTGCGCGAAAATCCTCGGCGAACTGCTGCTTGCCACATTCGGGACCCCGCAGGAGGCGGCCTCGCCGGACCCTTGACGGCCGCAGCCGGCGGGCGGGAGGCGGAGCCGTTTCCGTGGGAGGCGGTCATGCATGCCGGCCTCTGCCTGCTGCGGCTTACCCCGGACGTATTCTGGCGCCTGACGCCGGTGGAGTTTTTCGCGATGACCGGCGGTCTGCGGCCCAGTCCGTCCGAGATGGGGCGGGAGGGGCTGGAGGGGTTGATGGGGAGGTATCCGGATGGGGGCTAGGGCTGCCCCTCACCCTAGCCCTCTCCCCGCCTGCGGGGAGAGGGGACGTGCCCCGCTTGGGCGCCGAGCATGTCGCGCGGGTCCTTCTCCCCGCCTGCGGGGAGAAGGACCCGGCAGGCGGGAGGCCCAACCCTTTCCCTGGGAGGCGGTCATGCATGCCGGCCTCTGCCTGCTGCGGCTTACCCCGGACGTATTCTGGCGCCTGACGCCCGTGGAGTTTTTCGCGATGACCGGCGGTCTGCGGCCCAGGTCGCCCGAGATGGGGCGGGATGGGCTGGAGGGGCTGATGGGGAGGTATCCGGATGGGGGCTAGGCGTCTGCCCCTCACCCTATCTGCCATATAACTTCCCGAACAATCTGCCAATTTCTACTCGCGTGCGCTTCATCTGAGCCATTTGTGAAGGGCTTCGCTGGTGGCCTTAATAAGCTCCTGGTGGACTTTCGTGCGTGTGTGCCCACTACCATCTGAGCAGATTGGCTCCTCTATGCCGTCCGCTTTGGCCAACGTCGGCGCATCCGGCTTACAAACTCCAAACATGCTAAAGTGGTTTGCGTCTGTAAGAATTGCGTATCGACCCGCTGGAATTGCTGCTGCCACACCAGAGGCGAGGGCCGTCGAAGGTATCTCGTCCGGTTGACCGAGATTTATGATCTCTACGGGGATCGAAATCTCCTGGAACGACGCCATCTCGAAGACATCGACAGGTGCAGGATCAATCGCCATCGCAAACGTGATCCTGCCATCCCGGTTATCCCGGCCAGCGGATGTCACGTCCATCTGGTGAAGATCAACGCCGCTTTGCTTCATCCAGCCGCAGAGCGAGGGGTTAGTAGCAAGGTTGTCACAGTATTTTGCAAGACGAGACGGATCGATCCTGGCTCCCGCCAACGACAAGGCGGTGCTTCCACCATCGAGAGGCCAAGTACGCCAACGCTTCCCAGCTGAAGGTGATTTTCCAGGAACGGCTGTCTTTGCAGCACGTCCAACGTTGCGCTGATATCGGGAGGCCTCAGCCAAAGCTTGATCGTCTCTGTCGCCGACCTGTCGATCCCTCCGTTGCCGAGATGAAGGGGCGCTGCCACGACGTATCCCTGTTTAGCCAGTGGCACGGCAATCCAGCTCATAGCTTCCGGAGTTCCCGCCAAACCTGCCCCATGAGACAGCAGGACCACCGGATACTGACCTTCGGCGATGGGTGCGTTGAGCATGGCTTCGGTGCCCATAAAGAGCGGACTCTCCCCGAGAGTGACGTTCTTTCCGCCAGGGCCGGCCGGATACCAGACGGTCACCATAATGTCTCGGCCGCGCTCTTTCGAGGCTGTTGTGAACTGCCGCACGCCGGAAGGACTGCCGGCTGCAGCCAGAGGCCAGGCCGTTGTGAGAACTATAACGCATAACAACGCCGGCAATTTGCAAAGGGCTCTCATCGGCGTTCCTCGTGGCTGTCAAGTCACTGGAACTTGTCATGCATCGGAATATTCAGCAACGACCGCTCTATGGCGCAATGCGGACGAGCCGCGACATGACGGCTACCGGCCCGAAGCAGACGTCTCTCAGCTACCGATAAGCGATGCAATTACTTTGATCTCTACCACCGCCCCCTCTCTTCGAAGGCCCGCGACCTCAACCGCTGTCCAAGCGGGAAATGGGTCCGAGACATACTCCGAACGGACTGCGCAGAACCTATCGAAGTGCTCGCGAAGACCCACATGATATGTCGTCATCTCAACAATGGCATCGAAACCTAGGCCAGCCTCCCGGAGAACTGCGCCAATCTTCTCAAAAGCTTGCCGAAACTGATCCTCGATGTTCTTCGGCATTTCGCCGTCCGGCCCGCTACCGGTCATGCCCGTGAGAAAAACATGCTCACCAGAGATGATGCCGGGCGACAATTTGATTTGGTCGGCGGAGGTCCGTCCGGAGGGAAAGAGTGCTATTCGCTTCATATTCGTCCTCGATCCTATTCGTCTGAGGATGACGATACACACCCAGTCCGTCAACGTCCGCTGCTGGCGCAAACCAGGCACTCGCGATGTCACGGCGGGGCGTTAAAGGTCGATCGGCGGAGCCGGCGGAGTGTCGCGGCCCGACGCAGGAACCGTGAACGTCCCAGGGCGGTACCCCTCGCACGCTTATCCTCACCCCCCATGGTGCGTGGAACCCAGGCCAAAAATCCGAAATGGAACGCCGGGAGGGGCGAAGGCGTATAGGTGGGCGGGCAGGCGTTAGGTCGCGTTGTCCGGATCATCGAGGCATGAATGTCGGGGCCGCCATCCGGTCCTGCTCCGACGGGAATGCCCAAGACACCTGGAGCCTGAAAGGAATGCTGTATGACTGTCGTGCTTGCCACCGTATGTGAAGATGGAGTGGTCATCGGCTCCGACTCCCAGATCACCGACAAGGGGCGCGGCATGACCTATCCGGCCGAGAAGCTTCATCCTCTCGGGGAAACGGCGGCCTGGGGCGGCAGTGGGGCGCGGTCCGTGCTGACGGATGTGAAGCGCTGTTTCAACGAGAAGAGCGCCGCGATCCTGGAAGCACCCGACATCGGCCGGGCCTTGCAGGCGCAGGTTCTGCCGATCCTTCGCTATCACTACGAGACCTTCATCGAAGACGTGCCGGGCGAGGAAGACGGCGGGACGCCATCGGCCTATGTGATGGCGGCGGGATGGCGGGACGGCGAGCCCTGGATCATCGAAATCACCCCCTCCGGCATGATCGGGCACTATGCCGATATCGGTTTCCACGCGATCGGCAGCGGCGCAGCCATGGCCCAGCAGGCCGGTTCCCTCCTGTCGCACTTCCGTCTGGAGAAACGCTCGGTGCGTTTCGGCTGCGCGGCGGTGCTGCGGGTCCTGCAAGCGCTCGACCTCACCTCCGCCAGCGTCGGCAAGCCGTTCAGCCTGTGCCGGATCGATGCGAAAGGGGCTCACCACCTCGGTGACAAGGAAATCGAGGACGTGAGCAAGATCGTTCGCCAGTGGGAGAAAGCTGAACAGGACGTCATCGCAAGGCTGTTCGATTGACGAGGCCGAGTGGCCGGCGGCACGGCGTCTCCGGAGAGGCCGCCATATGAGACTGACCGGAAGGCGCAATTTATAGCCCCGGCCTGCAGGCCGGATCGCGCGCGGCCGCACGGAGCGTGACTGTCCGCGAGCCGGCCACCTTTGCCACAACGAAAGGCAATCCCGATGGAAGATGACGACATTTCCCTTGCCGATACGCGCGGCGAGGCGGAGGAGCTTGCGCGGGTGATGGGGGACCTGGAGGCGCGCTCGCAGCGGTTCGGGGCGGCACTCACGGGGGCTTTGCGTTCCGCGACGGTCGGCGGCAAGGGGCTGGAGGACGTGCTGCGCGGGCTCGGCAACCGGCTGACTGATATCGCGCTTTCGGCGGCGCTGAAGCCGCTCGAAGGAGCGCTCGGCAATGCGATCGGCGGCTTTGCGGGCTCCGTCGTGCCATTTGCGCAAGGTGGCGTCGTGCGCAGTCCGAGCTTCTTTCCGATGGGCGGCGATCTCGGGCTGATGGGCGAGGCCGGCGCGGAGGCGATCCTGCCGCTGAGGCGCGGGCCGGACGGGGCGCTCGGCGTCGCCGCAGGCGGCGGCGGGGCGGCGACGCAGATCGTCTTCAACGTGACCGCGACGGACGCGGCAAGCTTCCGCAAGAGCGAGGGGCAGATCGCCGCCATGCTGGCGAGGAGCGTCGGACGCGGCCAGCGCGGGCTCTAGCGGCGAGGGCGGGGCGGGAGCGCTGTCGGTCTCCGGCCATGCCCGTCGGCGTATCGGGACGCGGGCGGGATGGCGGCAAAAGGTAGAAGCCGCAGCGGGGGAACGGAACCGGCCCCTGCCGGAGGCGCTTCAGGCCGACTTTTCGGCCCATGAGAACGAGGATAATCCATGACGGCTTTCCATGAGGTCCGCTTTCCGCTGCGCCTTGCGCTCGGAACGAGCGGCGGCCCGGTGCGCCGGACCGATATCGTCAACCTGTCGAACGGGCGGGAGAACAGGAATGCCCGCTGGCGGGATTCGCGGCGGAGCTACGACGCGGGTTCCGGCATCCGGTCGGTGGCCGATCTCTATGCGGTGCTGGAATTCTTCGAGGCGCGGCGCGGGCGGCTGCACGGCTTCGGCTTCCGCGATCCCTGGACTGGAAATCCTGCCCGCCAGGCGAGGCGGTCTCGGCCGCCGACCAGGAGATCGGCACCGGCGACGGCACGACCGCGACCTTCCGGCTCACGAAGCGGTATGGCGATCCGGCGACCGGCTGGTCGAGGCGGATCGCAAAGCCCGTCGAGGGGACGGTGCTGGTCTCGGTCGACGGCGTCGCGAAGGGGGCGGCAAGCCATGCGGTGGATCCCGTGGCCGGCACGGTGACCTTCGTGCCCGGCCACGTGCCGGCGGCAGGTTCGGTGGTGCGCGCGGGCTTCGAGTTCGACGTTCCGGTGCGCTTCGACACGGACCGCATCGACGTCGATCTCAGCCACTTCGATGCCGGGCGCATTCCGGCCATTCCGCTGACGGAGATCCTGCCATGAGGACGATACCGGCGGGGCTTGCCGCGCATCTTGCGGGCGACGCCACCACGACCTGCCATTGCTGGCGGGTGACGCGGCGCGACGGCGCGTTGCTGGGCTTCACCGACCACGACCGAGACCTCTTCGTCGACGGCACGCTGTTTTTGGCCGCCAGCGGATTCCAGGGCGGCGAGGTGGAGGCGGCCGCGGGCCTCGGCGCAAGCGTCGACGCGGTGACGGGCGGCTTTTCCAGCGAGGTGATCTCGGAGGAGGATCTCGCGGCAGGGCTATACGACGGGGCGCGCGTGGAACGCCATCTCGTCAACTGGGCAGCGCCGGAGGAGCACATGCTGCTCGACATGCGGGAAGTGGGCGAGGTGACCCGCTCGGGTGCCGCCTTTTCCGCCGAGCTGCGCAGCATCGCCCATCGTCTCGCCCAGCCGCAGGGGCGGGTCTACAACCGCCGCTGCGACGCCGTATTCGGCGACGCGCGGTGCAGGGCAGATCCCGCCGCCTGGCAGGCAGGCGGCAGCGTGCTCGCAGTCCTGGACGCAAGCACGCTCCGCGTCGGCGGGCTGGACGGGTTTGCGGACGGCTTCTTCCGCCTCGGCATGCTGACGCTCGGCGACGGGCGGCGGATCGACGTCGAGGACGATCGCCTGATGCCGGACGGTTCGCGGCAGTTCTCCTTCTGGCTGCCGCTGGAGGGGGCACCCGGGGAGGCGCTGGCGCCGGGGCAGGGCTTTACCGTAATGGCCGGCTGCGACAAGACATTCGCGACCTGCCGGGGGCGATTTGAAAACCAGCTGAACTTCCGCGGCTTTCCGCACGTGCCGGGCAGCGACTTCGCCTATTCCTACGCCGGCGGCGAAGGCCGGTACGACGGCGGGACGATCTTTCCATGAGGGAGGCAGTGCGCGAGTCCGGGAACGTGCAGGGTGCGCGGATCGTGGCGCTGGCGGAGGGCTGGATCGGCACGCCCTACCGGCACCAGGGCGCGACCAAGGGGGTGGGATGCGACTGCATCGGCCTCGTCCGCGGCATCTGGCGCGATCTTTACGGCGACGAGCCGGAACCGGTGCCGGCCTATGCGCCTGACTGGGCCGAGCGCAGCGGCGAGGAGCGCCTGCTCGACGCGGGACTGCGGCTGTTCGGCCCGCCGCTGCCTCTTCAGGTCGCCGGGCCGGGCGACCTCCTTCTGTTTCGCTGGCGGCCGGATTGCGCCGCCAAGCACGCCGGCATCCTGGCCGGCCCCGGGGCCTTCATCCACGCCTACGAGCAGGCCGCGGTGATCCGCTCCACGCTGGTCCCCTCCTGGCGCCGGCGGATCGTCGCGGTGCACAGGTTTCCCGCTTCGCCCGCTGATTGAAAACCGCGCGGGCGTGGATATACTGCAGGAGTGGTGAGCGAGGCTGCTAACTCGCCCACCGTTTCTGCTTATGTTTTGAAATAGACCCGGACGGCGATCGACCAGCCCGTTCGGGTTGTCCTCAAGGCACCTCCAGGTTCGAGAGCAAGGCCCTTGCCGAGGCCGGGAGGTCCGTCATCGCCGGCGGTTTGTCGCGGTGTACAGGTTTGCCTCGGTTCGGCCGCAGATTGAAAAAACGGATTGCCTGGGATATATTGCAGGAGTGGTGAGCGAGGCGGCTACCTCGCCCACCGTTTGCTTATGTTTTGAAATAGACCCGGACGGCTATGGACCAGCCCGTCCGGGTTTTTCTTATCATAAGCACGACGCCGCTCAGCATAAGCTTCATGGCATCCTCCTCGATTGCAGGCAGGGCCTCTGCCAAGGTCGGTGTTGCCCATCGCCACCGACGCACCGGCTGGCTCGGTGCTTTCTGCTTCTGCTTGCAACCGTTCACTTCATAACACGCAGCCAATACGAGTGGCGAGAAGATTGCTCGCCTCATGCGATAGGGATTTCGCGTCATGGCCACCATTCTCTTCCAGGCGGCGGGCGCGGCGCTCGGCGGCGTGTTCGGTCCTGTCGGCGCGATCCTCGGGCGGGCGGCGGGCGGACTGGCCGGCAGCTATGTCGACCGTGCCCTGATCAACGGCGGCAGGACGATTTCCGGGGCGAGGCTCGCAACGGCGAGGATACCGGGGGCCGACGAAGGCGCGCCGGTCAGCCGCGTCTACGGGACCGCCCGCGTCGGAGGCACGCTGATCTGGGCGACCCGCTTCGAGGAAGAGGTTCGCCGCGAGCGTTCCGGCGGCAAGGCGACCGGCCCGAAGGTGGAGAGCTTCCGCTATTTCGCGAACCTCGCGATCGGGCTCTGCGAGGGCGAGATCGCCGGGATAAGGCGGGTATGGGCGGACGGTCGCGAACTCGACCTGACGGACGTGGAAATGCGGGTCTACCGCGGGGGCGAGGATCAGCTGCCCGACCCGCTGATCGAGGCGAAGCAGGGGGCGGGCAATGCGCCGGCCTATCGCGGGCTCGCCTACGTCGTCTTCGAGCGGCTGCCGCTCGACGGCTTCGGCAACCGCATTCCGCTGCTGCAGTTCGAGGTGATGCGCCCGGTCGGCGCGCTGGAGCGGCAGATCCGCGCCGTGACGATCATTCCCGGCGCGACCGAGCATGGCTATGCGACGGTGCAGATGACAGAGAAGACGGGGGAAGGCAGCGCCCGGATCATGAACCGCCACGCGCTTGCCGCCGCGACCGACTGGCAGGCCTCGCTGGATGAGCTGACGGCGCTCTGCCCGAACCTCGAGAGGGTGGCGCTGGTCGTCAGTTGGTTCGGGACGGACCTGCGGGCCGGGCACTGCCGGATACTGCCCGGCGTGGAAGTGACGCATCGGGACGAGGAGAGCCGGCCCTGGTCGGTTGCCGGCATCACGCGCGCCGATGCCCATCAGGTCAGCCAGCACGGCGGCGGTCCGGCCTATGGCGGCACGCCGAGCGACGCGAGCGTGCGCCAGGCGATCGCCGACCTCAAGGCGCGCGGGCTGGACGTCTTCCTCTATCCCTTCCTGATGATGGACATCCCGCCGGAAAACGGCCTGCCGGACCCGCATGGCGGGGAGGAGCAGGCGGCCTATCCCTGGCGCGGCCGCATCACCTGCCATCCGGCGCCCGGCCTGCCCGGAACGGCGGACCGGACGTCTGCGGCCCGAGCCCAGGTGGCGGCATTTGCCGATGGCGCGGACGGCTACCGGCGCATGGTCCTGCACTATGCCGGGCTGGCAGCGGAGGTGGGCGGGGTCGACGGCTTCCTGATCGGTTCGGAACTGCGCGGGCTGACGCAGGTGCGGGACGAGGCAGGCCTTTTCCCCTTCGTCGACGAGTTGGTGCAGCTTGCGACGGAAGTCCGGGCCGTTCTCGGCGCGGCGACGAAGCTCACCTACGGCGCCGACTGGAGCGAGTATTTCGGCTATCACCCGCAGGACGGGTCGGGCGACGTCTTCTTCCACCTCGATCCCTTGTGGGCCTCGCCGGCGATCGATGCGGTCGGCATCGACAATTACATGCCGCTTGCCGACTGGCGCGACGACGACCTGACGGCCGCGAGCCCCGACGGGTTTCGCGGCGCCGAGGACGGCGCGGCGATGCGGGAGCAGATCGCCTCCGGCGAGCGGTTCGACTGGTATTACGCAAGCGATGCCGACCGCATCGCGCGCCTGCGCACGCCGATCTCCGATGGCGCGGCGGGCAAGCCCTGGGTGTTCCGCCCCAAGGACATCGGCGGCTGGTGGTCGAACCCGCATCACGAACGGATCGCCGGCGAGGAGCGGGCGCCGCCGACCGCGTGGCAGGCGCGGATGAAACCCATATGGTTCACCGAACTCGGATGCCCGGCGGTGGACAAGGGCGCCAACCAGCCGAATGTCTTCGTCGATCCCAAGTCGGCCGAAAGTGCCGCGCCTCATTTCTCGAGCCGCGCCCGGTCCGACGCGATGCAGCGGCGGTTCCTCGAGGCCCATCACCGGCACTGGCAGGGCGAGGGCGGGGAGACGGGGCCGGTCGATCCGGACCATGTCTTCGTCTGGACCTGGGACGCGCGTCCCTATCCGGCCTTTCCCGCCGATCTTTCGGCCTGGAGCGACGGCGGCAACTGGCGCGCCGGCCACTGGCTGAACGGGAGGCTCGGCGCCGGGACGCTCGCCGACACGATCGGGGCGATCCTGGCCGATCACGGTTTTGACGACTTCGACGTCTCCGAAGTGAGCGGCGACCTGATCGGCTACGTCCAGGCCGAGGTGACGCCGGCCCGCGCCCTGCTTGCGCCGCTTCTCGACGTCTTCCGGATCGACGTGACTGAGGAGGCGGGGCGCCTCAGGTTCAGGTCGCGCGGTTCCGCGAGCCTTCCGCCGCGGACGATCGAGGTCCTGGCCGATATCGAGGATGAGCCGGCGTGGAGCGAGACGCGCGGCCATGACAGCGATTTTGCCGCCGAGGTGGTGATCGGCTCCAGCAATCCCGCCCTGGACTACGAGCAGGCAAGCGCCCGCTCGCGCCGGACGCGAACGGCGAGCAACCGGGTGCTGGGCTACGACCTGCCCGCCGTGCTGGCCGAGGAGACGGCTCTTTCTGCCGCCGAGGCTGCCGTCCGTGATCAGTGGCTGTCGCGGCGGATGCTGAGCTTCGCGCTCTCCCCGGCGGAGGTCGGCCTCCAGCCCGGAGACGCCATCCGCCTGCCGGAGGCGGGCGGGACCTTTCTCGTCTCGCGCGTCGAGGAGGGCGCTGTCCGCCGGATCGAGGCACGCCAGCACGCCGCCGCCGGCCCGGCCAGCCCGGCCCCGGAAACGCCCGGACATGGCGGGGGAGGGAGCGCCTCGGATGCATTTGCGCCGGTTCTCCATCTTCTCGACCTGCCGCGCTTCTCGGCCGGGCCGGGCGAGAGCTTTGCGCGGGCGGCCGGTCATGCGCGGCCCTGGCAGCGGATCATGCTCTCCTCGTCGCCGGGAAGCGAGGGATATGCGCTTCGCGCCGTTCTCGACCGGCCGGCCCGGGTCGGCCGGCTGGCGGGGTCCTTTCCGCCCGGCGCGATTTCCGGTCGCTTCGACCATCGCTCCCGCATGGAACTCGACCTCTTCTTCGGCGGCCTGTCTTCCGCGGCAATGGGCGCGGTCCTCGCGGGCGAGAACCGGCTGGCGGTGAGGGCGGCAAGCGGGATCTGGGAGATCGTCAGTTTCCTCGAGGCACTGGAAGTGGCGCCCGGACGCTGGCGGCTATCGACGCTGCTGCGCGGGCTGGCGGGAACCGAGGACGCCATGTCCGAAGGTGCCGCGCCGGGATCGCCGGTCGTCCTGCTGGACGACGCGACGGTGCCGCTCGGCCTCTCCGCCGACGAACGCGGCCGCCGGCTGAACTGGATTGCCGAAGGCGCCGGATCCGCGGGCGGGCGCGTCGGGCCGCTGGTGTTCGACGGGGGTGCCCGGGCCGAGACGCCGCTTTCGCCCGTCCACCTTCGCGGCCGTCGGCTGGCGGACGGCAGCCTGCTCCTGTCGTGGATACGCCGCGGCAGGATCGAGGCGGACGACTGGGATGCCGCCGAGATACCGCTCGACGAGGCGGAGGAGCGCTACCGCGTCGATATTCTCGACGATGCGGGCGGGACGCGGCGCTCGGTCGAGGTTGCGGCGCCGCAGTTCCTCTACAGCGCTGCGCAGGAGATCGACGACTTCGGCGGGCCGCAGCCGGCGCTTGCCGTTCGGATTCGGCAACTGGGGCGGGCGGTGCCGCTCGGCCTGCCGGCAATGGCGTCCATCCACCTCTGATCCCGCGAATGGAAATGCCTGTGGCGGTATTCAAGCCCGGCTGTATACTTCGTGACCGACGGGTTGCCGGGACAGGCGGCGGCGCCGACCACGGCGTGTGACAGCTACGCCTGTCTTCCCCTCGACGATGAAGGACCGGGGATGAGCCTTGCCGACGAGAACCAGGTCGATTTCGGCAGCCTCGTGGCCTTCTACGAGCGCATCGTCGATCCGCTGACGCTGCCAATGGGACGGCGGGCGCTTGACATGGTCTCCTTGGCGGCGGGCGATGCGCTCATCGATGTCGCTGCCGGCACGGGCGCGCTGGCGGTCGAGGCGGCGGAACGCGGGGCGAAGGTGCTGGCGATCGACCTCGAGCCGAAGATGGTCGCCCGGGCGCTAGCACGGCTCGGCCCCTATGCGGGCTGCGAGGCCGCCGTGATGAATTTCGAGGCGCTGGACGTTCCGGACGCTTCGTTCGACGCGGCCATATCGATCGCCGGCGTCCTCTCCTTCGCCACGGGTGAAGACGGGATGCGCGAGATGGTTCGCGTCACGCGCCCCGGCGGCCGGGTCGCGGTCGCCACCTGGGACCAGGAAGACGCTGCCGCACCGCAATATCTTGCCCGCGAAGTGTTCGCCCGGACGTTCCCCGGCCGGGAGCTCTGGCCGGAAGACTTCTTTCCCGCCTGGACCAGGGACGCCGTCGACCGCGCGCTCCGCGCCATGGGCTGCGACGACATCCGGACAGCCGGCGTCGAGGGCGTCTGGACCGTCGAAACCCCCGGAAACGTCATGACGGAGAGCGGGCAATCCATCCGCATGTTCCCGGGCTACAGGGCCCTGAGCGATGCCGACAGGAGCCGCTTCGACGAGGCCTTTACGGCGGCAGTCGCCGGCCAGGCCGGGGCGGACGGCATGGCGCACATCGCGACAAGAGCCTTCGTGGTGGCGGGACGGGTCGCGCCGGGCTGAGCCGAAGGCGGCGCGAGATTGGCCTCCCGCTCGACCTCCCGGGCCGCTCGCCTGCACCTCCCCGGAGCATTCATTTGCCATTCACACGTGCTTGGTTACATATTCCATCACATGCACTGGATCTGTTCGATCCGTTCTGAATATGGAATAGTAACACGATGGCGCGACTGCCGATCCCTGCGATGCTTATCGCCGGCCTTGCCGGTCTGACTGCCTTCGAGACCCCCGCGCACGGGGAATACATCTTTCTGGCCGCTGCGGATTGCGGTGCGGCAGCGAGCCGCGTCGTCAACGAGACGGGTGGCCAGCTTCTCTCCGCCCAGCCGTCCTCCGACGGCCAGACCTGCGTCGTCACCGTTCTCGTACAGGGCAATGGCAATGAGAGGCCGCGCAAGGTAACGGTGCGGGTGCCGATGTAATGACGCCAATGTAGTGAAAGGGGGCGGCGAGCCGGCATCGCCGCGAAACGGGGCAATCATGCGCATTCTCGTAGTCGAAGACGACGTCAATCTCAGCCGGCAGCTGACCGATGCGCTGAAGGAGGCCGGCTACGTCGTCGACCAGGCATTCGACGGCGAGGAGGGGCATTTCCTCGGCGAGACGGAGCCCTACGACGCGGCGATCCTCGATATCGGGCTCCCGGTCATCGACGGGATCACGGTCGTCGAGAAATGGCGGGCCGAGGGCCGGCGCATGCCGGTTCTGATGCTGACGGCGCGCGACCGCTGGAGCGACAAGGTCGCCGGCATCGACGCTGGCGCCGACGACTATGTCGCCAAGCCTTTCCACGTGGAGGAAGTGCTGGCCCGCGTGCGGGCGCTGATTCGCCGCGCCGCAGGCCATGCCTCGTCCGAACTCGTCTGCGGCCCGGTGCGTCTCGACACCAAGGCGTCAAAGGCGACCGTCGACGGCAAGCCCCTCAAGCTCACGTCCCACGAATTCCGGCTGCTCTCCTACCTGATGCACCACATGGGGCAGGTGGTCTCGCGGACCGAACTGGTCGAGCATATGTACGACCAGGATTTCGACCGGGATTCCAACACGATCGAGGTGTTCGTCGGTCGCCTCAGGAAGAAGCTGGGCGTCGATCTGATCGAGACCGTGCGCGGCCTCGGCTACAGGATGCAAGCCCCGACAGACGCCGGCTGACGCGATGACCGGGCCGAGATCCCTTACCGCCCGCGTTCTCCTTCTCGCCACCCTCTGGTCCGGACTGGCGCTGGTGGTGATCGCGCTGGTGATCTCCGCCCTCTACCGGCAATCGGCCGAGCGTGCCTTCACCGACCTCCTGAGGGCGCAGCTCTACAACGTCATCAATTCCGTCTCGATCGGCGAGGGCAACAACCTCGCCGGCAATCCGCAGCTGGGCGACCTGCGCTATTCGCAGCCGGAAACGGGCTGGTACTGGATCATCGAGCCGCTCGGCACCTTCGCCGCAGCACCGCTGTCCTCGCCCTCGCTCGGCGTCTCCAAGATCGCCGTGCCGAGCATCCTCAACGTCCCCTTCAACAACCGCTACGAGCGCTTCTATCCGGTGGTCGATGCCTTCGGGAACAATGTCCTGGTGGCGGAGACCGAGGTGGTTCTCGACAGCCAGGGACGGGCGGCGCGCTTTCGCGTCGCCGGCAATCTCGACGCCATGGAGGAAGATATCGCGGCCTTCGACCGCAGCCTCTACATCGCGCTCGGCGTGTTCGGCCTCGGCAGCCTCGTCGTCAACGGCGGCGCCATCCTCTTCGGCCTGCAGCCGCTAGACCGGGCCCGCCGCGCGCTCGGACGGATCCGCCGCGGCGACGCAGAGCGCCTCGAAGGCGAGTTTCCGCGCGAGATCCTGCCGCTCGTCAACGAGATCAACGCACTGATCGAGAGCAATCGCCGCATCGTCGACCGCGCCAGGATGCAGGTCGGCAACCTCGCGCATTCGCTGAAGACGCCGCTCGCTGTCCTCCTGAACGAGGCCCGCGCGCTCGAACCCGCGCACGGGGAGCTGATCCGGTCGCAGGCGGAAGCCATGCAGGCGCAGGTGCAATCCTATCTCAACCGGGCGCGGATCGCCGCCCAGCGCGAATCCGTCCTGGTGCGCACGGAGGTCGAGCCGGTGCTGGAGCGCCTCGTGCGGGTGATGCGCCGCCTCAACCCGGAGACGGAATTCAGCCTCTCGGTCGATCCGGACGCGGTTCTGGCGATGGAGCAGCAGGATGTCGAGGAGACGGTCGGCAACCTTCTGGAAAACGCTGCCCGCTTCTGCCGGACCGGCGTCTGGCTGAGCGTCACCGCGGCCCCGGGGCCCCCGACGGGCGAACCGGTGGACGGGATCCGCCGGTCGTGGCTGGAAGTATCGGTCGAGGATGACGGACCGGGACTGGAGCCCGGCCAGATCGGCGAGGCGATGAAACGCGGCCGTCGCTTCGACGAAAGCCGGCCCGGTGCCGGCCTCGGCCTCTCCATCGTGCGCGAGATCGCCGCCGAATACCAGGGGCGGTTCGAACTCCATCGCAGCGACAAGGGTGGCTTGCGCGCAACACTTCTCCTCCCGTCGGTGACGAAGGATGTTGCCTGATGCGGGCAAAGGCTCCATATCCCCAGAGCGGGTCCCGGCGGGCGATGGCCGACGCGCGACTTCGATGCGGGAAAATACTCCAACCGGTGTTGAACACATGCGTTCCAGAAGTATGCAGCTTGGTGTGACGTTCACGGCCCTGGCGGTCGTCGCGGGATGTTCGACGACATCCGGGAACGGCGGCGGCCTGATGTCGGCGAGATCGTCGGGTTCGACGCCCTATATCGCGGCGCTCGAGGGCGGCATCGTCAGCCGCAGCGGGGTCCCGATCAGCAACAGCGACCGCGCGAGGGCGCTGGAGGCCGAATATCGTGCACTGGAGGCGGCCGCGGTCGGCCAGCCGATCAGCTGGAACGGCGGGGACGTCAGCGGCCAGGTCGTCGCCGCGGCTCCCTACCAGGTCGGTTCGCAGAACTGCCGCCAGTACAGGCACACGCTTGCGACGGGCGGACGGCAGGTGATCGCGCGCGGCGCCGCCTGCCGCAACAAGGACGGCAGCTGGACCCCGCTCACCTGACGATTTGACATGCGTCAAGGCGGGGATGGCGGGACGGGTGCATCTGGCGAGCATCAAAGCTTGCGGCCAAACGCCTCAAATCCGCGTCATCACCGGCTTTCCCGTTGGAAAGGAAGGCCGGTTCCAGTAATTGGACCATTATGTTCTTGTGGATCGTACTCGCCGTCCTGACCGCCGCCGTTGCGGCCATCCTGCTCGCCACGCTGGCGCGCAGTGCCAAAACCACGACTCCGGACCGCGCCGGCGAGATCGCCGTCTATCGCGACCAGCTGGACGAGCTCGAGCGTGACCGCAACCAGGGCCTGATCTCCGCCGAGGAAGCCGAATATGCCAAGGCCGAGATCGGCCGCAGGCTGCTGTCCGTCGCGGGCGAGGCGGAAACGCGCGGCAAGGGTTCTACCGGCCGTGCCGGCATGACCGCGAGCGGCGTTACCGTGACGCTCCTCGTCCCCGCCGTCGGATTGTCGCTCTATCTCCTCCTCGGCAGCCCGCAGATTCCCGACCAGCCGCTTGCCGCCCGGCTCGAGAACCCCGGCCAGAACATGGCCCTGCTGGTCGCCAAGGCGGAGCGCCACCTTGCCGAGAACCCGAACGACGGGGCAGGCTGGGACATACTGGGGCCGATCTACTTCCGGGCCATGCGGCTGGGCGATGCGGAAATGGCCTTCCGCAACGCGATCCGCCTGCTCGGAACCAGCCCCGAGCGGCTCGACGGTCTCGGCGAAACGCTCGTCGCCGCCAATGACGGCATCGTCACCGAGGATGCGCGGCTCGCCTTCGAGGAGAGCCTGCGCCTCAAGCCGGTCAATGCGCGCGCCCGCTTCTATGTCGGTCTCGGCCTCGAACAGGTCGGGCGCCACGACGAGGCCCGCGCGATGTTCGAGGAGATCGCCAAGGATTCGCCGCCCGACGCGCCGTGGATGGACCTGATCCGCCAGCACATCGCCGCAACAGGCGGCGCGTCCGCCGCAGCGGCCGAGGCGCCAAAGAACCCGTCCGCCGACGACGTGGCGGCCGCAGGGGAGATGGAAGAGGGCGACCGCCAGGACATGATCCGCGGCATGGTCGAGAGCCTCGCCGCCCGGCTGCAGGAAGACCCGAACAATATCGAGGGCTGGCTCCGCCTCGTGCGGTCCTATTCGGTTCTCGGAGACAAACAAAAGGCCGAAGAAGCACTTAAAACCGGCCTGCAGACTTTCCCGGCGGAAGGCGACGAGGGGCGGCAACTGATCGCTCTTGCCCATGAGGTCGGCCTGACCGTCGAAGGAGTGACCCAATGACACGCAAACAGAAACGGCTGACGATCATCGCGGGCGGCATGAGCTTCATCCTCGCCGCGGTGCTGCTGGTCATGTTCGCCTTCAGCCAGTCGGTCGCCTATTTCTACATGCCGGCCGATCTCGCCACGACCGAGGTTTCTCCCGGCACGCGCATCCGCCTCGGCGGGCTCGTGGCCGAAGGATCGGTGAAGCGCGGCGAAGGCTCGACGGTCAGCTTCTCGGTGACCGACGGCTCGAACACCGTGCCGGTGAGCTACACGGGCATCCTGCCGGACCTCTTCCGCGAGGGGCAGGGCGTGGTGACCGAAGGCTCCTTCGACGTCGCGACCCATTCCTTCGTGGCCGATTCCGTGCTTGCCAAGCACGACGAGAACTACATGCCGAAGGAAGTGGCCGACCGGCTCAAGGAGCAGGGCGTCTGGAAGGACGGCGAAGAGGCGGCGACCCAATGATCATCGAGGTCGGACACTACGCACTCGTCCTGGCGCTCGCCACCGCGCTGATCGTGTCGATCGTGCCGCTCATCGGCGCGCGCCGCAACGACGCGGCGATGATGGCGCTGGCGCCGGTGGGCTCGATCCTGATGTTCGTGCTGGTGCTGTTTTCCTTCGCGGCGCTGACCTGGGGCTACGCGGTGTCGGACTTCTCGGTGCGCAACGTCTGGGAGAATTCCCATTCGATGATGCCGATGGTCTACAAGTTCTCCGGCGTCTGGGGCAATCACGAAGGCTCCATGCTGCTGTGGCTGCTGATCGTCGTCTTCTTCAGCGCGCTCGTCGCCTTCTTCGGGCGCAACCTTCCTGACACGCTGCGGGCGAACGTGCTGGCCGTGCAGGCCTGGATCACCACCGCCTTCACGCTGTTCATCCTCCTGAGCTCCAATCCCTTCCTGCGCCTCAGCCCGGCGCCGGCCGAGGGCCAGGACCTCAATCCGGTGCTGCAGGATCCGGGGCTCGCCGTGCATCCGCCGCTCCTCTATCTCGGCTATGTCGGCTTTTCCGTCTGCTTCTCCTTCGCGGTCGCGGCGCTGATCGACGGCCGCATCGATGCGGCCTGGGCGCGCTGGGTGCGCCCGTGGACGCTGGCCGCCTGGACCTTCCTGACGGCCGGCATCGCCATGGGATCCTACTGGGCCTATTACGAACTCGGCTGGGGCGGCTGGTGGTTCTGGGATCCGGTCGAGAACGCCTCCTTCATGCCGTGGCTCGCCGGTACGGCGCTGCTGCATTCGGCGCTGGTGATGGAAAAGCGCGAAGGCCTGAAGATCTGGACCGTGCTGCTCGCCATCATGACCTTCTCGCTGTCGCTGCTCGGCACCTTCCTCGTCCGCTCCGGCGTGCTGACCTCGGTCCATGCCTTCGCCACCGATCCGACGCGCGGCATCTTCATCCTCGCCATCCTGATGATCTTCATCGGCGGCGCCTTCGCGCTCTTCGCGTGGCGCGCGCCGATGCTGAAGGCGGGGGGCCTCTTCGCCCCGATCTCGCGCGAGGGATCGCTCGTCCTCAACAACCTGATCCTGACGGTCGCGACCGCGTCGATCCTGATCGGCACGCTCTATCCGCTCGTCCTGGAGACGCTCACCGGCGAGAAGATCTCGGTCGGCGCACCGTTCTTCAACATGACCTTCGGGCTGCTGATGATCCCGCTCCTCATCGCGGTGCCCTTCGGTCCGATGCTGGCCTGGAAGCGGGGAGACCTCCTCGGCGCGCTGCAGCGGCTCTACGGCGCCGCCGGCCTGGCGCTCTTCGCCGGACTTGCCCTCTACTACATCGAGAACGGCGGCCCGGTGATGGCGGTCTTCGGCCTTGCGCTTGCCTTCTGGGGCATGTTCGGCGCGCTCGCCGACCTCTGGTATCGCGCCAACTTCGGCAAGCTGCCGTTCAACGTCGCCTGGCGGCGGCTGGCCGGCCTGCCGCGCTCGGCCTTCGGCACGGCACTTGCCCATTTCGGCCTCGGCGTGACCGTGCTCGGCGTCGTCATGGTGACGACCTACGAGACCGAGACCGTCGTCGAGATGAAGCCGGGCATGACCGCGGAAGCGGGCGGCTATTCGCTGGTCTTCGACGGCATGCGCGAGGCGGTCGGCCCGAACTTCACCGAGGAGCGGGGCCATTTCACCATCAGCCAGGGCGGCGTCGTGGTCGCCGACACATGGTCGTCGAAGCGGCTCTATACCGCGCGGCGCATGCCGACGACGGAAGCCGGTATCCTGACCTTCGGCCTCAGCCAGCTCTACGTGTCGCTCGGCGACCCGATGGCCGACGGCGGCATCGTGGTCCGCATCTGGTGGAAGCCCTTCATCCTCTGCATCTGGGGCGGATCGCTGATCATGATGCTGGGCGGCTTCGTGTCGCTTTCCGACCGCAGGCTGAGGGTCGGTGCGCCGACGCGCCGCGCCCGCCCCGTCCGGCCTGCACTGGAGCCTGCCGAATGATGCGCGGATTTCTCCTTGCCCTCTTCGTCATGCTGGCGCCGCTTCCGGCTCTGGCGGTCAATCCCGACGAGATCCTCGCCGATCCGGTGCTCGAGGAGCGGGCGAGGAACCTGTCGGTCAACCTGCGCTGCATGGTCTGCCAGAACCAGTCGATCGACGATTCCAATGCCGAGCTTGCCCGGGACCTGCGCGTCCTGGTCCGCGAGCGGCTGCAACAGGGCGATACGGACGAGCAGGTGATCGATTACGTCGTCTCCCGCTACGGCGAGTTCGTGCTCCTGAAGCCGCGCCTTTCGATGCGCACGGTGCTTCTGTGGACGGCCCCGGCAGCGCTTCTCCTGATCGGCGGCATCGTGCTGGTGCTGATGGCCCGCGGCCGCCTCCAGGCACGCGCCCCCGCACCGCTTTCGGCCGAGGAGCAGGCGCGCATCGACGAGCTTCTCGACAGGCGCTGAGCGGCCAACATTACGAATTTTTCATCCTGCCGACACATGCAGTTAAGGTGAGCCTTCCTATATCTCTTCGCATCCACCGCCTTCCGGGCGTTTCCGGAAAGATCATTACGAAGAGAAGAAGGTATTCACGATGCTCAACAGCAAATTTGCACGACCCTCGCTGAAGACCGTGTTGAAGACCACGACGGTCGCCGGCCTGGCTGCGGTGATGCTGTCGACCGGCATTCCGGGACAGGTCATCGACTCGTTCGCAGACCCGGTAAAGGTTCAGGCGCCGGAAGCTCCGAGCTTCGCCGACGTCGTCTCCGCGGTCTCCCCGGCAGTCGTGTCCGTGCGCGTCCAGTCCGAGACGCAGATGGCCAACGATAACGGGAATTTCTCGTTCAACTTCGGCGGCCAGGGCTTCGAGGACCTGCCCGACGACCATCCGCTGAAGCGTTTCTTCCGTGAATTCGGCGGCCCGCAGTCCCGCGGCGCCCCCAAGGGCGAGAATAACGACAAGGCAGACGGCCCGCGCCAGCTGCGTCCGACCTCGCAGGGGTCCGGCTTCTTCATCTCCGAGGACGGCTACCTCGTCACCAATAACCACGTCATCGCCGACGGCGCCGCCTACACGGTGGTTCTCGACGACGGCACCGAACTCGACGCCAAGCTGATAGGCGCCGACAGCCGCACCGACCTCGCGGTCCTCAAGGTCGATGCCAACCGCGACTTCACCTATGTCGACTTCGCTGACGATTCCAAGGCCCGCGTCGGCGACTGGGTCGTTGCCGTCGGCAACCCGTTCGGCCTCGGCGGATCGGTCACCGCAGGCATCATCTCGGCTCGCGGCCGCGACATCGGCTCCGGCCCCTATGACGACTACATCCAGATCGACGCAGCCGTGAACCGCGGCAATTCCGGCGGTCCCGCCTTCAATCTCGAAGGCGAGGTCATCGGCATCAACACCGCGATCTTCTCGCCGTCGGGCGGCAATGTCGGCATCGCCTTCGCCATCCCGGCCTCCGTCGCCCGCGATGTGGTGTCCGAACTGATCGAGAACGGCAAGGTCGAGCGCGGCTGGCTTGGCGTGCAGATCCAGCCGGTCAACAAGGACATCGCCGAATCGCTCGGCCTGTCGGAGCCGCAGGGCGCGCTCGTCGTTGCCCCGCAGGAAGGTTCTCCGGGCCAGAAGGCCGGCATCAAGGAAGGTGACGTGATCACCGCCCTGAACGGCGAGCCGATCAAGGACGCCCGTGACCTTGCCCGCAAGGTCGCCGCCATCGGCCCCGACACCAAGGTCGACGTCGCCGTATGGCGTGACGGCAAGTCGCAGAGCCTCGAAGTGACCCTGGGCAACCTGGCGAGCGAAGCCTCCGAGCGTGCCGAAGCAACGACGCCCGAGACCCGCAAGCCCGCGACCGAACAGGCGCTGGCAAGCCTCGGCATCACCGTTGCGCCTGCCGAAGACGGCGCCGGCCTCTCGGTCGTCGAAGTCGATCCGAACTCGGAAGCCGCAGGCCGCGGCCTGCGCGCCGGCGAGAAGATCGTCTCGGTCAACAACCAGTCGGTAAAGTCTGCCGGCGACATCGAGAAGGTGATCGAGCAGGCTCGCAAGGACGGCCGCACCCGCGCCCTGTTCCAGATCGAGTCCGAGAACGGCAGCCGCTTCGTCGCCCTGCCGATCAACGAAGGCTGATCCTCCCAAATCAGCATCAGGAGGGCGCCGCCGGTAACGTCGGCGCCCTTTTTCATTCCCGCCGCCGTACTGCGATCGAAGGAGCGAAGATGGATACGCCCACATACCGTGCCGATGCCGGCGAATCCGATAGTGCAAAAGGTGCCGCCGGCGCTATTGTGCCGCGCATGAAGATACTGGTGATTGAAGACGATCTGGAAGCGGCCGCATACATGACCAAGGCCTTTCGCGAGGCCGGCATTGTCGTCGACCATGCAAGCGATGGGGAAAGCGGCCTCTTCATGGGCAGCGAGAACAGCTATGACGTGATGGTCATCGACCGCATGCTGCCGCGTCGCGACGGCCTGTCGGTGATCAGTGAACTGCGCCAGCGCGGAATCGAGACGCCGGTGCTGATCCTCTCCGCGCTCGGGCAGGTGGACGACCGGGTGACGGGGCTGAGGGCCGGCGGCGACGACTACCTGCCGAAGCCCTATGCGTTTTCCGAGCTTCTGGCACGGGTGGAGGTGCTGGGGCGCCGCAAGGGCAAGCCCGAGCAGGACATGGTCTATCGCGTCGGCGACCTGGAGCTCGACCGGCTGTCACACGAGGTCAAGCGGGCGGGCCGCGAGATCCTGCTGCAGCCGCGCGAATTCAGGCTTCTCGAATACCTGATGAAGAACGCCGGCCAGGTTGTGACCCGCACCATGCTTCTCGAGCATGTCTGGGACTACCATTTCGACCCGCAGACCAATGTCATCGACGTGCATGTCTCGCGGTTGCGCTCCAAGATCGAGAAGGACTTCGACAAGCCCCTCCTGAAGACGATCCGCGGCGCCGGATACATGATCAAGGACGAGGCGTGAGCCCGTGCTGACCCGTGTCCGCCTGATGTTCCGTTCGACCGCCGTCCGGCTGTCGGCCCTCTATATCCTTCTGTTCTCGATCTGCGCCGCCTTCCTCGTCGTCTACGTGACGGGGATGTCGGAGCGCATTCTCGCCCAGCAGACGAAGGAGAACCTCGTCCAGGAGGTCGGCGACATCCAGCGCGCTTTCGATCGCGGCGGCCTGAACGGCATGCTGCGGCTGATGGAGCGGCGGTCGCGCCAGCCGGGCGCCAATCTCTACGTCGTCGCCGGAACCAATGGCGAGATCCTTGCCGGCAACGTCGCGTCGCTCGAACCCGGCGTGCTGGACGAGCAGGGCTGGACCCGCTTCCCCTTCGCCTACAATCCCTATTCGGAGACGGGATCGGGGCGCGAGCACATGGCGATCGCCAACGTCGTGGTGATGGAAAACGGCCTGCGGGTGATGGTCGGCCGCGATCTCGGCGAGCCCGGCCGCTTCCGGGGCATCGTCCGTCGCGCCCTGATGCTGGCCCTGACGATCATGGGGGTCGGCGCGCTGGTCATCTGGTTCGGGATCGGGCGCAACGCGCTGAAGCGCATCGACCGCATGTCGGCCGCGAGCCAGAAGATCATGGCGGGCGATCTCTCGCAACGCCTGCCCGTCGGCCGCTCGGGCGACGAGTTCGACCGCCTGTCGGAATCGCTGAACGCCATGCTCGGGCGGATCGAGAAGCTCAACGAGGGCCTGAGACAGGTCTCCGACAACATCGCCCACGACCTCAAGACGCCCCTGACGCGGCTTCGCAACAAGGCGGCGGAGGCGGTGGAGGACGAGGATCCGGAAAGCCGCCGCGCGGCGCTGGAAGGCATCATCGCCGAGTCCGACCAGCTGATCCGCACCTTCAACGCGCTGCTGATGATCTCCCGCGTCGAGGCGGGGTCGATCGCGGCCGAGATGAGCGAGGTCGATCTTTCCGCCATTTCCGCCGACAGCTGCGAACTCTACGAGCCCGTGGCCGAGGAGGCGGGGCTGAAACTGGAAACCGAGATCGAGCCGGGGCTCAGGATCAAGGGCAACCGCGAACTGATCGGACAGGCGATCTTCAACCTCCTCGACAACGCGATCAAGTATGGCGGCGAGGGGAACGGCGCCGGCGAGATCCGCCTTGTGCTGAGGATGGAGGACGGCTCGCCCCGGCTTTCCGTCTGCGACAGCGGCCCCGGCGTTCCCGAGGACAAGCGCCACGAGGTGACGAAGCGTTTCGTGCGCCTCGATGCCAGCCGGTCGAAGCCCGGCACGGGGCTCGGCCTCTCGCTGGTGGAAGCGGTGATGGACCTGCACGGCGGCTCGCTCACGCTCTCGGCAACCCACCCGGAGCGGGAGAATGCGCCGGGGCTGACGGCCACGATGGTATTCCCGCCCTTCAGGCCCTAAGAAGGGCTGGTTGAGGGAGGACGCCGTGGGAGAGACTGCAACCTATCTGAAGGACGTTGCCGCAAGCGCGCTGCGACCCTACAGCCAGACCGAGGCGAAGGCCGTCACCGCGATCCTGAAGGACGCCGGCAAGCAGGAGCCGGCGCTCTCGCAGGTGATGGCCGAGGACGGCCCGCTGAGGCATTTCCTCATCGCGGCGCTCACCCTTTCTCCCTACCTGCGCGACGCTGCCGCCGTCTCGCCGCAGCTCCTGGCCACGGCGGTGACGGAGCCGCTGCAGCCGACGCTGGAACGGCTGATCGCCGACGCCCGCGACTGCTGGAAGCCGAAGGACGGCCGTGCGCCGACGGAAGCGGAGGTGATGACGACGCTGCGGACGCTGAAGCGGAGCGTCTCCTTCCTGGTGGCGCTTGCCGATCTCGCCCGGCTGTTCACCGCCCGCGACACGACGCGCTATCTGACGCTCCTTGCCGATGCCGCGGTGGCGGCCGCGATCGATCATCTGCTGCTGGCGGCGCACGAGACCGGCAAGCTGGTCCTGAAAGACCCGGGAGAACCGAGCGCCGGCTCCGGGCTTATCGTGCTCGGCATGGGCAAGCTCGGCGGCTACGAGCTCAACTATTCCTCCGACATCGACCTCGTCGTCTTCTTCGACCCGGAAAGCGGCATCCTGCCGGACCCGCTGGACGGCTCGGAAATCTACGGCCGGATGATGCGCCGGCTGGTGCGCATACTGCAGGAGCGGACCGCCGACGGCTATGTCTTCCGCACCGACCTGCGGCTTCGTCCCGACCCCGGCTCGACGCCGCTCGCCGTGCCGGTGGAGGCGGGGCTGCTCTACTACGAGAGCCGTGGCCAGAACTGGGAACGGGCCGCCTTCATCAAGGCGCGCGCCGTGGCGGGCGACCTTGCGGCCGGCGAATGGTTCCTGCGCCAGCTCGTTCCCTTCGTCTTCCGCAAGTATCTCGACTATGCGGCGATCGCCGACATCCATTCCATCAAGCGGCAGATCCACGTTCACAAGGGACACGGCGCAATCGCCGTCAAGGGGCATGACGTCAAGCTCGGCCGCGGCGGCATTCGCGAGATCGAGTTCTTCGCCCAGACCCAGCAGCTGATCGCCGGCGGCCGCATGCCGCCGCTGCGCACTCGCCAGACCGAAGTCGCGCTGGAGAAGCTCGCGGAAGCGAACTGGATCACGCCTGCGATCGCCGCCGAACTGACGGAAGCCTACTGGTTCCTGCGCGACGTCGAGCATCGCATCCAGATGGTGCGCGACGAGCAGACCCACCGCCTGCCGGACACCGAGGCGGAACTGAAGCGCATCGCCTACATGATGGGCTTTGCGGACACTGCGACCTTTGCCGCGAGGCTGGAGAAGGTGCTGCGGACGGTCGAGAAGCGCTATGCGCGGCTCTTCGAGCAGGAGACGAAGCTTTCCGGCGTCGAGGGAAACCTCGTCTTCACCGGGCAGCAGGACGATCCGGAGACGCTGAAGACGCTCGCCTCCCTCGGCTTCGAACGGCCGGCCGACATTTCCCGCGTGATCCGCACCTGGCACTATGGCCGCTACCGCGCCACCCAGTCGGTGGAGGCGCGAGAGCGGCTGACGGAACTGACGCCGGATCTCCTCAAGGCCTTCGGGGAAAGCAGCCGGGCCGACGAGGCGCTGCTGCGGTTCGACAGCTTTCTCTCGGGCCTGCCCTCCGGCATCCAGCTGTTTTCGCTGATCGGCAACAACCCGGCGCTGCTGTCGCTGATCGTCAAGGTCATGTCGTCTGCGCCGCGGCTGGCGGACATCATCTCGTCGCGCCCGCATGTCTTCGACGGCATGCTCGACCCCGGCCTGATGGCGGAGCTTCCGACGCGCGACTACCTGTCGGAACGCCTTTCCACCTTCCTGACCGCCGCCCGCCACTACGAGGAACTGCTGGACCGGCTGCGCATCTTCGCCGCCGAGCAGCGCTTCCTGATCGGCATCCGCCTGCTGACGGGCGCAATCGACGGCATGCAGGCCGGACGTGCCTTCACCGACCTCGCCGACCTGTTGATCGAGCAGGCGCTGGCGGCGGTGGAGCGCGAGATCGAATCCGCCCACGGCCACTATCCGGGCGGCAGGGTGGCGCTGATGGGCATGGGCAAGCTCGGCAGCTTCGAGCTGACAGCCGCCTCCGACGTCGACCTGATCCTGCTTTACGACCACGACGACGATGCGACCGAATCCGACGGTGCAAAGCCCCTCGACAGCACGCGCTACTTCACCCGGCTGACGCAACGCCTGATCGCGGCACTCTCGGCCCCGATGTCGGAGGGCGTGCTCTTCGAGGTGGACATGCGGCTGAGGCCCTCCGGCAACAAGGGGCCGGTCGCGACCCGCATCCGCGCCTTCCGCAAGTATCAGCAGGACGAGGCCTGGACCTGGGAGCACATGGCGCTCACCCGCGCCCGCATGGTCTGCGGCGATCGCGGACTGGTCGACGAGGCCTGCGCGGTCGTCGCCGAAACCCTGTCGCGGCAGCGCGACGAGGAGAAGATCAGGGCCGATGTGCGGGAGATGCGCGACCTGATCGAGCAGGAAAAGCCGCCGCGCGACATCTGGGACCTGAAGCTGATCCCCGGCGGGCTCATCGACATCGAGTTCATCGCCCAGTACCTGCGGCTGGTCGCTCCCGCCCGCGGCATCTCCATCGACACGAGCGGCATGAGCACGATGCAGGCGCTCGATGCGCTCGGCGAGAAAATGCTGCAGCCCGACGACCTTTCGACCGTGCGCGAGGCGCTCCGGCTCTTCACCGAACTCTCGCAGATCATCCGACTCTGCATCGATGGCCCCTTCTCCCCGAAGGAGGCGCCGGCCGGCCTTGTCGAGCGTGTCGCAAGGGCAGGCGACTGCCCCGACATCCGCACGCTGGAAGGCGAGGTGAAGCGCCTGTCGAAGGCGGTGCGTGCGGTGTTCCGGAAGCTCGTCAGCTGACCGACGGGCGCGGGACGGCGAAGGTCGGGCAGTCGGGGACGCTGATCGAGACGACGGTTCCCTTGCCGATGCAGGAGCGGATCCGCATCGAGCCGCCGTGGAGCGCAACCAGCGAGCGGGAGATCGCGAGCCCGAGGCCGGAACCGCCCTTGCTCTTGGCGTACTGGCTCTGCACCTGCTCGAAGGGCTGGCCGATCTTGCCGAGCGCCGCCTTCGGAATGCCGATGCCGGTATCGGCGATCGTCAGCAGGTAGCCGGATTCCGAGCGGCGGGCCCGCACGATGATCCGCCCGCCCTCGTTGGTGAACTTCACGGCATTGGAGAGAAGGTTCAGCATGACCTGCTTCATGGCGCGGCGGTCGCCCACCATGGCCAGGTCGTCGGAGAGGCGCTGCTCGATCGTGATCGTCTTTTCCTGGGCGGAAATGGCGGTGAGGCGCAGGCTTTCCTCGATGAGCGGCACGAGGTCGATCGCCTCGCACTGGATCTTCATGTGCCCGGCCTCGATCTTCGACATGTCGAGGATGTCGCTGATCAGGTTTAGGAGATGCTTGCCGCTGTCGTGGATGTCGCGGGCATATTCGCCGTATTTCGGGGAGCCGACCGGACCGAACATCTCGTTGACGAGGATTTCCGAGAAGCCGAGGATGGCGTTGAGCGGCGTGCGCAGCTCGTGCGACATGTTGGCGAGGAATTCCGACTTCGCCTTGTTGGCCGCCTGGGCGCGTTCCTTTTCCGCCTGGTAGTTGGCGTTGGCGGTCGACAGTTCCTCCTTCTGCTTCTCCAGCTTCTTCTGGGAGGCGGAAAGGTCGCCGACAGTCGCCATCAGGCGCCGTTCGGATTCCCGCAGCCGCTCCTGCTGGCGCTTCATGAGGGTGATGTCGGTTCCGACCGAGACCATGCCGCCGTCGCGGGTGCGGCGCTCGTTGATCTGCAGCCAGCGCTCGTCCGCGAGCTGTACTTCCGTCGTCCGCGAAAGACCGTGCTGGTCGGCGTCGGCGATCCGGCGCTCGATGACCGGGCGGGCGGCGGCGGCATTCACCACGGCGCGCTCCGTGCCGGGCACGAGCACGCTGTCGGGAAGCCCGTAGGCCTGCTGGAAATGCGTGTTGCACATGACCAGACGGTCGTTCTTGTCCCACAGGACGAAGGCTTCCGACGTGCATTCGATGGCATCGGCGAGCCGCTGGTCGGCTTCCGCGTAGCGCTGCGCCAGCCGGTGCTGCTCGGTGACGTCCATGGCGATGCCGATCACGTGGGTGCGGCCGGCTGCGGTGCGCACCACCTGGGCGCGGGCGCGCATCCAGACATAGTGGCCGGCGGCGTGGCGCATGCGGAAGATCTGGTCCACCTGCTTGGCATTGCCCCGGCTGATGGCGCGCGCCAGCGCGTAGAGATTGCCATCGGTCGGGTGCATCATCCGCGCCGCATCGGCAAACGACATGACATTTCCTGCCGCCGGATAGCCGAGCATCTCGTACATGGAGCCCGACCAGAACAGGCGGCGGTTGGCGACGTCGAAGTCCCACAGCCCGCAGCGGCCGCGCGACAGGGCGGTTTCAATGCGCAGGTTGGATTCCAGGAAGGTCTCGTCCGCCTCGCGCGCCCGCTTCACCTGCATGTAATAGGCATAGAGGATGACGAGCAGGATCGCCGAGATGCAGGCGAACAGCGTCACGTTGAGCGAGACTTCGTGCCGCCAGAAATATTTCATCGGTGCGAGCGACAGGGCGGCGACGACGAGGCCGCCATCATTGCCGAGCGGCTGGATGGAGGCGTAATGCGCGTCCTCGCCTATGGTCGTCTCGATGAGGCCGGAACCGCCGAAGCGGCGGAGCGCCGCCGTCTCCGGAAGAAGCGACGTCAGCCGGTGCCCGACATAGGGTGCCGCACCGATGCCGCCGAAGATCCGGCCGGAGGGATCGACCAGCAGAAGGAACGCATCGGAAGGAAGGCGGTCGGGGGACAGGAAGCCTGCCAGGCGCGCCTCGGCGGCCTTCCGGTCGCCGGTGCTGATCGCCGCATCATGGCCGGTGAATGCGGCGACCGCCGTGGTGGCGACCAGCGCCGTTGCCTGGCGCGCGCCTTCCTGAAGCCGGTCGTATTCGGAAACCAGCCCCATGCTGCGCGAGGTTGCGACGACGGCGAGGAACGCGAGGATGAGAAGGGGAATGGAGCGCTTGAGGACCATCTCGACGCGCGGCATCTGCCGGGAGATCGGCGTAACCGTCAGGTTGGGGCGGCCCGAGAAGAGCCTCGATGCCCCGTTGCGCCCCGGAAATTTGAGACGCAACCATCCTTCGCCGGCGGTGTCCCGCCGCACGTCCGCCATCGTTTTCATAAAAACCCTCATGGAAATCCGGCGCGCCGCTCGCCCGAATCTGACCTAATGAATCACGAGTGATTCGCCGTGTCCAGAGGCAGTTAAGACTTTTTTAATCCCTTAATTCCGTGGGATTCCAAAACGGAATCAAGGGTTGCAGCAAAGAGGGGTTCAACCCTTCAGCATGCGGTCGACGATGTCGCGGACATCGCTGGAGAGATTGCCGCTGCGGTCGATGGACATGAGAGCCGAGCGCGCGTGATCGGCCCTGAACGGCTCCAGGGACCGCCAGGATCGCAGCGACGTCAGGAGACGCGCCGCAAGCTGCGGGTTCTTCGGGTCGATCGCGAGAATCCGTTCCGCGAGGAAGCGGTAGCCTTCGCCGTCGGCGCGGTTGAAACCGGTCGGATTGGCGAAGACGAAGCTGCCGACCAGCGCGCGGACGCGGTTGGGATTGCTGGCGACGAAGTGGCGGTTGTCCATCAGTCCCTTGACGCGGTCGAGCGTGCCGGCACCCGGGATGGTCGCCTGGACCGACAGCCACTTGTCGATGACGAGCGGATTGTCGTCGAAGCGGGTGACGAAGGCGCCGAGCGCCGCATCGGCCTCGTCCGTTTCCGGGAAGCGGTGGACCAGGACCGAGAGGGCCTGGACGAGGTCGGTCATGTTGTCGGCCGAGGCGAAGGCGACGGCGGCGCGAACCGGCGACTGCTCCGCATAGGTGAGGTAGGCAAGCGCGCTGTTGCGAAGCGCGCGCCTTCCGGCGCTGGCGGCATCCGGGCTGAAGCCGCCCTCGTTCCCCATCGTGTCGAAGAGGTGCTGGAAGACGGTGTTGCCGACCTCGGCGATCGCTGTCATCACGGCGGTGCGCGCCGTGTGGATGGCGTCCGGGTCGTTGTTGCTTCCAAGTTCGCGGGCGATGTCCGCCTCGCTCGGCAGCGCCAGGACCTGGGCCCGGAAAGCGGGCTCCAGCGCCTCGTTGCCGGCCGTCTCGATCAGCGCGGAAATGACGGACGGCGGGCAGGTGATGCCGTCGCCGTCGCGGACATCGCGGGCGCCCTGCATGAGGACGGGCAGGATCAGGTCGTTCAACGCCTGCCAGCGGGAGAAGAGGTCGCTGTCGTGGCGGGCGATATGCACCAGGTCATCGATGCTGCGGTCGAGATGCAGGTTGATCGGCGCCGAAAAGCCGCGGTTGAGCGACAGGACCGGACGCGACGAGATGCCCGAGAAGGTGAAGGTCTGGGCGCGTTCGGTGAGGTGGAGCACGTCGCCCGTCACCTCTCCGCCGGCAACGGCGGCGGGTGTCGCGGTCGATCCGTTGTCGAGAATCAGCGCGAAGGAGAGCGGAATGTGCATCGGCTCCTTGTTCGGCTGCCCCGGCGTTGCGGGGATCATCTGCTCAAGCGTAAGCGTGAAGGTGGCGGCCGTCGGATCGTATGCGCCCGACGCGGTGACCAGCGGCGTGCCGGCCTGGCGGTACCAGAGCGAGAACTGCGAGAGGTCGCGACCGGTCGCGTCCTCGAAGCACTTGACGAAGTCCTCGACGGTCGCAGCGTCCCCGTCATGGCGTTCGAAATAGAGATCCATGCCCTTCTTGAAGCCTTCCGGCCCCAGGAGCGTGGCGATCATCCGGGTGACTTCGGAGCCCTTCTCGTAGACGGTCGTCGTGTAGAAGTTGTTGATCTCGCGATACTTCGTCGGGCGGACGGGATGCGCGAGCGGTCCGGCGTCCTCGGGGAACTGCTCGGCCTTCAGGTGGCGGACCTCGGCGATACGCTTGACGGCGCGCGAGCGCATGTCGGCCGAGAACTCGTGGTCGCGGTATACGGTGAGGCCTTCCTTCAGGCACAGCTGGAACCAGTCGCGGCAGGTGATGCGGTTGCCGGTCCAGTTGTGGAAGTATTCGTGGGCGATGATCGCCTCGATATTGGCATAGTCCTGGTCGGTCGCGGTCTCGGGATCGGCAAGGACGTACTTGTCGTTGAAGACGTTGAGACCCTTGTTCTCCATCGCCCCCATGTTGAAGTCGGAGACGGCGACGATCATGAAGATGTCGAGGTCGTATTCGCGCCCGAAGCGCTCCTCGTCCCATTTCATGGAGCGCTTCAGCGCATCCATCGCGTAGGCGGCGCGCGGCTCCTTGCCGTGCTCCACATAGATCTTCAGGGCGACCTCGCGGCCGGACATGGTGGTGAACCGGTCCTCGACGACGCCGAGATCACCCGCGACCAGCGCGAACAGGTAGCTCGGCTTCGGATGCGGGTCGAACCAGGCCGCGAAATGCCGGCCCTCGTCGTAATTGCCGCCGCCGAGGAAGTTGCCGTTCGAAAGCAGCAGCGGGTTGGCGGTCTTTTCGGCGATGATGGTGATCGTATAAGGCGCCAGGACGTCCGGGCGGTCGGGGAAATAGGTGATGCGGCGGAAGCCCTCCGCCTCGCACTGGGTGCAGTAGACACCGTTGGTGCGGTAGAGCCCCATCAGCTGCGTATTGGCTTCCGGGTTGATGAAGGTGGTGACGGTGATCTCGAAGGGAGTGTTTTCCGGAAGGTCGCGGATCGTCAGGCGTCGCGGGCTGGCCTCGTACTGGGCGGGTGGCACTTCGATCTGGTCGAGAAGCAGGCCCGAAAGCGCCAGTTCGTCGCCGTCGAGCACGAGCGGTGCCGAAGGATCGACGCCTTCGCGGCGATGGAAGATCAGCCGGGCATCGACCTTCGTGTTCGTCGGGTCGAGTTCGAAGGTGAGGTCGACGCGCTCCAGGACGAAATCGGTCGGGCGATAATCGGCAAGTTCAACCGTCTTGGTATCGGATGTACCCATGAATACAGATATTCCTGTGGTGCTTGGCAATGCAAGGGGCCGCGGTGCGAGCCTGCGTGCTCAGTCGGAACTGGTGTTTCTGGACGTCAGTCCCGCTGGTGATGGATGCCTCGCCGAGGGCTGTCGATATGCCGAACACTGCAAGGGCGGGATCCTTCCGATAAACGAGATGCGGATACGATAACAATGGGTTGCTAACAGCATCCTAACGCATTGACTCTTGTCGGGAGCGCCCTATCGCGACGAGGCGGTTCGCCCCCGGTCAAATCACCGGGTTTGATCGAGTCATCAGCAAGATTGATGCTCTTCCGGAATTATTTTCTTTAATCTCAACTCTGCTTCGCTAGGTTTGCTGTTTCCCGTCCGCTTGTTTCCTCGAGACTTCAATGCCCAAGAGTGCCAGATGACCGCTGAAGCGGGCAACTCCCTGCGCGGGATAATGTGCAAGATCGTCTCCGTGGCGATCTTCGTGCTGATGCAGACCTTCATCAAGGCGGCCGGAAGCGGCGTTCCTGCGGGCCAGATCACCTTCTACCGCTCCGCCTTCGCGCTGATCCCGATCATCGCCTACCTCGCCTGGCGGCGGGAACTGCGCACCGCGGTCCATACCGATCACCCGTTCGGGCATTTCAAGCGCAGCCTGTTCGGGATCATCTCAATGGCCTTCGGTTTCTACGGCCTTGTCCACCTGCCGCTGCCGGAGGCGATCGCGATCGGCTACGCCTCGCCGCTGATGGCGGTGGTCTTCGCGGCGGTGGTCCTGGGCGAAAAGGTGCGGCTCTACCGCTGGAGCGCCGTCGTCGCGGGCATGGTCGGCGTGCTGATCGTCTCCTGGCCACAGCTTACCCTCTTCAGGCAAGGCGGGTTTGCATCGACGCAGGCGCTGGGTGCCGCGGCGGTCCTGATGGCGGCGGTGCTGAGCGGCTTCGCCATGGTGCAGGTGCGCCAGCTGGTCAGGACCGAACGGACGCCGACGATCGTCTTCTACTTCTCGCTCCTCGGCGCGCTGCTGTCGCTTGTGAGCCTGCCGTTCGGCTGGACGGTGCTTACGGGCGAGCAGGCCATGCTGCTGATCGCCGCCGGCATCTGTGGCGGGATCGCCCAGATCTTCCTGACCGAGAGCTACCGGCACGCGGACGTCTCGGCAGTGGCGCCGTTCGAATACACGTCCTTCATTCTCGGGATCGCGATCGCCTTCGTCATATTCGACGACGTGCCGACCGCGCCGATGATCATCGGCACGGCGATCACGGTTTCGGCCGGGATATTCATCGTCTATCGCGAGCGCCGGCTGGGGCTCGAGCGAAAGGCGGCGCGCAAGGCATCGGCGCCGCCGGGTTGAACGGCGCTCAGAGCGGGATGTCTGCCGTCGCCGGATTGGCGGGACGCGCACACCCGCGGCGCACCGCGCCGGCATCGCGATATTCACGCGCCGCGCTGACGGCGGTGGAAACGCCCTCGAGGGTCTCGCGCAGCATGCGGATCGGCAGAAGACGGGTCATGACCTTTTCCTTTCCTGGCTGGTTCAGCGCTCGCGGAAATCGGTGAAGATCGCGGAGGGGCGGGTGATGCTGCCCGGCCGGCTCAGGCCGCGAGCGGTGATCTGCTCGTTGGTCGCGGAGCCGAAGCGGTGGTAGCCCTGCGTCGAGCGCGGGGACAGGCCGGCGACGCGGAGGCTTTCAAAGCCGCAATGGGTGGGACGGATACGGGGCATCGCCTTGGTTCCTTGACGTACGGTTCCTCCCAAGACACCCGATGAATATTGCGGTGCAGCATCGATTTGACAAGCCGACATAAGAGAGCGCTGCCATGCATGGATTGCATGGCACGAGCCGTGCGGTTTTCGAATTGATCAAACGGCAGGCATCACGCCCTGGAGAGCGCCTGCGAGAACATCAGCAGGTCGTGCCAGGCGAGCGCCTTGTTGGCGGGCGCCATCAGCAGTTCCTGCGGGTGGAGGCTCGCGAGCGCGCGGATCGTCCGGCCGTTCACGGAGACATCGCGCCATTCGCCGCGCAGGCTGTGGATCGTGCCGGTATTGCCGAAGAAGAAGCGGGCCGGGAAATTGCCGAGGAGCAGCAGGTGCTCCGGCTCCGAAAGGGCGATCTGCCTTTCGATGAAGGGCCTGCAGATCGCCGTCTCGGCCACCGAGGGCATGCGGTTGCCGGGCGGGCGCCAGGGAATGATGTTGGTGAGCAGCACCGTTTCCCGCGACAGGCCGATCGCCGACAGCATGCGGTCGAGCAACTGGCCGGCACGACCGGAGAAGGGCAGGCCGTCGCGGTCGTCGTCGGCGTTTGGCATCGGGCCGATCACCATGATCCGCGAGCCGGGATCGCCGCTGGCGAAGACGGTCGAGCGGGCGCCGTTCTTCAGGTTGCAGCCGGAAAAGGCCTCGATCGCGGTCTTCAGTTCGGCAAGCGAACGGGCGCCGTCCGCGGCAAGCTGCGCGGCGGCGACCGCTTGGTCGTCCGGAACGGCGACGGGCGGCGAATTGAGCGACTGGGATGCGGCGGCGGCCCGGTCGGGAGCCGGCCGTTCCTGCCGCTGCGGACTTGCCGGCTGGGACTGCCGTGCCTGCTCGCGCGCCGCCTTCTGCACCTCGAACTCCGCGACGCGGTCGATCGGCGCATCCTCGAGCAGCCATTCGACGCCGGAATCCGCATAGAAATGCAGGAGTGCGGAGAGTTCGCTGGCCTCGAGATCTTTCGCCTGGATCATCAGGCCACTCTAGCGAACCGGACGGGGCGGGGGAAGCGTCAAGCGGCCCAACGTGACATGTCGCCGCTCTCGCCGATCAGCGAAAGGCCGTGGGCGATGGACAGAAGCTCGCCGCCGGTCTCGATGCGGTCGCCGTCGAAGCGGCGGGTGAAGATGTCGCGCACGGCGGGCACGAAGGACGTGCCGCCGGTGAGGAAGACCTTGTCCACGGCCGAAGAGGAGGTTTGCGTCTGCGCCAGCACCTCGTCGAGCGCGCCCTCGATGCGGGCGATGTCGTCCGCGATCCAGCCCTCGAAATCGGCGCGTCGGACCGTCTTGCGGCCGGTACTCCCGAGCGGGGAGAAGTTGAACTCCGCCTCGTCCGCCGCCGACAGCGCCATCTTGGTCGCCGATACCGCCTGGTAGAGCGGGTAGCCCTCCGTCGTGCTCGACGAGATCGACGAACATCTCCAGCTTCTCCGGCTCCAGCGCCGAGCGGACCAGCGATTTCAGGTCGGCGAACTCCTTCGATCCCTTGAAGATCGACAGCTGGTTCCAGCGCGAGAAGCTCGTGTAGTAGTTGCTCGGCACGTCGAGCACCTTGTCGAAGCTCTTGAACTTGCTGCCCCTGCCGATTTCCGGCGCGACCAGATGCTCGATGATGCGGGCGTCGAACTGGTCGCCGGCGATGCCGACGCCGGAATGTCCGATCGGGGTCGCTACGAGCTGCCCCGCATGGCGTTCGAATCGGATCAGCGAATAGTCCGTCGTGCCGCCGCCGAAATCGGCCACCAGGACATTGGCGTCCCGCTCGAGCGTCTGTGCGAAATAATAGGCCGCCGCGACCGGTTCGTAGACATAGCTGATCTCGGGAAAGCCGAGCCGCTGAAGCGCCGCGTCGTAGCGTTGCAGCGCGAGCGCCGGATCCGCGCTGGCGCCGGCGAACTGCACCGGGCGGCCGACGACGATGCGCGAAATGTCCTGCGGCCAGGCATCGCCCGCATAGGCGGAGAGCCGGCGCAGGAAGATCTCCATCAGGTCCTCGAACTGGTGGCGCCGCGCGAAGATCAGCGTGCCCTGGAAGAGCGGGCTTGCCGCGAAGATCTTGATCGACTGCAGGAAACGGCAATCGCCCGGATTGTCGATGAAGGCGCGGATCGCCGCCTGGCCCGCCTCGACCTTCAGCGCCTGCGCGCCGAGCTGCCTGTCCTTCATGAAGGACAGCGCCGTGCGCATCGTGTCGGCGGTCCCGGCACTGCTGGTGAAGGGCATCGACTGCGTCGAGCCATCGCCCTCGGCAAGCGCGATGACGGTATTGGTCGTGCCGAAATCCAGCCCCAGCGCCCGTGCCATGGCGGTGCTCCTTGTCCAGTCGTGATCGTTGAGCCCGGAGCATCGAGCCCGGAACGCAAAAGGGCGCCTGCCGCGCCCGGTGATAATCGAGAGCGGGCCTGATGGCACACGGAAGGGGGGATGGCAAGCGGAAGAGGCGGCCTAGGCCGTCACTCGCATCTCGGCCGCCATCCCTGCCATCCAGTCGGAAAACGCCTTCATCGCCGGCGTCGGGTCTCGGGATTTGAGGCGCGTCAGCCAGTAGCTGCCCTTGGAGACATAGACGGGGAAGGGCTGTTCCAGCGCGCCGGATGACAGGTGGCGGGAAAACATCAGCGGCGGGGCGAGCGCCACGCCGGCGCCCTGCAGGGCCGTCTCCACCATCAGCACGGAGGAATCGAAGACCGGGCCGCTGATCGGCGGGGCAGGGGTGCCGGCGGCGTCGAACCAGCCGGGCCACTCGTCGGCGCGGTAGGAGCGGAGCAGCGTCTCGCGCTTGACGTCTTCAGGTGACTTCAGCCGGGCGGCGATCGCCGGGACGCAGAGTGCCGAGAGCGGCGCCTCGAACAGGCTCTCCGCATGCGTGTCGTGCCAGGCGCCGTTGCCGAAGCGGATCGCATAGTCGAGCCCTTCCGCCGCGATGTCGACGCGGTTGTTGTTGGTGGAGAGCCGGACGTCGACGAACGGATGGCGGGCGCGGAAATCGGCAAGGCGGGGCAGCAGCCAGCCGATGGCGAAGGTTCCGACGACCCCGAGCACCAGCACCTCGCGCATGTGTCCGCCCTCGAAGCGTTCCAGCATGTCGGCCATCCGGTCGAAGCTCTCATTCAGCGTCGGCAAAAGCGCCAGTCCTTCCTCCGTGATCATCAGCCCGCGCGGCAGGCGGCGAAAGAGGGTGACGCCGAGCCGCTGCTCGAGTTGCTTCACCTGATGGCTGACGGCGGCCTGGGTGACGTTGAGCTCGATTGCCGCGCGGGTGAAGGAAAGGTGCCGGGCGGCGGCCTCGAAGGCGCGCAGCGCGTTCAGCGGAAGATGCGGCCTGACCATGCAATGCCCCAGTTTTTCTAATGGCTCCTGCCAGTTATCATCGTTTGCGGCGCTCCCGCAACGACGCCTAGAAAGAGGCGGTTCACATCGAGGGAGCCAATCATGTTCTTGAAGAGACGCGGCCTGATGGCCGCCGCCATCGGGGTTTTCACCGCATTCGGCGCAGCCGGGACGGCCTCTGCCGCCGATGCGCTGCGTTGCACGGTCGTTCTCGACGTCGAGACCGGCGAGACGATCCACCGCCAGGGAAGCTGCGACGAGCAGGTCTATCCCATGTCGACCTTCAAGCTGCCCTTGGCCATGATGGGCTATGACGCCGGCATCCTGAAGGACGAGACGACGCCGCGCTGGGACTACCAGGAAAAGTTCGGCGGTCCGGCGCGGGTGAAGAAGGCCTTCGATCCGACCGGCTGGGAGCGGGAATCGATCGTCTGGTATTCGCAGGAGATCACCCGCCGGCTGGGCGATGAGCGGTTCGCGGACTATGTCCGCCGCTTCGGTTACGGAAACGGCGACGTGTCGGGCGGACCGGGCGGGCTCGACGGGCTGACGGAATCCTGGCTGATGTCGTCGCTGAAGATATCGCCGGACGAGCAGGTGGCCTTCCTCCGCCGCTTCCTCAAGGGCGAACTGCCGATCTCCGGCCATGCTGCGGCGATGACGCAGGCGATCACGCCCAGGTTCGAGGCGGCGGACGGCTGGATGGTCCACGGCAAGACCGGTGCCGGACGGATGCGCGATGCCGGCGGCAAGCCGGACAGCAACCGCCCGATCGGCTGGTTCGTCGGCTGGGCCGACAAGGACGGTCGCCAGCTGGTCTTCGCGAGGCTCCTCGTCGATGATAAGCCGCACGACGAGCCGCCGATCAGCTTCGTCGTGCGCGATTCGCTGATTGCCGACCTGCCGGGACTGGCAGCCGGAAGGTGAGGGCCGGGCGGCTTTCTAGCGCCGCCGACCCCACCAGATCGCCGCGAGCCCGGCGAGCGCGAGGATCGCGCCGTAGAGGATCCACGGCGACTGGTCGATCATGACGCTCGAGGCGGGATAGGGAAAGACGCCGCTGCCCTGCGCCATCCAGAGGAGGCCCATCAGGATGGCGAGGGTGCCGAGCACGAGGGCGAGGCGCTTCACGGGCGGTGTCCTTTCCGGCGGGCGCCTCAGGGTTCGCCGAGGAAGTGGTCGTCGCCGAAGCCCGTCTCGCGCGGCTGGTCGCGCAGGAGCTTCCACGAGCCAACGAGAACGATGAGGCCGAAGGCGATCGCCAGCGAGCCGTTGATCGTCCAGACGCTGAGTTCGTTCATGAAGCCCGTCGCCGGCAGCCGGATTACGCCGGTTCCGTGAGCGACCCAGGCCGCTCCGACGATGACGATCGCAAGCCCTGCCGCGACCATCCAGGTCCTGATCTTCTCCAAGGCTCCCCTCCCGTGGAACACATTGTCGCACCCACGATAGCAGAGACGCGGCCGGATTCCAGAGATTTCGGGGAAGGGGCTTCGGGGAGAGGCGATGAAGAGCGTCCCGCGCGATCGGCCACGCGGGACGCGGAGTGCTCAGATCGACTTCGACGCGCCGCCATCGACGCGCATCATCGTGCCGGTGACGTAGCTCGCCGGCACCGAGCAGAGGAAGGCCGCGGCGGCGGCGAATTCCTCCACCTTTCCGAGGCGGCCGGCCGGGATGGACTTGACGGAGGCAGCCCGGATTTCCTCGACCGGCTTGCCCTGGCGCTTGGCATTGGCGCCGTCCAGCTCGTCGATCCGGTCGGTGTGGATGCGGCCGGGCAGGATCATGTTGGAGGTGATGCCGTGGGAGGCGACCTCGGCCGAGAGCGATTTGTTCCAGCCGACCAGGGCGCCACGCAGCGTGTTGGAGAGCGCAAGGTTGGGGATCGGCTCGAAGACGCCGGAGGAGGCGACCGTGAGGATGCGGCCGAAGCCCTGGTTCTTCATCTGCGGCAGGAGCGCGTTGGTAAGCGTGATGACCCGCACCACCATGGACTGGAAGAAGTTGTAGAGCTTTTCCGCGTCCATCTCCTCGGCCGTGCCCGGCGTCGGGCCGCCGGTATTGTTGACCAGGATGTCGATGCCGCCGAGCTTTTCCTCGACCGCCTTCAGCATGGCGTCGACGAAATGCGCATCGGCGAGATCCGCCTCGACCCAGTCCGCCTTGCCCTTGCCGGCGGCATTGATCGCATCCGCATTGGCCTTCAGCTTGTCGGCGCTGCGGCCGCACAGCAGCACATGCGCGCCTTCGTCCGCGAGCGCCCTGGCGATGCCGAGGCCGAGGCCGCGGGAGGAAGCGAGCACGAGCGCGCGTTTGCCGGCTAGTCCGAAATCCATGGTGATGTCCTTCCAGTACTGATTTGCAGAGCGACGCTAGCAAGCCCGCGGGCCGCTTGCAAAGCCCGTCGCGGCCGAAAGCCGGCGCCTTCTCTTTGACATTTGCGCTTTCCCTCATTAGGAAACGGGCCATGTAGTGCTGCGAGAGTTGCAGCCGGCGCAAAGGCGCAAGAAACATCCGAAAGACCAGATATATGACCGATTACGAAGGCGCCGTCCCGGCGATCGCCAAGGCATTGGCGAAACGCGGCTACGCGACGCTCACCCCCGTCCAGCAGGCCATGCTCGACCCCGCTCTCCAGACCTCCGATGCGCTGGTCTCGGCCCAGACGGGTTCCGGCAAGACCGTTGCCTTCGGCATCGCCATGGCGCCGACGCTCCTGGATGACGGCGAGCGCGTCGGTCGCGCCGGCCCGCCGCTGGCCCTCGTCATCGCGCCGACGCGTGAACTCGCCATCCAGGTCAAGCGGGAGCTGGAATGGCTCTACGAGATGACCGGTGCGGTGATCGCCTCCTGCGTCGGCGGCATGGACATCCGCAACGAGCGCCGGGCGCTGGAACGCGGCGCCCATATCGTCGTCGGCACGCCGGGCCGCATCTGCGACCACATCCGCCGCGGCGCGCTCGACATGTCCGAACTGCGCATCGCCGTGCTCGACGAGGCCGACGAGATGCTCGACCTCGGCTTCCGCGAGGACCTCGAGTTCATTCTCGAAGCCGCTCCCGAGGGCCGGCGCACGCTGATGTTCTCCGCCACGGTTTCCTCCGGCATCGCCAAGCTCGCCAAGCGCTACCAGCGCGACGCGGTGCGCATCTCGACGACGACCGAAGAAAAGCAGCACGCCGACATCGAGTACCGGGCGCTGCTCGTCGCGCCGTCCGATCGCGAGAACGCCATCATCAACGCCCTGCGCTTCTACGATGCCAAGAATGCTATCGTGTTCTGCTCGACGCGCGCGGCGGTCAATCACCTGACGGCACGCTTCAACAACCGCAACTTCGACGTCGTGGCGCTCTCGGGCGAACTGACTCAGAACGAGCGGACGCACGCCCTGCAGGCCATGCGCGACGGCCGTGCCCGCGTCTGCATCGCGACCGACGTCGCCGCCCGCGGTATCGACCTGCCGGGCCTCGACCTCGTCATCCATGCCGACCTGCCGACCAATTCCGAGACGCTCCTGCACCGTTCGGGCCGCACCGGCCGCGCCGGCAACAAGGGCGTCAGCGCGCTGATCGTGCCCGTCAACCAGCGCCGCAAGGCCGAGCGCCTGCTCTTCGGCGCCGACGTGACCCCCACCTGGACGCATCCGCCGACGGCGGACGAGGTGATCGCCCGCGACCAGGAACGGCTTCTGGCCGATCCGGTCTTCGACGAGGCACCGCGGGAGGAGGAACAGGATCTGATCGCCCGGCTGGTGGAAATGTACGGCGCCGAGAAGCTGGCCGCCGCCTTCGTGAACCTCCACCGCGCAAACAACGCCGCCCCGGAAGACCTGATCCCCGTTTCGCTGGAGCAGGGCGCCGGTCGCAAGACGCGCGACGGAAAGCCGGGCGACCCGGCGTCGCGCCCGCTGACGCCGCGCGGCGATTTCGGGCCGGCGGTCTGGTTCTCGCTCTCGGTCGGCCGCAAGCAGCGCGCCGAGCCGCGCTGGCTGATCCCGACGATCTGCCGCAACGGCGATCTCACCAAGAACGAGATCGGTGCGATCAAGATGCAGGCCGACGAGACCTATGTGGAGATCGCCGCCGAGCACGCCGACCGCTTCATGGACAAGCTCGGCAAGGACCGCATGATGGAGCGCGGCATCCGCGTGACGCGCCTCGATGCCGCTCCCGATTTCAGCAAGTTCTCGCGCGGAGACGACGAGGGGTTTGCACGCCGCGATGGTCCGCGCATGGACAAGCCGTGGAAGAACAAGAAGGCCGACGGTGACGCCGGCGACCGGCCGCGTCGGGACGCCCCGTTCCGCGAGCGGCCGGCCGGAGAGGCACCGCGCAAGGACTGGAAGTCGAAGGACCGCTCGAACGACGCGCCGCGCGACATGCGCAACGTCGACAGCGAAGTCTGGGGCGATACCGGCCCGAAGGCCGGCTTCGGCAAGGGCAAGCCTGCCCGCAGCGGCGATGCCGGGGCAAAGCCCTACGGAAGGGGTGGCGGCAAGCCCTTCGGCGACAAGCCGTTCAAGGGCAAGCCGGCCGGCAAGGAAGGCGCAGGCAAGCCGTTCGGGGGCAAGCCCTTTGGCGGCAAGCCGAAGTCGGACGGCGGCAAGGGCGGCCGGTTCGGCAAGGGCAACGACCGGGCACGGTGACCGGTGCCGTCAGAACGGCACCTTTCCGCGGTTGAAGAGGCCCTTGGGATCAAGCGCCCGCTTGAGCGCAAGGGCCATCGCCTGCCTTGCGGGTGAGGTGAAGGTCTCGTAGCCGAAGCGCTTCTCCATGCCGACGCCGTGCTCGGCCGAGAAGCTGCCGCCCGCTTCGGGGATGCCGGTATAGACGGCCTTCTCGACGGCCCGCAATTCCTCTTCCGGCAGCGGCCCGCGCCGGATCAGCGTCAGGTGCAGGTTGCCGTCGGCGATGTGGCCGTAGACATAGGCCGCATAGGTCGGGTCGATCGCCTTCAACCGGCTATCGAGCCCGGCGACATAGGCGTCGAGCGCCGTCGGCGGGACGGAGATGTCGAACGAGGCAGCCTCCGGGATTTCGGCATAATAGAAGCCGGAATCCTCGCGAATGTCCCAGAACCGCCCCGCCTGGTCGAGCGACCGGGCGACGATGCCGCCCTTCAGAGCCAGCGGCTCCCAGAGTTCGGCGAGCTCTTCCTCCAGGGTATCCGTCGCCGCATCGACGCTCTCCGCCGATATCTCGATCAGCAGGGCCGCCGCATCCTCTTCCAGCCGTGAAAGATCGAGGCCCTTCAGGCGCGCATGGTCACGGATGTAGCGCGGCCACATCATTTCCGCCGCCTCGAGCGTCACGCCTGGCAGGCCGCGCAGGTGGCGGATGACGGAAAGAGCGGTGCGGGCATCGGCGACGCCGACGAGGGCGGTCGCCCGGCAGGGGCGCTGCGGTTCGAGCTTCAGGACGACCTTCGTGACGAGCCCGAAAGCGCCTTCGCCGCCGATGAAAATCTGCTTCAGGTCGGGCCCCGCCGACACCTTCACGACCCGCGTCAGGTCGGAGAGGATCTCGCCCGACGGCAGCACCGCCTCGATCCCCAGCACCTGATGGCGCATCACGCCGTTGCGGAAGGCGAGGATGCCGCCGGCATTGGTCGACACCATGCCGCCGATCGTCGCCGAGCCGCGCGAACCGAGGTCGATGCCGGTCGTGAGACCGTGTTCGGCGGCCGCCTGCTGCAGGGCTTCGAGCGTGACGCCGGCTTCCACCGTCGCCGTCATCTCCTCCGGCTCGATCGCCAGGATGCGGTTGAGGCGCGACGTCGAGACGATGACGTCCCCCGGGACGCTGACATTGCCGCCCACCAGCCCCGTGAGCCCGCCCTGCGGCACAAGGGGAACGTCATTCTGCCCGCACCATGCGACGAGTGCCGCCGCGGATTGCGTAGTCGCCGGCTGCGCCATCACGCCGGCGCCGAAGTTTTGCGGATGCTCGCCGGGATGGCGCCCCTTGAGATCCTCCTGCGACAGGACCGTCAGCTCCGGATGAAGCGTCGCAAGGTGCCCATGAAGTTCCGTGGGGGTAAGTGCTGCAGGCCGTGCTAGGATCATTCCCGATCTCTCTGTTGAGGCGATGCCCGCCGTCTTAGCAGGGCCGCGGCGCCGGGCAAGGTGGATCGAGGCATCCGATTGCGGCAACTTGATTTTCGCCGACAGCTGGTTATCTTACGTTCACGTAAAGGTAAGTGACGCATCCGCCGACGGCGGGGAGGGGCTGTCGCTTTGGAGGTCGACAACGGCTGCGGCTTTTGCCAATGAGGTTGTCAGACAACTGGGTGCCGGAGCGGAGCCGGCGAGCGGAGTAGGTGATGAGCGAGCAAGTGGAACTTCCCGAGCGCGAAAGCATGGAATTCGACGTGGTGATCGTCGGGGCGGGGCCGGCCGGACTGTCGGCGGCGATCCGCCTCAAGCAGGTCAATCCGGAGCTTTCCGTGGTGGTGCTGGAAAAGGGGCCGGAAGTCGGCGCCCACATCCTGTCCGGCGCCGTGGTCGATCCGATCGGGATCGACAAGCTTTTGCCCGACTGGCGCAAGGAGGAGGGGCATCCCTTCACCACGCCGGTGACCGACGACCAGTTCCTGTTCCTCGGGCCGGCCGGCTCTGTCCGCCTCCCGAACGCCTTCATGCCGCCGCTGATGAACAATCACGGCAACTACATCGTCTCGCTCGGCCTCGTCTGTCGCTGGCTGGCCGAAAAGGCCGAGACGCTGGGCGTCGAGATCTATCCGGGATTTGCCGCGACCGAGGTCCTCTATGACGAAAACGGCGCCGTGCGCGGCGTGGCGACCGGCGACATGGGCGTCGAGCGCAATGGCGAGCCCGGCCCGAACTTCACCCGCGGCATGGAACTCATCGGCAAGTACGTGCTGATCGGCGAGGGCGCGCGGGGCTCGCTCGCCAAGCAGCTGATTGCCCGGTTCGACCTGCAGAAGGACCGCGAGCCGCAGAAATACGGCATCGGCCTCAAGGAACTGTGGGAGGTAAAGCCGGAGAACCACAAGCCCGGTCTCGTGCAGCACTCCTTCGGCTGGCCGCTCGGGATGAGCACCGGCGGCGGCTCCTTCCTCTACCACCTCCACGACAACCTGGTTGCCGTCGGCTTCGTGGTTCACCTCAACTACAAGAACCCCTATCTCAATCCCTTCGAGGAATTCCAGCGCTTCAAGACCCACGAGACGATCCGCGGCACGTTCGAGGGCGCCAAGCGCATCTCCTACGGCGCGCGCGCGATCACCGAGGGCGGCTACCAGTCGGTGCCGAAGCTCTCCTTCCCGGGCGGCGCGCTGATCGGCTGTTCCGCCGGCTTCGTCAACGTTCCGCGTATCAAGGGCAGCCACAACGCCGTCCTCTCCGGCATGATGGCCGCGGAGAGGATCGCGGAGGCGCTTGCCGCCGGCCGCGCCAATGACGAAGTGGTCGAGATCGAGAACGACTGGCGCGACAGCGACATCGGCAGGGACCTCAAGCGGGTCCGCAACGTCAAGCCGCTCTGGTCGCGCTTCGGCACGGCACTCGGCGTCGGGCTCGGCGGTATCGACATGTGGACCAACCAGCTCTTCGGCTTCTCGGTCTTCGGGACGCTGAAGCACGGCAAGACCGATGCCGCAAGCCTTGAGCCGGCAGCCAGGCACAAGCCCATCGCCTATCCGCGGCCCGACGGCGTGCTGACCTTCGACCGCCTGTCCTCCGTGTTCCTGTCGAACACCAATCACGAGGAGGACCAGCCGGTCCACCTGCAGGTGAAGGACATGGACCTTCAGAAGCGCTCCGAGCTCGGCGTCTACGCCGGTCCCTCGACCCGCTACTGTCCGGCCGGCGTCTACGAATGGGTGGAGAAGGATGGCGAGGAGGTCTACGTCATCAACGCGCAGAACTGCGTCCACTGCAAGACCTGCGATATCAAGGACCCGAACCAGAACATCAACTGGGTGCCGCCGCAGGGCGGCGAGGGGCCCGTCTACCCGAGCATGTGACGCGAGCGTCCCGTTCCACAAGAACCCCTCAGGCCCGCCGCGGCCGGAGGGGTTTTTCGTTCGGGACGGTGACAGGCGGCTGGGACCGGCGTCTCGGTTGAGTGGACGCTGCGGGTTGACTGGACGCCCGGGTTGACTGGACGCAATGTCACGATCCCGGCGAGGCATACGATGTGCATGGCGGCGCTGCCCGTGGCCTGAGGCCTGCTGCGCGGTTTCCGATCCTTTGCGGGAGGAATGCACATGAAAAGGCACGTGAATATTCCGGTAGTCGTCGTTGCGGCGCTCGTCGCGGGCGCTGCATCCGCCCAGCCCGTCGGCGGTCCTGGCCCGGAGGTCGGTCCCGGGCCGGTTCCGGCTCCCGTTCCTGCTCCGCCGCCACCACCGCCGCCGCTCGTCCCGCCGGCCCCGCCGCCGGGGCCCGGGCCGCTGCCCCCGCCGGAGCCGGGTCCGATTCCGCCTCCTCCGCCGCCGGTTCCTGATCCCTGCGTCCCTCCCGGACCTGATCCCGGTCCGGGTATGGGACCGGGTCTCGGGCCAGGTCCCGGGCCAGGGGGTGTACCCGGAGTGGATTGCGGAATCGACCTGGCCGCGGTGGGCGCATCACCACCCTCTACGATGCGCGGCCGGCAACGGATCTAGGTTCCGCTGCCGCTGATTTTCCAAGCCGTTCGCGAAAGGTCGCGAACGGTATTGACGACCCGCGTCGCTAACGCTTCATTAACCATAAACTCCGTAACTTCGTGCCATCAAGCCGACACATTGAGGACACGATTCATGTCGATCTCCCGCCGCGGGTTTCTGTTCGGACTGCCGCTTTTCGTGACCGGGTGCGCCTCGAGCGGACCGGACCACAGGGCAAACTATGCAGCACTTCCGGGCGAACTTCATCCGCTGAACGCGGTTCCGCTGGAGAAGATCAAGCCGGAGCTTCGCCGTCAGGTCGTGGCCTACGAGACCAAGTACAAGCCGGGCACCATCGTCGTCGATACGCCGGCCCGACGTCTCTACCACGTCATGGAGAACGGCCAGGCGATGCGCTACGGCGTCGGCGTCGGCCGGGCGGGCCTCGCTCTCTCCGGCACCGCCTATGTCGGCCGCAAGGCGGAGTGGCCGAACTGGACGCCGACCGCGAACATGATCCGCCGCGACCCCGAGAAGAACCTGAGATATGCCGGCGGCGTCCCGGGCGGGCCGAATAATCCCCTCGGCGCCCGCGCCATCTATCTCTACCGCAACGGCAACGACACGCATTTCCGCATCCACGGCACCAATCAGCCGCAGACCATCGGCTACGCCATGTCGAGCGGCTGCGTGCGGATGATGAACCACGACGTGATCGACCTCTACGAGCGCGTCAGCGTCGGCGACCGGGTGGTCGTGCTGCAGGCCTGACCGGAGGCCTGCAGACGCTTGACGCGCACGGATAGCCGTGGCGCGGTCTGCGGCCCATGAGCCGGGCTAGAAGCCGGAGAGGACGATCTTGCCTTTCGTCCGGCCGCTCTCGATCATCGCATGGGCGCGTTTGAGGTTGGCGGCATTGATCGTGCCGTAGGTCTCGTTCAGCGTCGTCCTGATGTCGCCGGCATCCACCATGTCGGACACGTGGTTCAGGAGCTTGTGCTGCTCGATCATGTCGGCCGTCTGCCAGACCGGGCGGGCGAACATCATCTCCCAGTGGATCGAAAGCGCCTTGCGCTTGAAGGGACGCAGGTCCATCGGCTCCTTCGGATCGTCGATCAACGAGAACCGCCCCTGCGGCGCGATCAGGTCCAGGACGTCGGCGACATGCCTTTCCGTCTGGGTGGTGGAGAAGACGAAGGCCGGCGCGCCGATCCCCAACGCCTCGACCTGCGGCGCCAGCGGCTGGCTGTGGTCGATCGCATGCTGGGCGCCGAGTTCGCCGACCCAAGCCCTGGTCTCCGGCCGGGAAGCGGTCGCGATCACCGTGAGATCCGTCAGACGGCGGGCAAGCTGGATGGCGATCGACCCGACGCCGCCCGCGCCGCCGATGATGAGGATCGCATTGGCGGCACCCGGGACGGGGTCCTGGACCTTCATGCGGTGGAACATCGCCTCGTAGGCGGTAATGGCGGTGAGCGGCAGGGCGGCCGCTTCCTCGAAGCCGAGGCTCTTCGGCTTCCTGCCGACGATCCGCTCGTCGACGAGATGATATTCGGCATTCGTGCCCTGGCGATTGATGGCGCCCGCATAGAAGACCTCGTCGCCGGGCTGGAAGAGAGTGACGTCGCTCCCCACGGCCCTGACGATCCCCGCCGCATCGTAGCCGAGGACGCGGTACTCCCCGCCTTCCACCGCCGCCGATGCGCGCACCTTGGTATCGACCGGATTGACCGAAACCGCCCGGATCTCGACCAGCAGGTCGTGGCCGGTCGCTTCCGGCATCGGCAGTTCGATGTCGAGGAGGGAGGTTTCCGCTTCGATGGGCTGGGGTCTGTTGAAGCCGACGGCGCGCATCCGGTTCTCCTTTTCAAGATTGCGGTCACGATACTTGCAGCCAATGCGGCCGGCCCGCAAGGACGGAAATGGGCAATCACGGCCATCTCAACAAAGCCCCAATGGGCGGAAACATTCGCAAACCGGCCGGCAAGCACGCAGCCGGGCAACCATTTGCGCGATGGCCCGTTGTTTGGCGGCTGACGAGAAGGCGGAGCGAGAGCACCAGATGAATCTTGTTGCGGTCTTCAACCGCGAGGGCGGAACCTTCAAGACCACCGACATGGACGCATACGGCGCCCATGCCACCGAAGTTTTCACCAGGGCCGGCCATCGGATCGAGTGCCATGTGGTTTCCGGCAGCGAGATCGTTTCGACGATGCAGCGCGTGGCCGCACTCCCGGGCGTGGAAGGATTGATCGCCGGAGGCGGCGACGGCACCATTTCCGCCGCCGCCGACATCGCCTGGAAGAACGGCCTGGTGCTCGGCATCGTCCCGGCCGGCACGATGAACCTCTTTGCCCGCTCCCTGAAGCTGCCGCTCGATATCTGGGCGGTGCTCGATGTCCTGGCGCAGGGCAGGGTGGAGAATGTCGACATCGCGAGCGCCAATGGGCGGAGCTTCGTCCACCAGTTTTCCGCCGGCCTCCACGCACGCATGGTGCGCTATCGCGATTCCATGAGCTTCGCATCGAGGCTGGGCAAGATCCGGGCGAGCACGCGTGCGGCGCTCGGCGTGATGTTCAATCCGCCGGAGTTCGAGGTGGAGTTCAATGCCAAGGGCAAGACCGGACATCGCAAGGTGTCTGCCATTTCGGTCTCGAACAACGAATTCGGCCAGGATGCGCTTCTCGTTGCTCCCGACGTCACGGGCGGCCATCTCGGTTTCTACATTGCCGACCCGCTGTCGCCGGCAGGCGTGGCGCACCTTGTCTTCGACATTCTGCGCGGCCGCCTGAAGGAGAATGCCGCGGTGACCGCCATGACCACGACCGAGGTCGAACTCCATTTTCCCCGCGCGCGGCATGACGTGCGCTGCGTCATCGACGGCGAACTCCTGCCGATGGACCGTGACGTCAAGCTGCGCATCCACGCAGGCGAACTCAAGGTCCTCGTGCCGCCTCAGGTCGGGCAGGCGACGGGGAAGGCCACGGGGACGGCCACGGCCGAAGAGGAGAACGCGGGAAGCGGGATCTGATCGGTCAGAGCCGCGGCAGGTAGGTGCGATAGTCGAAATCGGAAACGGTGCGCAGGAACGTCAGCGCTTCCTTGCGCTTGGTATCGGCGTAGAGCTTCCGGTAGCGTTCCCCGAAGACGTCGGCGATGAAGGCGGATGCCGCGAAGTCCTCCACGGTCGTCAGGAAATCATGGGTCAGTCGGCGGTTGCCGGGCGCCGGCTCGCCGGGCTGTGTATCAGGTCCCGGGTCGAGCGTCCCGTCGATCCCGAGCAGCATCCCTCCCAGGATCGCGGTCAGGAGGAGATAGGGATTGGCGTCGGCTCCGGCGACGCGGTGCTCGATGCGCGCACCCGGGCCGTCCTTTTCGGGAATGCGCACCGCCGTCCCGCGATGGCCGTGGCCCCAGTCGATGTCGACCGGCGCGAAGGAGCCCGGCTGGAACCTGCGATAGGAATTGGCGAACGGCGCGAAGACCAGCTGCGCCTCGCGCATGGTATCGAGCATTCCCGCACAGACGGACCTGAGGAGCACCGGTTCGCCGCCACCGGCATCCAGGATGTTCCTGCCGTCGCGGTCGATGATGCTCGCATGGACGTGCAGGCCAGACCCGGCATGCTCCGAATAGGGCTTGGCCATGCAGGTTGATTTGAGGCCGTGGCGCCTTGCGGCCTGGTCGGCGATCCGCTTGAGATAGAGACAGTCGTCGGCGGCGGCCATGGCATCGGCACGGTGCAGAAGGTTGATCTCGAACTGGCCCGGACCGAACTCGGCAGTGGTCGCGTCGGCTGGAATGTCCTGCGCCTTCGCCCAGGCGCGGACGGTCTGCAGGTACTCGTCCAGCGCATCGACCGCGCTCATGTCGTAAAGCTGGAAGCCGTTCGGTTCGCCCCGGCAGGTGAGGTTCTGCGGCGGACGCGGCCGGCCGGTCTCGCGCCAGTCCGGCTCCATCACGTAGAATTCCAGTTCCGTCGCCACCACCGGCGTCAGGCCGCGCTCCTCGTAACGCTTGAGCAGGGCCGCGAGGATGGCGCGCGGATCCATGAAGCTCGGGCTGCCGTCCAGCTCGTGCATGGTGGAAAGAACCTGCCGCGATCCTTCCGGCGCCCAGGGCATGGGTGCAAGGCTGCGGCGATCGGGAATGCAGACGCCGTCCGGGTCGCCGATCGACAGCGACAGGCCCGTGATGTCGTCATTGTCGTCGCCCCAGATATCGAGCGACTGGGTGGAGGACGGAAGCCGCACCGCTCCCTCCCAGACCTTCTTCTCCGCCTCCAGCGGGATCTGCTTGCCGCGCAACTCGCCGTTCATGCCGACGAGCAGGATTTCGATGCGGGGTGGGGCATTCTCGACGGTCATGGGAGGGTCTTCAGAAGGGAGTTGCGGAGCTCCGTTCGTAGCCGATAAGACTTGGACAGACAATCTCGCCGCCGGAAGACACAGATGACCTCCACGACCACCCTCTCCAATCTCGGCGCCATCGACGCCGCCCATCACCTGCATCCCTTCTCCGACATGAAGAAGCTGAATGCGGCCGGGACGCGGGTCATCGAACGGGCAGAGGGCGTCCATATCTTCGACAGCACCGGCAGGAAATACCTGGACGCCTTTGCGGGCCTGTGGTGCGTCAACGTCGGCTACGGGCGGCGGGAGATCGCCGAGGCTGCCTATCGCCAGATGAACGAGCTGCCCTATTACAACAGCTTCTTCGGCACGACGACGCCGCCGGCGACCCTGCTTGCCCAGAAGATCGCCTCGCATGCGGGCTCCCGGATGAACCGCGTCTTCTTCACCAATTCCGGCTCGGAAGCCTCGGACACGTGGTTTCGCATGGCGCGCGTCTACTGGAAGGCGCTTGGCAGACTGGAGAAGACGCAGGTCATCGCCCGCCGCAACGCCTATCACGGCTCGACCGTCGCGGGTGCCTCGCTCGGCGGCATGAAGTGGATGCACGAGCAGGGCAACCTGCCGATCGAGGGCGTCCACCATATCGGCCAGCCCTACTGGTATGCGGAAGGCGGCGACCTCTCCCCCGCCGATTTCGGCCTCAAGGTCGCCCGCGAACTCGAGCAGAAGATCGACGAACTCGGCGAGGACCGCGTCGCCGCCTTCGTGGCCGAGCCCATCCAGGGGGCGGGCGGCGTCATCATCCCGCCCGAGACCTATTGGCCGGAAATCGCCCGCATCTGCCGCGAGCGCAATATCCTGCTCGTCTCCGACGAGGTGATCTGCGGCTTCGGGCGGCTCGGCTCCTGGTTCGGGTACCAGCATTACGGCGTGGAGCCGGATCTTGCGCCGATCGCCAAGGGCCTGTCCTCCGGCTACCTGCCGATCGGCGGCGTCATGGTGAGCGACCGGGTGGCGGACGTGCTGACCGAGGAAATCGGCGATTTCTACCACGGCTTCACCTATTCGGGGCATCCCGTCTGTGCCGCCGCCGCACTGGAAAACCTGCGCATCATCGAGGACGAGGGCCTGGTCGAGCGCATCCGCGACGATGTCGGTCCCTATTTCTCCGCCGCATGGAAAAGCCTCGCGGACCATGAAGTGGTCGGCGAGGCGGAAAGCGTCGGCCTGATGGGCGGCCTGCAGCTCGCTGCCGACAAGGCGACCCGCCGGCGCTTTGCCAAGCCCGACGACATCGGCACGCTGGTGCGCAACCACTGCCTCGAGAACGGCCTGATCATGCGCGCCACCGGCGACCGCATGCTGGCCTCGCCGGCCTTCACCATCAGCCGCGCGGAGGTCGACGAGGTGGTCGACACCCTGCGCAAGGCGCTCGACCACCTGCGGGATACTGTCAGCGAGTAGGGGGCAGCGAGTAGGAGCCGGCCTCCCGCCCGCGAGACCCGACGGCGGCCGGTAGTTGCGCGACGCCTTACTGGAAGGCGGTCTCGTAGAAGCTCCGGAGCTTGCGGGAATGCAGCCGTTCCACCGGCATGGCGGCGAGCTTCTGCACGGCGCGGATGCCGATCTGCAGGTGCTGGCTGACCTGCGTGCGGTAGAAGGCCGTCGCCATGCCCGGCAGTTTCAGTTCGCCGTGCAGCGGCTTGTCGGAAACGCAGAGCAGCGTCCCGTAGGGCACGCGGAAGCGGAAGCCGTTGGCGGCGATCGTCGCCGATTCCATGTCGAGCGCAATCGCCCGCGACTGCGACAGCCGCTTCACCGGCCCGCGCTGGTCGCGCAGTTCCCAGTTGCGGTTGTCGATGGTCGCCACCGTGCCGGTCCGCATGATGCGCTTCAGTTCGAAGCCCTCGTAGCCCGTCACCTCCTCGACCGCGTCCTCGAGCGCCTGCTGGACCTCGGCAAGTGCGGGAATCGGCACCCAGACGGGCAGGTCGTCGTCGAGCACGTGGTCCTCGCGGACATAGGCATGGGCGAGCACGTAGTCGCCCAGCCGCTGGCTGTTGCGCAGGCCGGCGCAGTGGCCGACCATCAGCCAGGCATGCGGACGAAGGACCGCGATGTGGTCGGTAATGGTCTTGGCGTTGGACGGGCCGACGCCGATGTTGACGAGCGTGATCCCGGCATGGCCCTTCTTCTTCAGGTGATAGGCCGGCATCTGGGGCAGGCGCCCGACGACGGCGGTCTCCTCGCGCGGCTCGCCGGCGAGGGTCACGACATTGCCGGGCTCGACGAAGGCCTCGTAGCCCTCGCCGCCATTGGCCATCATCTCGCGGGCCCAGGCGGCGAATTCGTCGATGTAGAACTGGTAGTTGGTGAACAGAACGAAGTTCTGGAAGTGATCGGCGCTGGTGGCCGTATAGTGGCTGAGGCGCGCCAGCGAATAGTCGATGCGTTGCGCCGTGAAGGGCGCAAGCGGCGCCGGCTCGCCCGCCACCTGGTCGTATTCGCCGTTGGCGATGAGGTCGTCGGTATTGTTGAGGTCCGGCGTGTCGAAGAGATCGCGCAGGTAGACGTCGGCAAGCCCTGCGGTCGCCGATGCCTCCACGTGGGCGCCCTCGCCGAAGGCGAAGTGCAGCGGGATCGGCGTCGACGATTCGGAGACCTTCACCGGCACGTTGTGATTGCGCATCAGTAGTTCGAGCTGTTCCTTCAGGTAGTGGCGGAAGAGCTTCGGACGGGTGATCGTCGTCGTGTAGATGCCGGGCGAGGTGACGTGGCCGTAGGAAAGCCGCGAGTCCGCATGGCCGAAGGATGTCGTCTCGATGCTGACCTGGGGATAGCAGGCGCGGTACCGGCCGGTGACCGGACTGCCGTTCGACAACGCCCCGAAGGCGTCGATCAGGAACCCGGTATTGCGCTCGTAGAGTTCGGTCAGGACGTCGACCGCTTCGGCGGCGTCATCGAAGACGCGCGGCTCGTATGGGCTCGGGCTGATGAAGGGGAGGGGGGAGACTGAAAAGGTTCGCTTGCTCATGGGCCATTATAGGATGATGTCATTAACAAGCAAAAGACGTCATTCTGCAGGACGGCGTCAAGTCATCGACTGGCGCTGGAGGCTGACGAACAGAACAAAGCCCGCGCCCTGCTTCGGCAGGAGACCGCCGACCTTCGACGGAATGGTGACGGCGGCCAGCGGCCCGACCAGCAGCAGGGCGGCAAGCGTCATCCGCAAGAGGGTTGGGACCAGCCGCACGGACCGCGTGGATCTGGGAGCGCGGCCCGCCCTCATAGCACGGCTCCGCAGAAGGCGGATTGTCCGGCGCACATGCCGGGAAAGCCGAGCGAGGAGCGTTTGGTGCGCATGTCACCGGTCGTCGCCAGCGCGCCGAACAGGATCGCGAAGTTCACGCAGATGAGCGTGACGATTATGAAGCGGCGAACAAGGACGGACATATCTTCCCCCGGAGCGTGTGGGGCAAAGAATATGCACGCCGGCTGAACCCCGTCTGATGCGGCGGTTCATCCTGGGTTCAGCGTCGAGAAAAGGATGCGGATCGAGCCCCGGACGAAGAAAAAGCCGGGAAGGCCCGGCTTTTTCAATCTCCGCTCCGAACTTTGCGACCGGGCGGAAACGGTGGCTTGAATGAACCGGTCAGTCGGTCGGACGCAGGGCGCCGTCGTAGTAGTCGCCGGTATCCTGGCTGCCGTCGACCTTGGTGTCGGCCATGTTATGGGCACGAACACGCCAGTTGTCGCCGTGAATGCTGCCGGTCGACATGGTATCGACGCGGCCGTCGTCAAGGCTCGGCGGGGATTCTGCGTAGGGCTCGTACTGTGCCGACTGGGCAAATGCAGCCCCGGCAAAAGCAGTAGAAGCGATGACTGCGGCAACAAAGCCGGAGGTAAGGGAGGTTTTCATGTCCTGTCCTTTCTTTTTTCAGTCTTGGAAGTCTTTTGGTAGTCCTGAAAGCTTTGCCTTACGGCGCGGCTTGCAGGACAGAAACCCGAAAGGCGGGACATCGTTCCGAAAAAGGTCAGGGCCGGTATTCACAAAAGACACAGAAGAGCATCAAGCGGATGTGATCGTTGCCTCCGCTCTTCATTGATTCGTCTTTACGCTTCGTCTATCATGCAAGAAGCGATGGAGGGGCCGAGGGCTTGTGCATCGTGTCAGGTGGAGGGCGATTGCGACCCGCCGTCCAGCCGGTGTCTTGAATGAACTGCAAAGACCAGCCGCGCGAGCGGCTGGTCTTCTGTTTTAGGGGCAGGGGAGCCTAGTTGCGGACGTCGAAGCTCGGGCGGAAATTTCCCTGGTCATCGAACGGCAGCCGGTTGTCTCGGGAGGTCTTGAATCTCATGTCGCCGCGGTTTTCGATGCTGCCCGTGGTGGAGCGGTCGATGGACACGGCACCTTCGCGGACGGTAACGTCAGAATAGCGGCCTTCGTCTGCCATTGCAGCGCCTGCCGAACCGACCGCCGCGACGGCGATCAAGGTCATGAGTATCTTACGCATTGTCGGTATCCTTTCTTGCGAGGCGGTTCACCGTTGGCGGTGGATCAAGCGCGGTGAACCGTCCTGGCTGAGGCGGTTACTGCGGGCGGTTTGCGCCCTCGTAGTAGTCGCCGTGGTCGGGTGTCTGCCGGACGTCCTGGCGGACGAAGTCGGCGTTGTTGTTGTTGTTGATGCTGCCCGTCTGCACGCGGTCGACGCGGCTGTGGACGGGGGTCTTTGAGGCGCCTTCGTAATAGTCGCCTGCGGCGAGTGCTGCGCCACCAAAGGTGACGGTGGCTACGAGGGCTGCGGCAAGGGTCGTGAACGACTTGGTCATGATATGTCTTCCTTCTCGGATAGGGCTGTCGTCCTCGGAAATTGCGACCTGAGGCACGACCAGCCGGTGTCTTGAAAATGAACCGTCGCGATTACTGCGGACGGTTTGCGCCGGTGTAATAGTCACCGTTGTCAGGCGTCTGGAGGACATCCTGGTGAACGGTGCCGGCACGGTCATGGATGCTGCCGGTATGGGCGCGGTCGAGGCGCGATGCTTCCGCGTTCTTGGAGGCGCCTTCGTAATAGTCGCCGGCGGCAAGCGCTGCGGTACCGAAGGTGGCCGAAGCGATGAGAGCTGCGGCAATGGTGGTGGTAAGGGACTTGGTCATTGTAGCGTTCCTTTGCTGGTCAGGTCCTCGTGCCTCAAGTTTGCGACCTGGCACGACGATCCGGGGTCTTGAATGAGCTGCGGTTGTTACTGCGGACGGTTTGCGCCCTGGTAGTAGTCGCCGGTGTCGACGCTCTGGCTGGCAAGCTCAACCGTCGAAGCGTCCTTGGAAACGGCGGACTGCCGGTCGATGCTGCTGGTCTGGAACGTATCCACCGCTGCCGGAGCTTCGGAGGAAACGCCGGGATAATAGTCGCCGGAAGCGAGGGCTGCGCTGCCGAAGGCGGCAGAGCCGACGAGGGCGGCAATAACGGTCAATGCGGACTTGGTCATTTCAAATACTCCTTCATATATCGAGCGAAGCAGTGCGCTTGCTGATGCTGAATATCGGATCGAAACGATCGGTTCGGAAGGTCAGAAATCGGAACCCGCTGTCAACGCGTCGTTGACAATCCGATGGAATTTGCCCGGCACGCACGGATGAGTTGAGTTTCCGGGGCGTCCCGGCGGTCGCCGCCTTGCCCGCAATGGACGGCCGGCGGGGGCGCTAGGCCCTGATTTTACTGGAGTCTCGAATATCAGAAGATATGAATGTGACTGGAGGTGGCAGGCGGAAAATGGCCGCTTTGAAATTGTGGCGTTTGCGGGGCCCACGCAATCCGGGAGGGTCTTTCAAGGGGCTTCACGAAACTGTTACGACCAAAAAAAGTGCCACCGAAGCCTTCCGGCAGCCCTTGTCATCCGTCAATTCCGCCGCCGGGCGATGCGGGAGGGCGCCGCAGATCACCGCGGCGCCGCAGCTAATGTGGATCAGAGACGGGTCCAGGTCTGCGTCTTGCACAGGACCTTCATGACGCAGCCTTTCATCTTCAGCGAATTGCCGCTCACGGTGCCGGAGCCGCTATAGGTCTTGTTGGCGGCCGGGTCGGTGATCTCGCCCGTATAGGTGTCGCCCGTGCCCGCCAGCTTGCCGATCTGCTTGCCTGCGTGCTGGCCGGTCTTCAGCGTGACGCAGAAGGCGCCGCCGCATTTGCTGATCGCCGCGGTTTCGCCGCTTGCGGTCTTCCAGTTGCCTTCCAGCGGTTCGGCCGCATTGGCAAGGCCGGCCGACAACACCAAAGTGGCTGCGATTAGTAGATGACGCATGATCGAATTCTCCATCCCAGTGCCGGCGCTGCCGGCAGCTCTTCCTCCAACCCGCCCTTGGGCGAGCCCGACGAAGTTAGCTTACGCGCACGTAAAGGTAAACATGGCCGCGCGGCGCGCGTGACGGGTTTTTTGGGGCGAGCGGAAGCCGCTTTCTGTGGTCATGCCGTCCGGTCGTCGTGCGGGGATGGTTAGGAAAGGGTTGAAGCGGAAAACTATACTTTTCGTAAAATTTTGTCCGGATTCTCGGCGCCGCAGGCCCTCCGATGTTTAACGAAAAGCCAATTTTACCAAGCATTTGTATTTTGTTTTCCTGCAATTAATCATGCCTTTTAGCCGACTGTTTGAAGATCTGCCGCATAGTCCGACACAGCAAACGAGCGGAACAATCCGCCGGCCTGACGGGACAAGCCGCTCAAAGACGGCACCCGGAAGGACCCCGCAAGGGGGCGAAAGACAGGGCAAGTTCTAAGGCACTTCAAACAGGGACAATGGCAATGGCACGCTTCGAAATTCAGAATTCCGGATATGCCGCCACGGGTGGCGAAAACCGCGCTGATACCTTCTGCGAAATGGGACTGATGTACGCGACCGGCCGCGGCTGCGCGGTCGATCTCGTCGCCGCCCACAAATGGCTGAACATCGCCGCCATCAAGGGCTCCGACCGGGCGGCCGAACTGCGCGCCGACCTGGCCCAGACGATGAGCAAGACCGAACTCGCCACCGCGCTGCGCGCCGCCCGCGAATGGATGACGATGCACTGAACGGCCGCTTGCTGGCGGCCAGTTCCTCAAAGCGACCTCAGAGCGTCCTGAGGACCTGCGGCAGGGCCTCTTCGAGCAGCGCCATGTCGGCCTCGACACCGGCGCTGATGCGGATGCACCGGTTGAGCGGTGCGACGCCCGGCATGCGGATGAACACGCCGTGCTCCATCAGGCCATCGACGATGGCCTTGGAATAGGCGCCGTCGCGACCGCAGTCGATGGCGACGAAATTGGTCGCCGAGGCAAGCGGGACGAGACCGTTCCGGCGGGCGATCGCGGCGATGCGGTCACGTGAGCGGCCGATATTCTCCACCACTTCCTTCAGATAATCCTGGTCCTCGAGCGCGGCCAGCGCTGCCTCGGTGCTGATCCGGGCCATGCCGAAATGGTTGCGGATCCGGTCGAAGGCCGCGGCGGTTCCGGGCGTCGAGATCGCATATCCGATGCGGGCCCCGGCCAGTCCGTAGGCCTTGGAGAAGGTGCGGGTGCGGATGACGTTAGGCTGGTCGATGAGTTCTGCGATTGCCGGGGTGGAGCCTGCGGGCGCCGTCTCGCAATAGGCCTCGTCGAGGATCATGAGCGTCGTTTCCGGCAGCGCGCGGGCAAATGCAACGATGCTCTCGGCATCCCACCAGCTTCCCATCGGATTGTCCGGATTGGCGAAATAGACGAGCGGCGGGTTTTCGCGGCGCACGGCGGCGATAAGGCCGTCGAGGTCCTCGCGGTCGCCGGCATAGGGAACGGTGACGAGCCGGCCGCCGAAGCCGTTTACGTGGAAATTGAAGGTCGGGTAGGCGCCGAAGGACGTGACCACTGGCATTCCCGGGTCGATCACCAGCCTTACGATCTGGCCGAGCAGGGAATCGACCCCTTCGCCGATGGCAAGATTCTCTGGGCGGCAGCCGAGATGGGCGGCAAGCGCCTGCTTCAGCGCGTGGTTTTCCGGGTCGTTGTACTTCCAGGTGTCGGAGGCCGCCTCGGCGATGGCGCGAAGCACGGACGGTGCGGGGCCGAAGCCATTCTCATTGGCGCCGATGCGTGCCTTGACCTGTCGGCCCCGGCTGCGCTCGATCGCCTCCGGCCCGACGAAGGGAACGGTTGCGGGAAGCGACTGGATGAGCGGCGTGAAGCGGGAGAATGCGGACATGTGAGTGGGACCTGCTGCTGGAATCGGCTCACCATAGGGCCGAATCCGGCATACGCAAGCCTGCGCACGGGTCAGCCGGTTCGCCCGGAAAGGTCGTCCGCCAGCCGCCGGAAGAGGGCCGCCAGGCGGTCCATCACCAGCCGCATTTCCGGCCGGTGCCGGTCGTCGTCATTGGCGACGATCCACAGCGTATAGGTGAGTTCGTCGAGGATCGGGCCGTCCCGTTCGAGCTCCGGCTCCGCATCGCCGACGAAACACGGAAGCACGCCCCGGCCGTTGCCGGCGCGGATCAGCCGCAGGAGGAGGTCGGGCGAATTCGCCCAGGTCATGATGTCTGCCTCGTGGCGCTCGAAGACCCACCGGTCCGCCGGCGAATGGGCGCTCTGCGTCCCGAGCGAGACCCAGGGGAGGGGCGTGCCGCCCGGCCCCGCCGCCCTGTAGACGGCATGGGCGACCGGCACCGACTTCAGAACCGCGAGATTGCCGGTCCGGGGCGGCGCGGAAACAAGCCCGATATCCGTTTCCCGATAGGTGAAGTCGATGCCGTCGTGGCGCATCTGGCAGCAGAGGCGGAAGGGATCGGACGCGCCTCGGATCGACGGGGTCTCGCGCGCCACGAGGCCGGAAAGCCACGCATCGGCGCCGATCGAGACGATCGGCAGGGCAAAGGCCCGGCCGCGCCACTCGGCGATCTTCTCCGCCGATTTCCGCATGGCCTCCACATGCGCGAGCAGCACCTCGCCGTCCGGCGCCAGCCGGTAGCCGCGCTGGCTGCGCACGAAGAGCGTCCGCCCGGTGGCGCGCTCCAGCGACAGCATCCGCCGTCCGATCGTCGGTGCGCTGATGCCGGTGCGCTCCGACGCGCCGCTGAGGCCGCCGGCGCTGGCGACATGCAGGAAGAGCTTGAGGTCGTCCCATTCCGGTTCGGTCATCGCTTTTATTGTAGCGCACACGGCGCCGGCGGCATCCTTCACCGGTGAAAAACGGCTTTCGTTTGCGCCTCTACAAGTGCAGTCCGCGGCGATCCAGCTGAATGGCATGTTCCGCTGGAGACCAGGGCCATGCTTCTGAACTGGACCATCATCTGGATAAGGCTTCGCGATCAATCGCGGAGGAGGCGCACCTCGCCGCTCGACGATCCGCTCGACGGACCCGAATGGCGGCCGTTCCTCTGGACGGTGCAACCGGTCGCATTTCTCACGCGCCGGCAGGGGCCGGCCGGCGTGCCGGTGCGCAGGCGCGACAGCCTTCGCGCCGCCCTCAGGTGGTCTCGAAGCCGAGCCGGATGACGTGGTGCAGGAATTCGGCGGCGATCAGCATGTTGAAGCCGACAGTCACCTTCTCCTCCTCGCGGCGGATCACCGTGCAGCCGATCTCGTCGTGGATGCCGAGGATTTCCAGGAAGAAATTGCTCGGAACCGGCAGATGCGGGCTGACCTCGAGTTCGGCTCCATAGAGCGACATGGTACGGATCAGGCAGCGCAGATGCGTCTTGGTGCTGAGATGATGGCCGACGAAGATGATCTTGCCCGGACGATCGATCGTGAACTTCTCGAAGACCTGATCGCGGGGAATGCTCTGTTTCGAGTCTCGGTCCGTGTGCAAGGGCATCACACCCTCCTCTGTCTCCTCACGCCACGATCCTAGGCGTTTTCGCCTAATACTTCCTGAATGCCTGCGGTCGAATTGGTGCGATGTGGGTGAAATCGCCGCAGCCGTGTTTGCGCGGTTTGGAGACGTACCCCCGTAGATCGGTTGACGTCGCGACGGGGCGCGGCTACCCCTGCCGGAAGAAGGATCGATAAGGCAGCAGGAGGAGCAGGTCTTTGGCAGGCAGGCTGGTGATCGTCGGGGCAGGGCAGGCGGGTTTCGCGGTGGCGGCAAAGCTGCGCAGCCTGAAGGACGACCGCGCGATCACCATCGTCGGCGCCGAGGACGTGCTGCCCTACCAGCGGCCGCCGCTTTCCAAGAAATACCTGCTGGGCGAGATGGAGTTCGACCGCCTGACCTTCCGGCCCGAGAGCTGGTATGCGGAAAACGCCGTCGACATCCGGCTTTCCACCTATGTGGAACGCATCGACCGGGACACCCGCCACATCGTCATGCAGGACGGCTCCTCGCTCGACTACGAGACGCTCGTCCTTGCGACCGGCGCCTCGCCGAGGACCCTTCCGGGGGCGATCGGCGGCGATCTCGAAGGCGTCCACGTCATGCGCGACAAGCGCGACGCCGATGTGCTGGCGGGCGAGATGCGTCCCGGCCGGCGCCTGCTGGTGATCGGCGGCGGCTATATCGGGCTCGAGGCGGCCGCGGTGGCGCGCACCCGCGGCGTCGAGGTGACGCTGATCGAGATGGCCGAGCGGATACTGGCCCGCGTCGCTGCTCCGCAGACGTCGGAAATCTTCCGCACCATACACCTGCAGCACGGCGTGACGATCCGCGAGAACACCGGCTTGATGCGGCTGATCGGTCGGGACGGCCGGCTCCGCGCCGCCGAGCTTTCCGACGGCAGTATCGTCGACGTGGATTTCGCCATCATCGGCATCGGCGTGACACCGAATGACGGGCTTGCCCGGCAATGCGGGCTGGAGGTCGGCAACGGCATCGTCGTCGATGCCTTCGGGCGCACCTCCGATCCGGCCATCCACGCCGCGGGCGATTGCACGCAGCTGCCGTGGAAGGGCGAGCGCATCCGCCTCGAATCGGTCCAGAACGCCGTCGACCAGGCCGAGGCCCTTGCCGCGGTCCTCGCCGGCGGAAGCGAGCCCTACCGGCCGAAGCCGTGGTTCTGGTCCGACCAGTACGACGTCAAGCTGCAGATCGCCGGCTTCAACCTCGGCTATGACGAGACCCTCGTCAGGCCCGGCATGCGCGACGGCAGTGTCTCCGTCTGGTACTTCCGCGAGGGAAAGCTGCTTGCGGTCGATGCCATCAACGACGCAAAGGCCTATGTCACGGGAAAGAAGCTCCTCGACATGGGCATCGAGCCGGACCGCGCGATCCTCGCCGATACGGCCGCGGACCTGAAGCAACTTCTCTCCTAGGAAATATCGAATGCCCGCACCGAAGAATCAGTTCAAGGCAGCCCTGCGCGAGGGCGGCAGGCCCCAGATCGGCCTCTGGCTCAATACCGGCGAACCGCTCCTGGCCGAGCTTGCCGGGACGGCCGGCTACGACTGGCTGGTGATCGACGGCGAGCACGGCCCGAACGACGTGCGCAGCATCATGCGCCAGTTGCAGGTCCTGTCGGCCTCTTCCGCCGAGGCGGTCGTGCGCCCGCCGATGGGCGAGACATGGATGATCAAGCAGCTGCTCGACGTCGGCGTGCGGACCCTTCTGGTGCCGATGGTCGATTCGGCCGAACAGGCCCGGGAACTGGTGCGGGCGGTGCGCTATCCCCCGCACGGCATCCGCGGCGTCGGCGCGGCCGTCGCCCGGGCCTCCGCCTTCAACACAATTCCCGACTATGCCGATACGGCCGCCGACGAGATCTGCCTGCTGGTGCAGGCCGAGACCCGCGCGGCGATCGCGGACCTGGAGAATATCGCGGCCGTCGACGGCGTGGACGGCGTCTTCATCGGGCCGGCCGACCTTTCCGCCGACATGGGCTATATCGGCCGCATCGAGGCGCCGGAGGTGCAGGAGACCATCGAGAAGGCGATCGGTACGATCAACGCCGCCGGCAAGGCCGCCGGCATCCTCACCTTCAATGAGGCGCTGAACATGCGCTACATCGACCTCGGGGCCCGCTTCGTAGCCGTCGGATCGGACGTGGCGGAATTTGCCGGCGCATTGCGCAGCCTCGCCGGCCGCTACGGCCGCGGCACGCCCGGCACCGGCGGCTCCTCGGGCTACTGAACCGCGCATCCCGGCGCTTTCGCAATCTCCGGCCGGCAAATCGCCGGTCGGCCGTAAAAGACCTTGCAATCCCCCGGCATCTTAAATAATCAGGCCGCACCGGAGAGGTGGCCGAGTGGTCGAAGGCGCTCCCCTGCTAAGGGAGTATACGTCAAAAGCGTATCGAGGGTTCGAATCCCTTCCTCTCCGCCATTGTTCATCGTAATCGATTGAATTTGTTGGGTTAATGCTGATCAGACTAGTTTCTGACCGGAGGTCACCCTGCCACGAGATTTCGATTCGCAATCGCGCCCGTTCGCCGGTCCGAATAGCCCTGCAGCCGCGGCCGATAAGGTCAGCTCCGATCGGGGTCCGCGTCGAGGTCCATCGCATTCTTGGCGAGATCGATACCCCTGCCGGTCGCGGCATCGATTGCTTGGTTGGCGGTGACGAATGCGCGAAGCCTGTGCTCATAGCGCGTCATGCGATCTTCGATCCTCCCCCCGCGCGCAAGCTCCTGTGCAAGAACATAGGCGCCGACGAGAGCCAGGCTGGTACCTTGTCCGGTAAGCGGCGACGGGCAATAGGCCGCATCGCCGACCAGCACGACGCGCCCCTTGGACCACCGCTCCATTTGCACCTGCGCCATGGGGCTCGCGTAAACGTCCTCGGCACGGTCGATCGCCTCCACAGCGGCCTCGAACGGCCCGCCGATTCCCCCGCAATGGTTCTTGAAAAGCTCACGCTGGCGCCGCGGATCTCCGGAAGCCGGGTCCAGTTCCCCGGTGGCGAAGTACAGGCAAACCCGGAGCTCGGCATTGTTCCGGCTGGGATAGAGTATCACGCCGCGCTCGCCGGTGCGAACGACCAGCTGCCAACCCTCCAGGCGCGGGATATTCGGTCTGGAATAAAAGCCGCCGTAGAAGCCCAGATGGCGGAGCAACGCGGCGTCGGTCCCGAACACCAGACGTCTGAGGCCGGAGTTTACACCATCGGCCCCGACGACGAAGTCCGCCTGAAGCTCTCGCCCACTGGCCAGGGTGACCTGAACGCCGGAGGAGCTTTCATGCAAGCCTGCAATCTCGTCGCCGAAAATGAAGGTAGGGGCATTGCCCACGCCGGCATAAAGTGTTCGCGATAAATCATCGCGGAACAGTTCAATGTCCCCATCCTCCGGCCGGCTGCCAATCGTCCGGTTGGCGACGCGCTCAAACTCATGGCCCTTTTCGTCGTATACCAACATCCCGAGGAAGCGGGTGCGCTGGGCGTTGAGCTCATCCAGGAGATCCATCCTGGCAATCACCTCGAGCGCTGTCCCGCGGACGTCGACGGCCTGACCTCCGCTGCGCGGCCTGGCCGAGCGTTCGACAAACGTGATCGCAAAGCCCAGCCGCTGCAGCCAAAACGCCAGTACGGCTCCGGCAATACCCGCGCCCTGGATGAGAACATGCTGCATCTGGCTTCTCCCGGACATCGGTCGGATGGTCGGCTGCAACTTGGTGGACACGAGATTACTGGCCGGGCTCGCCACGGAACCTGCGGGACAGGAGACCCCTCGGCAGGGTGGACCCAGGCAGTTTCCCTTGTATTGCGGGAGACGCGTTCGTGTTTCAGCTTAAACATTGGAAGTGGGATGCATGGCGGGATCAAGGGGAGCGCCGCGGCGGCTAGCATCCTGCGTCCCCTTCATCCTTGCGGAAGATCAGCCTCGCTCGCCATCCGGCTTATCGCCGCGATCAGGACGCGGGAGAGGCGGCAACGGACCGCCCGGTCGCGACTCCCGCCTTTGACACCGCCTTATATTTCAGTCTGACCCGCGCCGAGCGCTTGCCTGATTGCGGCGGCGGAACGGACCGGCTGTTCCCAGTGGGGGTAGTGACCGAGCCCGTCCAGCTCATGGACTTCGGCGTCCGGCATGCGCTTGCGGACCTCGGCCAGCATATGGGCGCCCGACACGGGATCGGCCGGTCCCCATACGAACGCGCTTCGGCTGGCGGCTGCCTCCATCGCTGGTTCCCACGTGGCGCCGTGACGGCGGCGATCGTCGATATAGTGGAGGAGCTGGGGCAGGCGGGCCAGGCCGTCGGCATGCGCGATCTCCCGCCAGTGCGCCTCGGCGTCCGCCTTGGTCCAGGCGTCGGGTTCACCGGCCAGTGCGTTCAGGCCGTTCCGCAGCGACGCAGAGGTCATCCGGCGGGCCACGAAGGGACCAAGCATGGGCGTGCGCAGTATCCGCTGGATCAGCCGCTGCCGGTGCAGGCGGGCATATAGGCCGCCGTTGAGGTAGACGATCCGGTCGATGCGGAACGGAACGACGCCTTCCGCTTCCCGGCGTAGCAATTCCTGTACTAGGGTAACCGCATAGTCGTGCGCCACCACGCGCACACGCTCGATACCGAGCTGCTCGATCAACGCGGTAATCAGGTCGGCCTGGAGCGGATAGCTGTAGCGGATGCTGGGCTTGTCCGACCGCCCGAAGCCGAGAAGGTCGGGCGCAATCGCGCGATAGTCGCCAAGGAGCGGCAGGATAGGTGTCCAATCGAGCGAACTGGTCGGAAAGCCGTGGAGAAACAGTATGACCGGCGCATCGGCGCCCCCCTTCTCCCTCACGTAAAGGGAGTAGTTTCCGCGCTTGGTCTCGAGGGAGACCCGCCGTGTGGACCCGCTCTGATCATCGCTCATCACGGGAAGTTAGCAGCTATACCGGCGAGAACAAGCGGTAGTCGTTGACCTCCCGCCGCCGCCGGGCCGCTTTCGCCTTGAAGGGATTGGCCAGGTAAGGTCATCTGTTTCCGTCTCCTGGAAAACCTTACCGGCCAAATCGCAGGAACAAGATTCGGCGGACGCGGTTAGTCTGTCAGCCCCGCCGGCGACAGGTAGAGGAGCGGCCCTGTGGATGCCGGGGTTATCCACGGGGAGAGGGTAGCGCCCCACACCTTCGCTATCGAGGAAGGAACAGGCAGATGTCCTCGCAGCGTCTTTCAGGAAAGATTGCCGTGGTCACCGGGGCTGCGCGGGGCATCGGCCGCGCGGTTGCAGTGGCATTTGCAAGCGAAGGTGCCGCCGTCGTGGGGCTCGATATCGCTGGACCGGTGAGCCCGACAATGGAAGTCGAGCCCGCCACGCCCGGGCAACTGGAGGAAACCGGACGGCTTGTGGAGACGGCGGGCGGCCGATGGGCGGCGCGCCAGCTTGACCAGCGCGACCTGTCCGCCTTGCGGGAGGCGGCGGCATGGACGGTGGAGACCTTCGGCAAGATCGACATCCTCTTCGCCAATGCCGGCATACAGTCGTTCAAGCCCATCCTGGCTATGGAAGACGCGGACTGGCACGACCATATCGACGTCAATCTTACCGGCACCTGCAATGCCATTCGCGCGATCGCGCCCTATCTCGTCAGGAATGGCGGGGGCCGCATCATCGTCACGTCCTCGACGCAGGGAAGGCACGGCACCAAGGATGGCGCCGCCTATTCGGCTTCCAAGTGGGGCATCATCGGGCTGATGAAGTCCGCTGCCCTGGAACTGGGGGAGCACGGGATAACCGTCAACGCCATCGTTCCCGGCCTGATCGATACGCCGCTGACACGTCATCGACAGCGCTATGCACAGGCTGTCGGCGATCTGGCCAATGCCGAACCGCTGGAAAGGCTCGAGGCCGAAGCAAGGCAAAAGCTTATCGCCAGGACACCCCTCGGAGTGCCTTGGCTGCCGCCGGAAGCCGTGGCTCCGGCCGTCGTCTTTCTCGCGAGCGATGACGCCTACATGGTGACCGGCGCAACTTATGACGTGACGGCTGGCGACAGCGCGAACAACGCAGCCTAGTTTCGCAATCTCGGGGTCTCCGCCACGCGTCCGCGTCCCGGAGGAACCGGTGGCGATCGATGTCGCCATTCCGGGCTTGCCCGTCATGGATGGCCGGTTTCGGGTCCGTAGAAGAAGTTGGCCGTCGCGCCTCCGTCGATCAGGAAATCGCTGCCGGTGATGAAGTCTCCCTCGGGCCCCATGATATGCGCGGCGAGGGCCGCCACTTCGTCAGGCGTGCCGGCGCGCCCGGCGGGCATCTTCTTCAACATTGATTGATAGAATTCGGCGCGCTCGCCGTGCAACTCGTCATTCGCGAGCGGTGTCACGATGATGCCGGGGCTGATCGCATTGACCCGCGCGCCGCGTTTCGCCCAGTTGACTGCCTCGCCGCGCACCCTGAGCGAGTTGCACCGTTTCGACATCTGATAGGCATGCAGCGTGTCCGTGACCCCCCTGACGAAATCGAGTTTCAGCAACTCCTCGGCGGGGGTGGTGGCCAGGAGCGCGTCTTGCTCCGCCGACAGCGCGGGCATGCGGTAGCCGGATTGCGAAGAGACAACGAGACCGGAGCCGCCCGGCGCGATCACCTTTCCGAATTCCTCGAGCAGGACCGCTGTGCCGTAAAGATCGACCCGAAGGATCGCCTCGATGGGCGCCTGCGAGGGGGAAACCCCGGCTGCCTGCACCATCGCCTTGATCGGCCCGAGCGCTGCTGCCCGTGCGGCCACGGCCCGGCACGCCGCGCGGTCCGCGATGTCGGCCTGCATTGCGGTCACCTCGAATCCTGCCAGCGACAGCACCTCTGCCGCTGCATCGGCGGAGGGCTGGGTGTGATTGGCAACGAGGACGTGCCGGCTGCTGCTGATACGGCGGGCGATGGCCTGACCGATCCCTCCCGCACCGATGATGACGGTGACATCCATGTCATACCTCCATCCGCAGCATCGTCTCGATGGTGAGACGTTCATCCCTGGGCATACAGCCCCGAAGTTCGCCCGCGCGCTTCTGCATGACGAGTGTCCGGTCCTTGGATCCGGGTGGAACCTGGCTCGGTTAAAACACGGCCGTTTGCCGACGGTTCCGGCTGTGGTTCATTTATACGCAACCCGTCAACCAGGCGGGCGGGAAACGATTGATGCGGTGGAGCGAAATATTGGGACGCGGAAGAATGTTCCTGCGCGTCCTCGCCTGGTCGCGCTGATCAACCCGCCTTGCGTGCGGGCTGCTTGATGCGGATGCGCAGGGGCTTTCCCTCCGGCGTGTCGATATCGAAGGCGTTGGTCTTCTTGACGAGATCGCTGAGCTTGCGCGAGCCGTAGGTGCGCGGGTCGAAGTCGGAGGCGAGGTTGGCGAGCTGGGTGCCGACGGCTCCGAGCGGAACCCAGCCGTCCTCGCTTTCCATCTGGGCGATCACCTTCTTGATGATCGGGGTCGCAGCACTCGGCCTCTGCAGCGACCGGGCGGCTTGCGTCTCGTCCGTGCCGTTGACCGGATCCTGGGGGAGGAGGTTCTCCGTATAGATGAAGCGGCGGCATGCCTGACGGAAGCTCTCCGGCGTCTTCTGTTCGCCGAAGCCGAAGACGTCGACCCCCTGCTCGCGGATGCGTGACGCAAGCCTTGTGAAATCGCTGTCGGAGGAGACGAGGCAGAAACCGTCGAAGCGGCCGCTGTGGAGAAGGTCCATCGCGTCGATGACCAGCGTGATGTCCGAGGCGTTCTTGCCGGTCGTATAGGCGAACTGCTGCTGCGGGATGATCGCGTGGCGGGCAAGAACGTCCGTCCAAGCCTTCGAGCGGGCGCTGGAAAAATCGCCGTAGATCCGCCGCACGCTGGCCTCGCCGATCTTGGCGATCTCCTCGAAGAGCCCGTCGACGATCTTCGCCGACGCGTTGTCGGCGTCGATGAGAACCGCAAGGCGGGGCGAGCGTGGTTCAGCCATGGTCTTTGTTCCGTGATCCAGGTCCGCCGCAGGTCTGAAGTAGAAGAGAGCGATTCGTCGTCAGGCCGCTTTGCGTCCCAAAGTGTAGCGCGCTTCCGCGCCCCCATGCCAGTTCCCGCCATCGGTCCTTCTAGTGAAGCACCTGCGCCGGCGGGGAAGGTTCGCTGGCGACGCAATAGTTGATGCCGAGTTGCAGCAGCAGTTCGGCGGAGGCCATGTCGCCCCTTTCGTCGAGGCTCGCGAGGCCGCGGATGGCGGCCGCAAGGCTGAAATTGTTTGCCGCATCGCGCTGACAGCCTGTGTCGAGTGCGGCCTCCGCCTTGTATTCCAGCGCCCCGGCGACGGTTTCGATCAAGTCGAGGCGCTCGCGCGCGGTCATCTCGTTGAGTGTCTTCGCGGTTTCCATGATGCGTCTCCTTGTTCTTGTTCTTCAGGGAGAATTCCGGCGCCGCTACGCAACGCCGATCCGTACGGCGCCGAAGCTACGCGCGGATATTATCGTATGAATGGATGGCACCCCGCAGATGGGTGCGAGATCCTGCCATTGCAAGGATAGCGATGAAGTCCGGACAGGCTAGAACTCTGAGGTCCCACTGAACCAGGCAACGATGATGCCCGATGAAACGCCATGCGAGGCTGTTCGGATGGATAACTCCCGTTCACGTCTGGAGGGGCGTGATCGTGTCCACCCGGACGTCGCCTTCGATCAGTCCCCGCTGGAGATCGGCACGGCCGCGTTCCACCTCTATAACCGTGTAGGCCTTCTCGTCGCGGAAGAGGCTGGCATGCCGTGTCGTTACGTCCTCGCCCGGCGCCGCGTCCACTTCCATGTAGTCCAGCTCGCTCCCGGCCGCGACGATCCGCGCATCGCCGGCCGTCCGCGCCGCAACCGTCACCTCCCGCCTCTCCGGCGCATTGTGCCAGCGCGCGTCCTCGGGCGGGGCGACAGGCACGAGCCGGTATATATTGAGTGCCTCGCCGCCGACAGTCGAGCCCGCGGTCGTCGCGGCGTCCGCAATCTGCGCCTGGCTTTCCGCCGAGAGGCCGAAGCTGGTGGAACTTGTGCCGGAATTGAAGTGCTCGTTGCCGGTGCCGTGATTGGTCGCGTTGGACATTGTCGGTCCTTTCCATCTTCAATCCGGAAAACGCCGCGCCGGCGCTCCTTGTTCCAGCGGACGCGGAACGCAGGGGAACCTCTGGAAGAATCACGGGGGGAAGCGAATCGGGAGGCCGGGACGACTCGGGACCCGAAAGCGGGAACCTGGCCCTTGCGCCGACGCCGGTCGCCGGTGGCTGACTGCCCGTTTATGGCACGAATCGGGCGGAAAAAGCCGGGATTCCGCGCTGACCGGTCCCGTATTTCAGCCGTAAGTGCCTGCCGCATAAGCGGTTTCTTAAGAGAGCCTTAACCTTTCGGCGGGGTCTTCGCCACATTTGTGTCCTTTCCGCAACAGGGCTGCCGTAAGCGGACGCGGTAACGTGGAATGGCCCAGTTTCCGGATTGCATGGCGGACCACCTCTTGTATTTTCACTCTCGGAAGCGAGGCGGTGGATCGTCCGTCTTCTGGAAATCGACGGGGATGGGGCAGGGAACGCTGTCCTTCAGCAAAAAAACCCAGACCCATACGAAACTTTGACTGGAGGTCAAAAATGAACATCAAGAGCCTTCTTCTCGGCTCCGCTGCTGCCCTCGCAGCAGTCTCCGGCGCACAGGCTGCCGATGCTATCATCGCTGCCGAGCCCGAGCCCATGGAATACGTTCGCGTTTGCGACGCATTCGGCACCGGCTACTTCTACATCCCGGGCACCGAAACCTGCCTGAAGATCGGCGGCTACGTTCGTTTCCAGGTTGACTTCGATGACCGCGGCTACGACTTCGTTGGCGGCGACGAGTGGGATGCCTGGACGCGTGGTCGTCTCGAAGTTGTTTCCAAGAGCGACACCGAGCTCGGCGAACTGACCGGCTTCATCGCCATTCATGGCGACGCTTCCGAGCGTCTCGACTCCAGCTCCGTCGACTTCTACTTCGACGAAGTCTACCTGCAGCTCGGCGGCTTCAAGGCCGGTACCTACCTCAACTGGTGGGATAAGGGCATCAACGGCGAAACCGACGTTCTCTCGGCCAGCACCCGTTACACCTCGATCGCCTACATCTACACCGGCGACGCCTTCACCGCTGGTATCCAGCTCGACGAGCTGACCAACGATGAAGCAACGGCTATCTCGGCTACCGACTCCGTCACGCTCGGCGGTGGTCAGAACCTCGGTCTCGAAGGTATCGTAACGGTTTCGCTCGGCGCTGCTGCTCTCGACGTTCTCGGTTCGTACGACTTCGGCAACGAAGAAGGCGCTATCCGTGCCCTCGTTTCGGCTGAAGTTGGCCCCGGCGTCCTGCAGCTGGCTGGTATCTGGGCTTCCGGCTACAACACCTACTACAACGCTTCGGAATGGACCATCGCTGGTTCGTACGCCTTCGCAGCAACCGATCGCTTCACCATCACCCCCGGCGTTCAGTACTTCTCGAACACCGGTCTCGATGCTGACGGCGGCTTCGACGGCGACGACGCATGGCGCGCCGGCGTGACCGTGGACTACGCCATCACCACCGGCATGTCCATGAAGGTTACGGCTAACTGGAACGACGAAAACGTTCGCGGCAACACCAGCGGCGACGACTTCTGGAACGGCTTCGTTCGCCTGCAGCGTTCGTTCTAATATCGCTAAGGCTCCCCCGGTTCTCCGGGGGAGCTTTTTCGCATAACGAGACGACCCAAAGAAGGTCATCCGGTTGGGGGTAATTCCAGGGAAGCAGGTCGCCATTGGCGGCTGTTTTTCGTTCCGCCGTGCATGCGGATGCGTACTCAATTCTGACTGGAGCACTAACATGAACATCAAGGGCCTTCTTCTCGGCTCCGCTGCTGCTCTCGCAGCAGTCTCTGGCGCACAGGCTGCCGATGCAATCATCGCTGCCGAGCCCGAGCCCATGGAATACGTTCGCGTCTGCGACGCATTCGGCACCGGCTACTTCTACATCCCGGGCACCGAAACCTGCCTCAAGGTTGGCGGTTACATCCGTTTCCAGGTTGACTTCGGCGAAAACATCTTCGGCGATGATGACTGGGATGCGTGGACGCGCGGCCGTCTTGCCGTCACCTCCAAGAGCGACACCGAGCTCGGTGAGCTGACCGGCTTCATCGCCATTCACGGCGACGCTTCCCGCGAGCTCGACTCCAGCGAAGTCGACTTCTACTTCGACGAAGTCTACCTGCAGCTCGGCGGCTTCAAGGCCGGTACCTACCTCAACTGGTGGGATGCCAACGATCTGCCGGGCGAACTGGACGATCTCGGTTCCAACCGCCTGACCTCGATCGCCTACATCTACACGGGCGACGCCTTCACGGCCGGCATCCAGCTGGACGAACTGACCAACGACGAACTGGTTGGCCTTGACGCCGATGGCGACGCCATCGTCGGCGGCGGCCAGAACCTCGGCCTCGAGGGTGTCGTTCAGGTTTCGATCGGCCCGGCCGCACTGGAAGTCCTCGGTTCGTACGACTTCGGCAACGAAGACGGCGCCGTCCGCGCGATCGCTTCGGCTGACGTCGGCCCCGGCACCTTCTACCTCGCAGGTATCTACTCCTCGGGCTACAATATCTACTTCAGCTCCGCTGAGTGGACCGTTGCTGCCGCCTATGCCTGGAATGCAACCGAGAAGCTTCAGATCATTCCGGAATTCCAGTACTTCTGGGGTTCGAGCTACGACGCTGAAGGCGATTTCGGCGGCGACGACTACTGGAAGGCCGGTGGTACGGTCAACTACACGATCGTCGAAGGCCTGGCATCGAAGGTTTCGGTTGCCTACGACGACTCGTCTGAAAACTGGGGCGGCCTCGTCCGTCTGCAGCGCGACTTCTGATCCTCGTCGATCAGGTTACGTGCTTGAAGGAGCCCGGCGGAAGCCGGGCTTTTTCGTTGCCGGGATGGGCGTTGTCCTGCGGCGGGAGGATCAGTTTTCGGCGAGGTTCACGCCGGGACGCTGCGGCGCGGGAGGCTCGGTGACCCGGCCGTAGCGCAGGTCTGCGACGATATCGGCACTCTGGCCGAGCCGTGCCTTGTAGACCTGGTAGTTTTCCATGATCCGCTGCACGTAGTTGCGGGTCTCGGGGAAGGGTATCCGCTCGATCCAGTCGATCACCTCGTCGATCGGCCTTCCCCGCGGGTCGCCGTAGCGGGCGATCCATTCGCTCACCCGTCGCGGGCCCGCATTGTAGGCAATGAAGGTGAGGATATAGGAGCCGCCGAAGGATTCGATCTGGTCACCGAGATAGTGCGCGCCGAGCGTGGCGTTGTAGCCGGGGTCGCTCGTCAGCCTTTCGGCCGCGTAGGAAAGCCCGTGCCGTTTCGCGACCGCCTTGGCGGTGCTCGGCAGCAGCTGCAGCAGGCCGCGGGCATTGGCGGGCGAGACGGCCGCCGGATTGAAGGCGCTTTCCTGTCGGGCGATGGAATAGGCGAGCGCCTTGCCGGAACCGGCAATGTTGGCGCCCGCAGGGATTGCCCCCATCGGGAAGGCGAGTGCGGCCACGTCCCGGCCCTTGTAGAAGGCCGACTTGCCGATCTGAAGCGCGAGGCTGTGGTCCTTCCTGCGCTCGGCCCGCTCGGAGAGGAGCGCGAGTTCGCCGGGGCTTTCCAGTTGCTCGGCAAGCGCCTCCAGCAGCATGGGGATGCGTTTCTCATGGCCGCTCGCCTCCAGCCGGTCGAGCGCGGCGACGGCGGCACGGCTGTTGAACCTGTTGCGGTCCTCATCGGTGGGCGAGGGCGCCTCCACCGAGAGTGCCGGCATGTCGAGACGTGCGGCGGCGAGCTGTCCGTAGAAGGTGCCGGAATAGGCCGCGGCGCTGCGGAAATGCGCTTCCGCCTCGCCGGACTGCTCCGCCTCGGCCGCCCGGCCGAGCCAGTAGAGCGCGCGCGATGCCGAGATCGGCCTGCTGGAGGCCTCGACGATTCGGCGGAAGTGGGTGGCGGCCTTCCGCGGATCCTTCAGGTTGCGCAGCGCATACCAGCCGGCATGGAATTCGGCATCGGCGATGTCCGCCGGCTTGGTGGCCGAATGTTCGGATACGATCGCATAGGCCGCCTCGTAATCTCCCTTGTCGGCAAGGCCACGGGCAATGATCCGCTGCTCGTTCCACCACTCGGAGGGATCGATGAGGCGCGCGGCGTCGCGCGGCGCCTTTGCAAGCAGCGCGGCGGCCTCGCGATACTTGTCCTTGCGGCGAAGCGCCTCGATCCGCAGGTAGAGGAAGGCCGGGTCGTCCTTCCAGGAGGGATCGACGGCCTTCAGGAGCGCCTCGGCATTTCCCGCCCCGTTTATCCTCGCGGCCCACGCATTGTAGAGGGACTGGGCCTCGCCCAGGCGCGAGAAGCGCTTCGCCTGGCTGACGCGGCCCCTGTACATCAGAAAGTCCATCCGGGCCTTGTGATCGGCCACCGTCAGGAGCGACGCGAACTCCTTGAGGATGCGGTTTTCAAGGGCGACATAGAGCACGTCGGACGTCCAGAGCCGGCGGATCGTGGCACCCGCTTCCTCGCCGCCGAGATCCATCTGGGCTTTTGCCCGCAGGTAGAGGCCCTCCGGCGTCTGCGGTTCGGCGGCCCGGAACTCGGCCATCACCCTTTCGGGGCCAGGGTTTTCGCGAAACAGGGCGCGTTCGTAGCGCAGGCGCAGATCGGTAAGTCCCGGCCAGTCCTTCAGTTCCTCGCGCGCCTCCTCGATATCCCCGGAGGAAACGCCCGGAAGGCCGGACATGGCGAGCGCCCAGGTCAGCATCTGGCGTTCCACCGAGCCGGCCTCCAGGCTGTCGCGCACGACGAATGCCCGCTTCACGTCATTGTCCGACAAAGCGTCCAGCCCGGCCTTCAGCACGGGTGCCGGCGCAAGGCGGCCGCCGCGCGAAGGGACCGTGATTTCGAGGGCCATGGGGAAGGCTGCGGCGGCGCTGTCCGGTCTCGCATAGGGCAGGGGAGCCGGGCCCTTCGGCAGGGGATCGGCGACCGCAAGGGGCCCCGAAAGACAAAGGCCGACTGCGGTCATCAACAGGACAGGCTTGTTCATGCGGCGACTCGCGACAAGAAAGCGATTCCTTATCTATATTAGCTACTTCGTAGATTAACGAAGGCTTACCAGCATCGTTGAAATTGCGCCCGGTCGGCGCCGCGGTTCACCATCAGAAATCGCGTCAGCATCCGCTTGTCGTCGCATTCCCACCGCTCTATTGTGCGCCACCTTAATCACGGAATGCGGCCGAAGCGTGAACTGCCGGCCGGTGGGAGTTTATGCATGTTCAAGGGATCGATGCCCGCACTCGTCACGCCTTTCACGGCGGAGGGAGCGGTGGACGAACGCGCTTTCGCCGATCATGTGGAATGGCAGATCGCCGAAGGCAGCAGCGGCCTTGTTCCCGTCGGTACGACCGGTGAATCCCCCACTCTTTCCCATGCGGAACACAAGCGTGTCGTCGAACTCTGCATCGAGGTTGCGGCCGGACGCGTTCCGGTGATCGCAGGCGCCGGCTCGAACAACACCCGGGAAGCGATCGAGCTTGGGACCCATGCCGAGAAGGCCGGCGCCGCCGCGCTCCTGGTCGTCACCCCCTATTACAACAAGCCTACCCAGAAGGGGCTTTTCGCCCATTTCTCCGCCATCGCCGAGGCCGTGTCGCTGCCGATCTTCATCTATAACATCCCGGGCCGCTCGGTGATCGACATGACGCCTGAAACCATGGGCGCGCTCGCAAAGGCCCACAGGAATATCGCCGGCGTCAAGGATGCCACGGGCAAGATCGAGCGCGTTTCGGAACAGCGCATCGCCTGTGGCAAGGATTTCATCCAGCTTTCCGGCGAAGACGCGACGGCCCTGGGCTTCAACGCCCATGGCGGCGTCGGATGCATCTCGGTCACGGCGAACGTCGCCCCGCGGCTCTGTGCCGAATTCCAGGCGGCGATGCTTGCCGGCGATTTCGCCAAGGCGCTGGAATACCAGGACCGGCTGATGCCGCTCCACAAGGCGATCTTCCTCGAGCCGGGCGTCTGCGGCGCCAAGCACGGGCTGTGGCGGACGCGAGGCGTCAACCGGACGGTCCGCTCGCCGCTGATGTCGTCGGTCGAGCCGTCGACGGAGGCCGCGATCGATGCGGCCCTTCGCCATGCGGGCCTCCTCAACTAGTCCGGGCTGCTTCACTTTCGTGCGCGCCCGCATTACATGACGCATGGCCCGGGAATGCCCTCCCGCGGCGATACCAGCTAGGGAAGGGCACGGTGGAGACAGATGGCCCCCAAAGGCAGCCAGAGAACGGTGAACAAGATTGTCGCGGAAAACCGCAAGGCCCGCTTCAACTATGAAATCATGGACACCTATGAGGCCGGCCTTGTCCTGACCGGGACGGAGGTCAAGTCGCTGCGCGAGGGAAAGGCGAACATCGCCGAGTCCTATGCGTCCGACGAAGGCGACGAGATCTGGCTAATCAACGCCTATCTCCCGGAATATCTCCAGGCCAACCGCTTCAATCACGAGCCGCGCCGCCGCCGCAAGCTCCTGCTCAGCAAGCGGGAGATCAACCGGCTGCGCTCGGGCATCAACCGGGAAGGCATGACGCTCGTGCCGCTCAAGGTCTATTTCAACGACCGCGGCAGGGCGAAGCTCGAACTGGCGCTCGCCAAGGGCAAGAAGCTCCACGACAAGCGGGAGACGGCGAAGGAGCGCGACTGGAACCGCCAGAAGAGCAGGCTCCTGAAGGAGAACTGAGACCGCCGCTTCCAGGCGGTCTCTCCCGGGCGCAGGCTTCGTCGCCACCTGGCGCCCCTGCGGCACGAGCGGGAACAAAAGCCCGGTCCTGCCGTTGTCGGCCACATTCTCACGTGAGCCGGTTCATGAAGCGCAAAACGATATTGACCTACGGCACCCTCGTCTTGGGTCTCGGCCTTGCGGGCTATCTCCTCTGGAATATCTTCAGCGAATACACCTGGGCTGACATCGTGCAGTCGGTTTCGGACATCCCCGCAGGCAACCTTGCGGCGGCCGGGGGCTTCTGTGCCGCGTCCTATCTCTGCCTCACCGGCTTCGACTGGGCCGGCGTGCGCTACGTGAAGAACGACCTCGCCTATCCGAAGATTGCGCTTGCCTCCTTCGTCAGCCTGTCCATCGGGCAGAGCGTCGGGCTGGCGGGCCTGAGCAGCGGCGGCCTCCGGTACCGCTATTACGCGCACTGGGGCATGAATGCCGAGGACGTGGCGAAGATCGTCCTACTTTCCGGTGTCACCGTCGGGATGGGCCTTGCGATGCTGACGGGCATCGTCATGCTGATCAACCCGGCCGATGCCGCCGAGGTGCTGCGCGTCAACGAGGCCACGGCCATGGCGATCGGCGCCGCCTGCCTGGCAACGGTTGCCGCCTATCTCGCGTTGGCGAGGTTCGCGAGGGCGCCCGTGCGGATCCGGAAGTGGACGTTCAAGATGCCGACGCTGCGGCTCGCCCTTGCTCAGGTGGTGATCGGGACGCTCAACTTCGCGCTGGTCGCCGCAGCCCTGCGGGAGGTGATGGCGGCCGCCTCCGACGTCAGCTACCTCAAGGCGGCGACGGCCTACGTGCTTGCCAATGTCGCGATCATCGTCACGCATGCGCCGGGCGGGCTCGGCGTGCTGGAGGCGACCGTGCGCCATGTGATGGGCGATCAGGCCTCGATCGGCTCGCTCGTCGCCTTCAGGGTCATCTACTTCCTCATTCCGCTGGCGATCGGCATTCCCGTCGCCCTGGTGACGGAGGCCGTGTTCCGTGCCCGCAAGCGGTCGTCGGCGGGAGCATCGACGGGGTCTCTTCAGAAGGCCGGATCGGCCGGGTGAGGAGAGGTCTCAGTCTGCCGAGGGTTCGCTCGGCTCCGCGGTCCTTTGCGGGCGCTCGGAAGGATCGCGACCGATCTCCGCCCTCAGCGAGGCGAGGTCGATGAAATGGTCGGACTGGCGGCGTAGGTCGTCGGCGATCATCGGCGGCTGCGTCGTCATGGTCGAGACGACGGACACCTTTCGGCCCTTGCGTTGCAGCGCCTCCACCAGCGTGGTGAAATCGCCGTCGCCCGAAAACAGCACGAGATGGTCGACGGTTTCGGACTGCTCCATCGCATCGATCGCGAGCTCGATGTCCATGTTGCCCTTGATCTTCCGGCGCCCCATGGAATCGGTGAATTCCTTGGCGGGCTTCGTGACGACCTTGTAGCCGTTGTAGTCGAGCCAATCGATCAGGGGACGGATGGAGGAGTATTCCTGATCCTCGATCAGGGCGGTGTAGTAATAGGCCCGCAGCAGATAGCCGCGCTTCTGGAAGGCCTTGAGCAGCTTGCGGTAGTCGATGTCGAAGCCGAGGCTTTTTGAGGCGGCGTAGAGATTCGCACCGTCTATGAAGAGCGCAATCTTCTCTCTGGGGTCGAACATTTTTCCTCCGTCAGGTTTTATCGTTGCCTGGCTGTGCAGGGTTGCATCGTCCCGTCGGGGGAGACGGTGGGATGAATAATGTCTGGGTAAATTACGAATACTTGATATAACCGCATTTACGGCACGATTCGGATTTCTCCAAGGACTTTGAAGTCACAGGCCTTCCGCGCCGCGGCACGAAGGCGGCGATCTGGCGGGTCGCCGATCAGGAAAAACTTGAATTCGCCGGTCAATCCCTGTATCGGGCGTCTGAATTCCCGAGATAACGACCGCAAAGGACAGGCAATGGCCCGTGTCACCGTAGAAGATTGCATCGATAAAGTCGACAACCGCTTTGAGCTCGTGCTTCTGGCCAGTCATCGTGCACGTCAGATCTCGCAGGGTGCGTCGATCACGGTAGACCGCGACAACGACAAGAACCCGGTTGTCGCTCTGCGCGAGATCGCCGACGAGACCCTGTCGCCCGACGACCTCAAGGAAGACCTCATCCACTCCTTGCAGAAGCATGTCGAGGTTGACGAGCCCGAGCACGACGCGTCGTCGCTCCTGCCAGCCAATGCCGGCGCCACGAGCGGCGCGGCAGGCGGCGAGGAAGAGGAAGATGCTCCGGAAGCCGTGACCTTCGACCAGATGTCGGAAGAAGAGCTCCTGGCCGGCATCGAAGGACTTGTTCCGCCGGAAAAGAGCGACGATTACTAATCGTTCATCTTCTGGCCTCAAAAAAGCTTATCTGAATTAAGATGGCCGCGCCGGTGTCAATCCGGCGCGCCTTTTCGTTTTTCTAGTAAGGATCGTTTCCGGCATGATGCGGCAATATGAGCTTGTTGAGCGGGTTCAGAAGTACAAGCCCGATGCCAACGAAGCTCTGCTCAACAAGGCCTATGTCTATGCGATGCAGAAGCACGGGCAGCAGAGGCGCGCGAGCGGCGATCCCTATATCTCGCATCCGCTGGAAGTCGCGGCCATCCTCACCGACATGCATCTCGACGAGTCGACGATCGCAGTCGCCCTGCTGCACGACACGATCGAGGATACGACGGCGACGCGTGCCGAGATCGACGAGCTCTTCGGGGAGGATATCGGTCGCCTCGTCGAGGGGCTGACGAAGCTCAAGAGGCTCGATCTCGTCACCAAGAAGGCAAAGCAGGCGGAGAACCTCCGCAAGCTGCTGCTGGCCATTTCCGACGACGTGCGCGTCCTGCTCGTCAAGCTGGCCGACCGGCTCCACAACATGCGCACGCTGGAGCACATGAACCCGGAGAAGCGGGCGAGGATATCCGAGGAAACCATGGATATCTACGCGCCGCTTGCCGGGCGCATGGGTATGCAGGATGTCCGCGACGAACTGGAAGACCTGTCCTTCCGCTACCTGAACCCCGAAGCCTACGAGACGGTGACGAACCGGCTTGCGGAGCTTTCGACGCGAAACGAAGGCCTGATCACCAAGATCGAGGACGAACTTCGCGATCTCCTGGTGGCGAACGGCCTGACCGATGCGGTCGTGAAGGGCCGCCAGAAGAGGCCCTATTCCGTCTTCCGCAAGATGCAGTCGAAGTCGCTGTCGTTCGAGCAGCTGTCCGACGTCTATGGCTTCCGCATCATTGTTGGCGACGTGCCGGCCTGCTACCGGGCTCTCGGCATCGTCCACACCCGCTGGCGTGTCGTTCCGGGCCGGTTCAAGGATTATATCTCGACGCCGAAGCAGAACGACTACCGGTCGATCCACACGACCATCGTCGGTCCCTCGCGCCAGCGCATCGAGCTGCAGATCCGCACCAAGCGCATGCACGAGATCGCCGAATACGGTATCGCGGCCCACGCGCTCTACAAGGACGGCGGCGCCAACGAACTCCTCTCCAAGGAGTCCAGCGCCTATTCATGGCTGCGCCATACGATCGAGGCGCTCTCGGAAGGCGATAACCCGGAAGAGTTCCTCGAGCACACTAAGCTCGAGCTTTTCCAGGACCAGGTCTTCTGCTTCACCCCGAAGGGCAAGCTGATCGCCCTGCCGCGGGGCGCGACGCCGATCGACTTCGCCTATGCCGTCCACACCAATATCGGCGACACCACGGTCGGGGCCAAGATCAACGGCCGCATCATGCCGCTGGTGACCCGGCTGAACAACGGCGACGAGGTCGAGATCATCCGTTCCGGCGTGCAGGTTCCGCCCGCCGCCTGGGAGGAGATCGTCGTGACCGGCAAGGCGCGCGCCGCCATCCGCCGGGCGACGCGCATGGCCATCCGCAAGCAATATGCCGGCCTCGGCTACCGGATACTCGAGCGCACCTTCGACCGCGCCGGCAAGATCTTCTCCCGCGAGGGCCTGAAGCCCGCGCTCCATCGCCTCGGCCAGAAGGACGTGGAGGACGCGATCGCCGCCGTCGGTCGCGGCGAGCTGTCGTCGCTCGACGTCATGCGTGCGGTCTATCCCGACTACAAGGACGAGCGCGTGACCGTGAAGCCGTCGACCGACGAGGGCTGGTTCAACGTGCGCAGCGTCTCCGGCATGATGTTCCGCGTCCCGAGCCGCTCGGCGGGCGATGCCGGGAGCGAAGGACACGAACGTTCTCCCGTTCCCATCCGCGGCCTCTCCAGCAGCATGCAGGTGAAGTTCGCGCCGAACGGGGCCGTGCCGGGCGACCGCATCGTCGGCATCATGGAAGAGGGGGGACGGATCACCATCTATCCGATCCAGGCGCCCGCGCTGCAGCACTTCGACGACCAGCCGGAACGCTGGATCGACGTGCGTTGGGACCTCGACGACGACAACAAGTCCCGGTTCACGGCGCGGATACTGATGAACGCCCTGAACGAGCCGGGCACGCTTGCAACGGTCGCCCAGACCATCGCCGGTCTCGACATCAACATCCGCAACCTCGACATGGGCCGCGTCGCCGCAGACTTCTCCGAAATCGTCATCGATGTCGAAGTATGGGATCTCCGCCAGCTCAACCAGCTGCTCACCCAGCTCAAGGACCTCGACTGCATCTCGACGGTCAAGCGCCTCTACGACTGAGCCTTCTCCTGCTTCGTCGGCATGCCGGCAGAGCAGGGCAGGCGCAATCTCTCTGCATTGGTGGACGGACGCGAATGTCCCCATATTGGCGCGGGAGGTTATCGGTTTAGAGAGAAGAAGATGTTTGGACCCGTCAAGAGAGTGGCCCGCGCACTGCGGGGCCGGAGCGTCGAAGAGCGCGAACTCGCATACCTGAACGATTCCGTCGATCGCGTTGACCTGGAATACCGCCAGCGCCAGATCGATCGCGGCCTGTTCCGCAAGGGTTTCTAGAGCGCTTCCCCGCGCCGGTTTCAGGTGGCATCCCGTCGCCGCCGCGCGGCTGATGCGACGACGCGCTTGACGTTGCGTTCCTCAATGCTCAATTCATGGGCCTGAAGCATCCGCATACGCCGGGACCCCTCCCGGAAGGAGGGGCCGTGATCATAGGCATGGGCAGCGACCTGATCGACATCCGTCGCATCGAGAAGTCTCTGGAAAGGTTCGGGGAGCGGTTCACCCAGCGCTGCTTTACCGAAATCGAGCAGGCGAAGTCGGACCGCCGGCGCAATCGCGCCGCCTCCTACGCGAAGCGCTTCGCCGCCAAGGAAGCCTGTTCGAAGGCGCTGGGCACCGGTCTTGCGCAGGGCGTGTTCTGGAAGGACATGGGCGTCGTCAACCTGCCGAGCGGAAAGCCGACCATGGCGCTCACGGGCGGGGCGGCCGCCGTTCTGGCCGAGCTGATGCCGCCCGGCCACCAGGCCGTGATCCACCTCACCATCACCGACGAATACCCTTACGCGCAGGCCTTTGTCGTCATCGAAGCCCGCCCGGCGACCGATTGAACCATTGCCGCCGCCCGGCGAAGGGGCTAGAGAGTGCCACACACCCGCAAGAAGTGACCGAAGAGAAAGACCGCCAGTGTCCGACAGAGCCGACAAGAAGCAGCAAAGCGCCCTCTGGGAAAACATCAAGGTGATCATCCAGGCGCTGCTGCTGGCGATGGTGATCCGCACCGTCTTTTTTCAGCCGTTCACCATTCCGTCCGGTTCGATGATGCCGACGCTTCTTGTCGGCGACTACATCTTCGTCAACAAGTTCGCCTACGGCTATTCGAAATACTCGCTCCCCTTCTCGCCGGATATTTTCGACGGCCGGATCTTCGCCAGCGAGCCGGAGCGCGGCGACGTCGTCGTCTTCCGCCTGCCGACGGACACGGACGTGGACTACATCAAGCGGGTCGTCGGTCTTCCGGGTGACCGCATCCAGGTCCTGAACGGCGTGCTCCATATCAATGGCGAGCCGGTCAGTCGCCAGGCGAACGGCGGCTTCACCTCCGACTACCGCCTCGATCCCGGCTCCGACGTCCCGGTCTTCCGCGAGACGCTGGACAACGGCGTCTCCTACGACACGCTGGACCAGGTGCCGAACTCGCGCGGCGACGACACCCGCGAATTCATCGTCCCCGAGGGCCATTACTTCTTCATGGGCGACAACCGCGACAATTCGCTGGACAGCCGTTTCGACGTCGGCTTCGTGCCCGCCGAGAACCTGATCGGCCGTGCCTCGATCATCTTCTTCTCCGTCGGCAACGACACGTCCTTCCGCGAATTCTGGAAGTGGCCGGCCAACATGCGCTGGGACCGCCTCTTCAAGGGTGTCGAGTGAATGAAGGCGAAGGCGCTTTCGGCTGACGACAGGTCGAAGCTCGAGGAACTGATCGGCCATCAATTCTCCGACAAGCAGCGGCTCGACCGCGCGCTGACGCATGCGAGCACCGGCTCGGCCAAGGCGTCGAACTACGAGCGGCTCGAGTTCCTGGGCGACCGGGTGCTCGGCCTCTGCGTCGCGGAAATGCTCTTCCAGACCTTTCCGGCGGCGACCGAGGGAGAGCTGTCGGTCCGTCTCAACCAGCTCGTCAGCGCCGAAAGCTGCGCGCAGGTGGCCGACGAACTCCACCTCCACCGGTTCATCCGCACCGGCGCCGACGTTAAGAAGCTGACCGGCACCCGGATGTTGAATGTCCGTGCCGATGTGGTCGAAAGCCTGATTGCCGCGCTCTATCTCGACGGCGGGCTGGATGCCGCACGCCAGTTCATCCTGCGCAACTGGAAGGAACGCGCGGCGCGGGCCGACGGCGCCCGGCGGGATGCCAAGACCGAACTGCAGGAATGGGCGCATGCGAAATTCGCCGTGACGCCTTCCTACCATGTCGAAGACCGCAGCGGACCGGATCACGACCCTCGCTTCACGGTGAGGGTGGAGGTCAGGGGAGTGGCGCCCGAAACGGGCATCGACCGCTCCAAGCGCGCCGCCGAGCAGGTGGCCGCCACGAAAATGCTTGAACGCGAAGGCGTATGGCAGAAGAATTCTGCCGAAGGTTGATTGGGATTATGACAGATAACGAGAACATCACCGCTTCCGAAACCGACGCAGCCGGAACCCGCTCAGGTTTCGTGGCGCTCATCGGCCCGACGAATGCGGGCAAGTCGACGCTGCTGAACCGTCTGGTCGGCGCCAAGGTATCGATCGTCAGCCACAAGGTCCAGACGACGCGGGCGATCGTCCGCGGCATCGCGATCCACGATAACGCGCAGATCGTCTTCATGGATACGCCCGGCATCTTCAAGCCGAGACGCCGCCTGGACCGTGCGATGGTGACGTCCGCATGGGGCGGCGCCAGGGATGCCGATGTCATTATGCTGCTGATCGACAGCGAGCGCGGCCTGCGCGGTGACGCGGAGGCCATCCTGGAGGGGCTGAAGGAGGTCAAGCAGCCCAAGATCCTGGTGCTGAACAAGATCGACCGGGTGAAGGCGGAGGATCTGCTCAAGCTTGCGGCCACCGCGAACGAAGCGGTCGAGTTCGAGCGCACCTTCATGATTTCCGCGACCACCGGCTCGGGCTGCGAGGACCTGATGGACTTCCTCGCCGAACGCCTGCCGGAAGGACCGTGGTACTACCCCGAGGACCAGATATCGGACCTGCCGATGCGCCAGCTCGCCGCGGAGATTACTCGCGAGAAGCTCTTCCTGCGCCTTCACCAGGAACTCCCCTACGCCTCCCACGTGGAGACGGAGAAGTGGGAAGAGCGCAAGGACGGCTCCGTCCGCATCGAACAGGTCATCTACGTGGAGCGCGAGAGCCAGAAGAAGATCGCTCTCGGCAAGGGCGGCGAGGCCATCAAGGCGATCTCGACGGCCGCCCGCAAGGAGCTGTCCGAGATCCTTGAACAGCCCGTCCACCTCTTCCTCTTCGTCAAGGTCCGCGAAAACTGGGGCGACGATCCCGCCCGCTTCCGCGAAATGGGGCTCGAATTCCCGAAGGGCTGAGGCCGGCTATTTCTGCCGGTCCATCAGCGCCTTCACCTCGAGGTAGCGCCGGCGGTTCTCCGGCTCCTGCTCGTTTTCCGAATAGCATGTGTCGGAGATGCAGAAGCGGGTGAGGGCAAGGGGAGGCGTCGCGCTGCCGAACTCGCAGACGATCTCGTTGGTGAAATCGCTCTGCTGGGGATTTTCGCGGGTGGAATAGGTCAGCCTTGCGCCGGGCGGATCGAGCTCGGGAAAGGACTGGACCACTCCGGTCTTGATCGCGGGAACGAGAAGGAAGTTCTGGGCCACGGAAACGCAGGCCTTTTCCAGGTCCGGAGACTGGGCGAGGGCCAGGGTCGGGGAGGCGGCGATCAGGAAGGCGAACGGAAGATACTTCATGGAAGCTCCTGGGGTCGGAATTCGCCGGGGCAATTCCGCAGCCCCGCACTTTGTTCCCGCCAGGGCCGATAATGTGGCGAGAAATGTGATTCGGCAGCAGGGACTTATCGGCTAGAATTGAAGCCGTCGGTAAAGCGGTCCAGATATCGATGCAGTGGCAGGACGAGGCGATCATAATCGGGGTCAAGCGCCACGGCGAGACAAGCGTCATCGCCGAGGTGATGACGCGCTCGCGCGGCCGGCATCTCGGCCTTGTCCGCTCCGGCCGATCGCGCAGCATGCAGCCCGTCCTCCAGCCCGGAAATCGCGTCGAAGCGGTCTGGCGGGCGAGGCTCGACGAACATCTCGGCGAATTCAAGCTGGAGCCGCTGCGCCTGCGGGCCGCCCGGCTGATGGAGCGGGCGACGTCGGTCTATGCCGTGCAGGCCATGGGCGCCCTCCTGCGGCTCCTTCCGGAGCGTGACCCCCATCCGCACCTCTACGAGGCGCTCGACGTCATCCTGGAGACGATGGACGACCCCGCCGACGCCGGCGAACTGTTCATCCGCTTCGAACTGGCGATCCTCAACGACCTCGGCTACGGCCTCGACCTGACGGAATGCGCCGCCACCGGCTCGCTGGAGGACCTGCGATACGTCTCGCCGAAGTCCGGTCGGGCGGTCTGCGGCGCGGCGGGCGCTCCCTATGCGGACCGTCTTCTAGCGCTGCCGGGCTTTCTGCGCGACGGCGCGACGAACGCGGCCGATGCCGCCAGCATGGCCCAGGCCTTCCGGCTCACCGGCTTCTTCCTCCATCGACACATCTACGAGCCGCGCGGGATCGTCGAGAACGCCGCACGCGACGGCTTCGTCCAGGCGGCCCTCAAGGCGCTGGCGCTCGACGAGGAAAAGCGGGCCGGCTGATCAGGCGGGCTGGGCCTCGGGCAGGGGGCGCGTCACCGCCTTCTCGCGGATCGGCCAGTGAACGATCGCGGCGAACAGGCCGAGCACCACGCCGAACCACCAGACCGGATCGTAGGAGCCGAAGCGGTCGTAGAGATAGCCGCCCATCCAGACACCGAGGAACGACCCGACCTGGTGGGAGAGGAACACGATGCCGCCGAGCATACCGAGATGACGTGTGCCGAACATGATCGCCACCAGCGCGTTCGTCGGCGGCACGGTGGAGAGCCACAGAAGCCCCATGACGATCGAGAACACGATGACGGAGAACGGCGACTGCGGAAGCAGGAGGAAGGCCGTCACCGCGATCGACCGGCCGATATAGATATAGGCGAGGAAATGCGGCTTCGAGTAATGCTGGCCGATCACCCCGGCCGCCAGTGAGCCGATGATGTTGAAGAAGCCGATCAGCGCCATGGCGATCACCGCATAGCTGGCCGCAATGCCGATATCGCCGAGATAGGCCGGGAAATGGGCCGTGATGAACGCCACCTGGAAGCCGCAGACGAAGAAGCCGCTGACGAGAAGAAGGTAGCTCTGGTGGCCGAACGCTTCGCGCAGCGCCTCGCCGGTGGTCTGCTTGAACTCCGCCTGCGACTGCGTGCCGGAGGAGGCGTTGCCGCGCAGGGGATAAGCGAGAAGCGGCACGAGCAGCATCAGCCCGGCCATGATCACGAGGCTGTCCGACCATCCGTAGGTGGAGATCAGGCCCTGGCTCAGCGGGGCGAACAGGAACATGCCCGCCGATCCCGCGGCCGTTCCGATGCCGAATGCGAAGGACCGCTGCTGCGGCGTCACGTTGCGCGCGAATGCCGACAGGATGACGCCGAACGAACCGGCCGCGACCGCAAGTCCCACAAGCACGCCGCCGCCGATATAGAGCCCCACGATCGACGTCCCAGTCGCCATGAGGACGAGGCCGACCGCGTAGAGGACGCCGGAGAGCGCGAGCATGCGGCCCGTGCCGTACCTGTCGGCGAGCGCCCCGAAGATCGGCTGGCCAAGACCCCAGCTCAGGTTCTGGACGGCCATGGCGAGTCCGAAGGTCGAGCGGTCCCAGCCGGTATCGGCAAGCATGGGAAGCTGGAAGAAGCCCATGGCCGAGCGCGGCCCGAAGGTCAGGACGGCAATCAGCGAACCGGCGACGATGATCAGCCAGGGCATCGGGTTGTGTTGGGCGGGCTGCGTCATCGGATCGCTCCAGCTTGAGTCACGTCAGGCACCATATCGCCGCGGCGGATGGCGACAAAGTCAGTTTTCCTCAGTCATTCATCATCGAAATTGATGGATGTCAGAGTTCGCCGGGCGGGTCGATCTTCACAGCGCGGCGCCCCGACCGCGCTTCCCGGTAGATGGTGAAGAGGCCCGCGGCGACGACGATGATCGAGCCGGCGACCATGTTGAAGCCGAGTGTCTCGCCGTAGATGAAGACGCCGATCATGGTGACCAGAACCAACTGCAGGTAGGACATCGACTGGACGATCACCGCGTCGATGTAGTCGAAGGCGCGGATCAGCAGGTAATGCCCGGCCACGCCCAGGACGCAGAGGAGAAGCATCAGCCAGCCGTCGTTGCCTTCGAAGCTCGTCCAGTAGAACGGCCCGATGAGCGAGATCGCCACCGCCCCGGCAACCCCGGTGTAGAAGAAGCTGGTATTGGCGGTGTCGGTGCGGCTCGCAAGCCGCGTGGTGATGGAATAGAGGCTGTAGATGACGGCGCCGGCGATCGGCAGCAGCAGGCCGACGTCGAAGCCGCCCGCTTCCGGCTTGAGGATGAGGAGCACGCCGAGAAAGCCGACGCCGATCGCGGTCCAGCGGCGCCAGCCGACGCGCTCGCCCAGAAGCGGCATGGACAGGAGCGCCACCATCAGCGGGGCCGACTGGAAGATCGCCTGGCTCTGGGCAAGGCCGACGACGGCAAAGGCGGTTATGGCGACGACGATCTGGGCGGCGAGCAGCACGCCGCGAAAGACCTGCAGCCAAGGTCGCGGCGTGGTCGCCGTGCCCCTTATCCCCCCGCGGGAGCGGCTCGCGAAGGCCAGGGCGAAGGCCGCGAAGGCCCAGTAGCGCATCATGGCGATGAAGACGGCCGGATAGTTGTCGGCAAGATGCTTGGAAACACCGTCCTGGATGGAGAAGATCGTCACCGCCATCAGCGCGAAGACGAGACCGGTCGCCCGAGATGTCATGTAGAATGCAGTCCCTGAAGAGCCGCCGGGCTATCCCCCGCTACGGCCATGAACGGAGGAGGCAGGTTGTCTGACAACTCCGCGATCGAGGATACCGATCACCCGATCTCTGGCAAGGGCAGATTCAGCGTCTTTTTAACTGCCAGGGCATTTCCTTGCGCGATATCACCCGGACTTCTTCGCCGAGGCGGATGCGGCCGGTCTGGCGCGGCACGGCGTTCCAGCCGAAGAGCGGGCCGGGAACCCGGCGGTCCGCCGACATGCGGATGCGCCCCATGGCCGCCATCGGGCTTGCGACTTCGCGCGAGCCGGTCTGCTGGTCCTGTGTCGTCATGATGCAGCGGGCGCAGGGCTTGACCAGATCGAAGGTGATGCCCGCGATCTCGACCGCGTCCCAGCCGTCCTCCGCCCAGGCTTCGTCGGTCTCGACGACGATGTTCGGGCGGAAGCGCTCCATGCCGATCTCGCCCTCGCCATGCGCGCGCATGTCGGCATTGATCGCCGCAAGCGAGGCAGTCGTGGTGATCAGCACCTGGTATCCGTCCGCGAAGGTCACCGGCGTGTCCTCGCCCGCCCAGTCGCTGCTGGCCGTGCGGCGGGACTGGTTGTCGAAGAAGACGAGCCGCACGTCCCGCCCCAGCCAGCGGGAAAGCGTCCTGTTCGCCTCCTCGCCGGCAACCGCCGCCGAAACCGGGGATTTCCACACGACGACGTCCATGCGCCGGGCCGGATCGGGCCTGTCGACCGTGATGCTTTCCGCGCCGTCCATCCCGATCTCGACCGAGGATGCCTGCGGCGTGACGCGGAGGCGGGCAAGCGCCGGCAGTTCGCGCTGGGTGATGAACATGCCGTCTGGACCCGTCACCATCATAACGCGGTCGCCTGGAATGCCGGCCGGGCCGATTTCGGCCTCCGTCAAGGCGATCCCGCGGCCGCTCTTCAGGGGGTAGACGTTGAGTTCGCTGACCTTCATGGAAAACCTTCAGATTTCGTCGAGGAAGAGTTCCAGCACGTGGGCGAGGCGCTCGTGCCGCTCCTCGGCGAGACGGCGTCCGGTCTGCGTTCGGAACCCGTCGGCAAGCCGGAACAGCTTAGCCTCGAAATGGTCGATGGCAAAACGCCTGTCGTCGAGCGGCCTGTCCTTCGCGAGCGGATCGGCGGGGTCGTAGAGGCCCGAGCCCATCCGGCCCGCGATATAGAAGCACCGGGCGGCGCCGATCATGCCGATCGCATCCAGCCGGTCGGCATCCTGCAGCACCCTGGCTTCGATCGTCTCCGGCTCGACCTTGGCGGAAAAGCTGTGCGCGGTGATGGCGTGGGCAACGGCGGCGATGTCGGCCGCCACCCATCCCAGCGTTTCGAGGATGGCGGAGGCCTTTTCGGCGGCCAGGCGGGAGGCTTCGGCGCGCAAGGGCGAGTTCTTCTCGACGGCAACGCAGTCGTGCAGCATGACGGCCGCGGCAAGGATACGCTCGTCCCCGCCTTCCACGGCGTGGATGCGCATGGCATTGCGGAAGACGCGGATCAGGTGAGCGACGTCGTGGGACCCATCGTCCCCTTCCGTGGCATGCGGCAGAAGCGCTTCGGCAAGCGCCTCGTGGGGCGCGAATGCCTGTGCGAACGAGCCGCTCATGACTTGCTCTCGGACGTCGGCGGCGGTTCCGGCGGGGAGGCCGGGCGGCGGGCGAGGATCTTCTGGTAGAAGAGGCCGATCCCCATCAGCACGATGCCGAGCCCGATGAAGGAAAGCGCCCGCAATATGCCCTCGAGGTTGGACATGTCGATCAGGAAGACCTTCAGCACCGTGATGATGACCAGCCCCGCGGAGGCAAGCCGCAGGCTCCTCGCGTCAAGCCGCGATCCGACGACCAGCAGCACGACGCCGATCAGCAGCCAGACGACGGAATAGGAGTAGGTCTCGTTCGGCAGGAAATCCTTCCAGCCGGCGATGTTCTCGCCGTGCCAGAAGCGGCGGACCGAAAGCGTCGCCCACAAGAAGCCGAGCAGCGAACCCGCGAGGGCCAGCATCATGACATAGGGTGCGGGACGCTTGTCGCGGGCGTCATAGGCAATCCCCGCATAGCAGAGAGCCGGCATGAGGTAGCCGATCAGAAGCAGGTTCACGAAGGGCCATTCCCCGGTGCTCTCGCCGCTGAAATACGGGTTGAGCGCGAAGACGTGGAGCGACAGCACGTTCACGGTGGCGATCACCCCGGCAAACATCGAGCCGTAGCGGAAGACGGGACTCGGGGCGCGCGTGTCGAGCGTCATCAGGGTTGCGGCGAGGCCTATCGTCAGCAGCGTGTAGATCGATTGCTCGCCGAGCGTCGGCACCCGGTCGTCGAGAACGCCGCCGTTCATCGCATGGCGCACGAGGACGGCAAGCGCCGTCATCACCATCAGCGCGGCGAGCGCCTGGAGGAAGTTCAGCGCCCGTCGGCCCGGCCAGTCACGCAGCAGGTAGGCGGCGAGAACGGCGAGGACGGCCGGAATGCCGTAGCCCGGCAGGAGCGCATTCCAGAACGGCGTGGTGCCGAGCTGGTCCGGACCGACCAGGGTCGGATCCCAGGCGATGCGGGCGAACACGAGGAGGATCGCCGCGCCCATCACCCACGGAAAGGCCGGCCACGGCCGCCAGCGCGTCGCCAGCACATAGGCGAAGCCGGCAATCGCGACCAGGATCGTCGTCGCGGCGCCGGTCGTCAGCGCATGGAGGCCGAAAGCGATTGCGCCGAAGGAGCCCAGCGCCACGAGATTGGCGGCCCGGTCCGCTTCGCCCGCATGGCTCTGCCCCATCCGCAGCCGGGCGATGGCGAGCAGCACGGCTCCGAGCGCCAGTCCGTAGAGACCGTGCACCCAGTCCGTGGACAGGTTGCCGAAATTCAGGAGGCTGATCGTCGCCAGCGCGACCGGCACCGCCGACATGGAGAGTGCCCAAAGGGCCGCGAATTTCGGCTCCCGGTCGCCGGCGCGACGCAGGAAGACGTAGCCGAGGAAGGTGAAGAGCGCGCCGAGGCCAAGGCTTATCGCAATCTCCAGGCCGAAGGTGAGGGGCGGCGCCGTCCCGCCATCGACCATCGGTATCGGAGCGTTGTCGAGGAGGATGATCGTCATCAGCCCGATGCAGGCGACGGCGCCGACCGCTGAAAGCACCGCCGGCCAGACGGCGTAGGATCGCGCCGCGCCGAGCGCCGCAAGGGCCGCGACAAGCGAGGCCGCGGCGAAGGGCGGGATGATCGACCATACGTCGTTGGCGGCCATCATGGTGAGCGCCGAAATCACCGTGACGATCGACAGCGACAGGCTGATCCCGAGCGGACGACGCCGGAGGAAGCGCCACCAGGTCTCGGCGGCAGGCGGCTCGTCAGTCCCGCGGCCCGGCCAGACGAAGGCCGTCCCGGCGATCATCACCAGCAAGGCGAGCGTCGGCTGCGTCACGTCCGGCGGGTAGGTCTCGAAGAGATAGAGAATGATCCATGCGCCGAGGCCAAGATTGGCCAGCATCGGCACGAGCGTCCAGCCGCGCAGCCGGGCGGCGGCGGCCGTTCCGAGCCAGGCCAATGCGAGGAAGCCGAAGAATATCCACGGATCAGGAGCGCTGGAGGCGACGAAAGCGGGCGTCAGCAGCGATCCCGCCAGTCCCAGTCCGGCGAGCGCCTGGCCGTGCAGCAGCGACAGGGCAAGGGTTGCGAACGAGATCACCGCAAGCAGCAGGAAGGCCGGCGTCGGTCCGATGAAACCGTAATAGCCGTGGGCGGCATAGGTGGCGCCGAGAAGCGTGATCGCGCCGGCGGCCGTCAGTGCCCCCGGGATCATCGCATTGCCGTAGCGTTCCGCGATCGATGTCGCCATCCGGCGGCGGATGGTTTCTCCGGCGCCGACGAGGAGGAGGCCGAACAGTCCTGCCAGGACGAGACGTGCCCGGGGTCCGATCAAGCCGCTCTCGATCGAGTAGCGGATGAGGAAGACGCCCCCGAGCGCCAGCGCGACGCCGCCCACCCACACGGCCCAGCGCGCGCCGAGATTGCTCTCCAACGTGTCCCGTGCCGCCTTGTCGACGACAGGAGGCTGAACCTTGCCCGCCGGTTCCTGGACCGTCAGCTGTGCGCCTGCTGCGGCTACCTCCACGCTCTGCTCGGGCGAAGGCCCGGCGACATCGGCGATTTCGGCAATGCTGTCCCGGCTTTCCGTGTTCTCACGGGGCAGGGGAGCGAGCGTGTCGATTCGCTTGCGCACCGCGACAAGTTCGTCCTCGACCCTGGCGAGCCGGTGCGAGGTCTTCCTTTGCCAGACGATTGCCAGCACGACGGCGATGAGCAGAAGCAGTTCCATGAATGTCGCCCGGTCCCGAAAATGTTCCTGCTTATACATGCCGGCGGCGAAAACCAAAACCGTGGAGGGGACCGATAAACGTCGGCCGCGTGCCTCCGTCGCGGGCACGCTGCACCTGCGCAGTGCGCGCAACTGTTCAAACAATGTGCGACTAAAGTTTTGGTGAAAATCTAGGCAGATATCGCTTGCACACGGATCGTCTTGCTGTTTTGAATGAGGCATCAAGACACCAGCAGGGGGACCACAAAAAAATGTTCACGCGCAGACACATCACCAAGCTCGCGACCGCCGCGGTCGTGGCCGCCGGCCTCGGCCTGCCTTCGGCCGCGCTTGCGGAGACCGCCATCAAGTTCACGCTCGACTGGAAGTTCGAAGGCCCGGCTGCCGGCTTCCTGCTTGCGGCCGACAAGGGCTACTTCAAGGAGGAAGGCCTCGACGTGACCATCGACACCGGCAATGGCTCGGTGGAGGCGATCCCGCGCGTGGCGACCGGCACCTACCAGATGGGCTTCGGCGACATCAATTCGCTGATCAAGTTCCTCGATGAGGATCCGTCCCAGAAGGTTCGGGCGGTCATGATGGTCTATGAACGTCCGACGTTTGCCGTGGTCGGGCGCAAGTCGCTCGGCGTCACCGAGGATCCGAAGTCGCTGGAAGGCAAGAAGCTCGGCGCCCCGCCGCCGGATGGCGCGTTTGCGCAGTGGAAGGCCTTCAAGGAGGCCGCCGCGATCGACGACAGCAATATCGTCATCGAATCGATCGGCTTTCCCGTGCGCGAGCCCATGCTCGCCAAGGGCGATGTCGACGCGGTCTTCGGCTTCGCCTTCTCGGTGATCCTCAACCTCAAGGCGCAGGGCATCGGCGACGACGACATCGCCACCATCCTGATGGCGGAGAACGGTCTCAACCTCTACGGCAACTCCGTGATGGTGAACACCGACTTCGCGGCCGAAAACCCCGAGGCGGTCAAGGGCTTCCTCCGGGCGCTGGCCAAGGGCTTTGCCGATGCCGTCGCCAATCCGGAAGAAGGTGCGGCTGCCGTCCTGAAACGCAACGAGACGCTCAACGTCGACATCGAGGTCGAGCGCCTCGGTATGGCGAACGCCATGAACATCAAGACGCCCTATGTCGTCGAGAACGGCTTCGGCGGCGTCGACATGGATCGCCTCGGCGCCTCCATCGAGACCCTCAAGGTCTCCATGGGCCTGAAGGGCAATGTGAAGGCGGACCAGGTGTTCGACCCGAGCTTCCTGCCCGCCAAGGAAGACCGGATGCTGCCGTAATCGGCGCGACGTCCCATCCGTCACCAGGACCTTCCCCCGGGGTTTCGGGGGAGGGTGCCCATAGGGCGAACCGGGGCGCCAGGGCGCTCCCATGAGCAGAAGAAGAAGACGATGTCCTACCTCGTTTCCATCGACGACGTCGACATGCGGTATGGCGGCGCGGAAGGCACGCTCGCCGTCTCGGGCCTCACCATGCGGGTCGGCAAGGGCGATTTCGCCGCCGTCGTCGGACCGTCGGGCTGCGGCAAGTCCACCCTGATGAAGCTCGTCACCGGGCTTCACATCCCGCAGAAGGGGACCGTCATCGTCGCGGGGCGGCAGGTCACGCAGCCGGTCTCGATCGTCGGCATGGCGTTTCAGAACCCGACCATGCTTCCGTGGCGCACCACGCTCGAGAACATCCTCCTGCCGCTGGAGATCGTCGAGAAGCACCGCCACCGCCTGCGGGCAAACAAGAAGGAATATGTCGCGAAGGCGGAGCATCTCCTGGAACTCGTGGGCCTCAAGGGTTTCGGCGCCAAGTTCCCCTGGCAGTTGTCCGGCGGCATGCAGCAGCGCGCCAATCTCTGTCGCGCGCTGATCCACGAGCCGGAACTCCTCATGCTCGACGAGCCCTTCGGCGCGCTCGACGCCTTCACGCGCGAAGAACTCTGGTGCGTGATCCGCGACCTGCACGCGGCGCAGGGCGTCACCATCGTCCTCGTCACGCATGACCTGCGCGAGGCCGCCTTCCTCGCCGACAAGATCTTCGTGATGAGCGCGCGCCCCGGCCGCATCCTGCGCGAGCACCACGTCCCCTTCGAGCGACCCCGCGATCTGGAGGTCATGTACGAGAAACGCTTCAACGACCTCGTCCACGAACTGCACGGCGAAATCGCCAGCGCGAGGGTGGCGGCATGACCATCGTCACCGAAACCACCACGCCAACCGTGCCGCCCAAGGCAAAGCCGCTGCGCATCAACTGGGTGCGGGCTGCCCCCTGGCTCTACACGCTCGGCCTGTTTGCCGGCTGGGAACTGCTGGTGATCGCGCTCGATACCCCGGTCACCGTATTGCCGGCGCCGAGCCGCGTGTTCGAGGCCGTCGTGCAATACTGGTCGGCGATCTGGAAGAACTCGCTGCAGACGCTGTTCACCACCACGCTCGGCTTTGCCCTTGCGGTCGCCGGCGGATTGGCGCTTGGCCTCTTCATCGGCTGGTCGAAGACCATCTATGCCGGGCTCTACCCGCTGATGATCGGCTTCAACGCGATCCCGAAGGTGGCCGTGGTACCGATCCTCGTCATCTGGTTCGGCATCGGCACCATCCCGGCGGTGATCACCGCCTTCCTGATCTCCTTCTTCCCGATCGTCGTCAACGTCGCGACCGGGCTCGCCACGATCGAGCCGGAGACCGAGGATGTGCTGCGGGCGCTGGGCGCGCGCAAGATCGACATCATGCTGAAGGTCGGCATCCCCCGTTCGATGCCCTACTTTTTCGGATCGCTGAAGATCGCCATCACGCTCGCCTTCGTGGGCTCCGTGCTGAGCGAGACGGTTGCCGCCAACTACGGTCTCGGCAACATGATGAGCTCGGCCCAGAGCCAGTTCAACGTCCCGCTGGTTTTTGCCGGGCTCCTCGCGCTCGCCGTCGAGGGGATCGCCATGTACGCGCTGATGGCGTGGATCGAGAAGCGGATGACCGGTTGGGCGCACCGCTCCACCATGGCGAACTGATTAAACGGCAAGGGCCCGGGCGCTCGTCCCCGGGCCTTATTTCGACTGCCGGCCTCAGTTCCTCGTCGGCGGGGCTTCTTCGGCCCGGTCCAAGAGCGGCGGATACTGCTCCTCGTTGCGGGCGCGGTAGGTCACCTGCGGATAGGGGATGGTGATGCCCTGCGCGTCGAACGCTTCCTTCACCCCCTTGGTCACGTCTCGCGTGGTGTTCCACCACACGTCGCTGTTTGCCCAGTAGCGGAGCGTCAGCACCACGGAACTGTCGCCGAAAGTGTCGACATAGGCGGTGGGGGCCGGATCCTTCAGCACCCGCCGGTCCTTGTTCACGAGGTCGAGCATGATGCCGAGCGCCTTGTCGATGTCGTCCTCGTAGGCGATGCGCACCTTGAAATCATGCATGCGGGTCTTGAGCCGGCTGTAGTTGGTGATCGGCACGTTCCAGAGTGTCGAATTGGGCGCCAGCCGGTAAAGCCCGTCATAGGTCCGCAACTCGGTCGCGAAGAGGCCGATATCGACGATCGTGCCGTTGACGTCGTTGGTCTCGATCGCCTCGCCGACGCGGAAGGGCCGCAGCACGAGCAGCATGATGCCGGCTGCGATGTTCTGGAGGGTCCCCTGGAGCGCGAGGCCGATCGCAAGGCCGATCGCCCCGAGCGCCGCCAGGATCGAGGCCGTCTGCACGCCGAACTGGCCGAGCACCATGACGATGACGATGACGAGGACCCCGTAGCGCACCACCTGCGAGAAGAAATGGGCGAGCGTCACGTCGATCCCGCGGATGCGCGATACCCCGTCGAACGCCCATCGGCTGAGCAGCCGCGATGCGATCCAGCCGACGGTCAGAAGCACGAGCGCGCCGATGATCGAGAAGGAATACTGGACCGCCAGCGCCATCAGTTGCGCAAGGGCCGCGCGCGTGGCGACTACTGCATCGGATGCCTGTTCCATTCGCCTGTCTACTCCGTGTCCTTAAGCCTGCCCGCTAATTGGGGCAGGCAGGAGGGAGGTCAAGCAAGTTGAGCGGACTTTCGAGGAACCGGCGTTTTCGCGTTGATTATGTTGATTTTCTCGGTGCTAGGGATGGCGGAGCGGCAGCACGAACGAGGCTCGCCCGTCGGTCTCTGAGCCCCGTCCGATCGCCTTGATCGCGGCGATCAGGCGGCCGTCGCGTCCAAGCAGGCGGTCGCCGAATTCGATCAGTCGGGGGTTCGGCGTCGCATGCGGCGCGACCCGCCGCAATCGCCCGGCAAGCTCGAAATCGTCCTCCTCGGGATCGATGGCGAGCGAGGCGATTGCCGCCGCGGCCGGCGAGCGGGACACGCCCATCCAGCAGTGGATCACCATGGGAGAGGTCCGGTCCCAGCGCCGCACGAAGTCGATCAGTTGCACGACATGCTCTTCGGCCGGCGCCACGAGATCGCCGGTCCCGGCAAAGGCGATGTCGTTCATCTTCAGCACCAGGTGACGGTCCGCCGAGATGAGGCCGGGACGGTGGAAGTCGTGCTTCTCCGCCATCAGGCTGATCAGATGGCTTGCCCTGTGGCGTGTCGCGAGTTCGGCGATGCTGCCGAGCGGACAGACGATGATCGCGGTCACGGGCGTATCTCCGACATGCGCTCAGCATCGAGTTCCGTGAAGCGCCGGAGGAACAGCGACTGAGCCTCCAGCGCCGGCATCGGCTCCAGCGGCAGCATCTCCCGCGTAATGCTCCGCGGCTGCCCGAAGAATTTTCGGGCCTCCTCGACCGAAAAGCCGGCAAGCTCGGTGGCCTCGAAGAAGGCGGCGATCGTGTCGGCCTTCTTGATCTGCGCCTTCAGTTCGCGACCGGGATGGGCGGGCAGGCCGAAACGCAGGTGGATGGCCGCCTCAAGGCGGTGCTCTACGGTCTTGTAGCCGCCGCCGACCACCGACTTGAAGGGCGATATCATGTCGCCGATGACATATTCCGGCGCATCGTGCAGCAGGACCATCATGAGGTTCTGGCAATCGCTGTCGGTGCAGCGCCGGTAGATTTCCTCGACGACGAGGCAATGCTGGGCGACGGAAAACGCGTGGTCGCCGCGGGTCTGGCCGTTCCAGCGGGCGACGCGGGCAAGCCCGTGGGCGATGTCGGAAATCTCGATGTCGAGCGGCGAGGGATCGAGCAGGTCGAGCCGCCGACCGGACAGCATCCGCTGCCAGGCACGGTGCGAGTTCCGGCTCACGGCTCATCCCCTTCCTGCGCGGGGAAGGCGAGGCCGCTCCAGTCGGGAAGGCTTGCTGTCAGGGTAACCTCGCCGGCGAGCAACGGGATGCCCGCCGCGACCGCGGCGCCCACCCGGTCCGTGCGAACGATCGCAAGCGCCTGCCTGTCCCGGACGGTGCCGAGCCTGCCGACGGGTTTGCCCGCGGCTGTGATCTCCGTGCCCGTCGGCGGAAGCGGCGCTTCGGCCTCGATCCTGACCAGCCGGCGTCTCGCGGTGCCGCGATGCTGCATGCGGGACACAACCTCCTGGCCGACATAGCAGCCCTTGCGGAAGGAAAGCCCGCCGTTCAAATCCATCAGCACGTCGTGCGGGAAGGCGTCCTGCAGGTCGAAGTCGGCCCCTGATGCGGCGATACCCGCCTCCACCCGCAGGAGGTCGTAGTCGCCTTCAGGCACGTCGGCTTCCACCTGTCCGGCGAGCCGGACCAGCCGGATGCCGGCCCTGGAAAACCGGACGTCCTCCGGACCCGCGACTGAGGCCCCATCCCCCCAAATTAGGGTCGCGCCATGCTCGTCCATTGCCGAAATCTCGACCGCCGCGCGCAGCTTGTACATGGTCAGCCGCCGGACCAGCGCCTCCATCTGATCCGAATCGGTCTCGAGGACGAAGGCGTCGCCGTCGCGCCAGACCATGAAATCGAAGAGGATCTTTCCCTGCGGCGTCAGCAGTGCTCCCGGGCGCGCCTCGCCGGGCGGCAGGGAGGCGATATCCGTCGTGATCAGGTTCTGGAGGAAATGCTCCCCCTCCTGTCCGGAAATCCGGATGAAGCGTCGGTTCTGGAGATAGGCAGCGGGCATGAAGGGACTCGGCGGTTCTTGCTGCTACCAGTTAGGCATTTGCCGCCGGCACAGCAAGGGATCATGAGGCTGCGCTCAGTCTCCGCCGGTGAACGACTTCCATTCTCCGTCCGGCGTGATAGCCAGGCGGTAGAAGTTGTAGTTGCCGCTTTCCTCCATCCCCATCAGGTCTCCGGCAGTGACGATCCTGAGCAGTTCAACCCGCTCGGGCGGCGTCAGGGAGGCGAGCGGACGTCCCGCGAAATAGGGCCAGACATAGACTTCCTCCTCGGTGCCGGCATCCATCCGGGCAGCGCCGGTCGAGAGGATGTCGAGGAGGATGGCGAGGATTTCCAGCCCTTCCGGGTCGCCCGAATAGCTTCTCATCGCATCGATCGGATCGCTGATCTCGCCGTTGATGATCGTCTGGCGCGGCCCGGTCGTCAGCGGCCGGAGCCGTTCGATGTCACCGGAGGCGGCGGCCTCGGCGATCAGTTCGCGCATCCGGCGAACCGGCTCCGGAAGGAGCGCGGCATCGTGAATGATTTCGGCAGCGGGTTCGGCGGGTTCTGCTGCCTCGGGCTGGTCGGCTTCCTGCGCTTCGCCGTCGCGCGGCGCGGATCGGTTGACGAGGGGTTCGGGAAGAGGCAGGCCGGGGGCCATCTCATCTTCCTCCTCGGCGGATGGGCTCTTCTGCTCGAGGTCGCGATTCGGGGCGATGTCCGAGAGCGCCTCCGCGGGTGCGGGAAGGAGCGCAAGCATCAACAGGATCGCGGCGAACGCGCGGCCGCCGACAGTGTAGCTCCGTCTGAAGCTGCCCGGTGCCATGTGCATCGGAACGCTCCGCGCTTTATTGAAGACTGCGTTCCGGGGAGAATTCGCCTGCCAGCATCCTCTCGCGGAGGGTCTCCAGCATGGCTTCGGCGCCTATTTCGCCGTGAATCCGGATCGTCTCGCGCATGGCGAGCGCGAACGCGGCATCAGCAATGATCTCGGGTTCGATTCCGTCGGCCATTCCGTCCGCCCAGGCCTCGTTCTGGTATTCCAGCGCGACCTGCATCTTCTCGTGGACAATCATGTCGTCGATATCGTTGCGGCCTGTCTGCATCATGTCTTCCTCGGTGACCCGTGGGTTACTTTGTCGTTAAGAACTGTAGCAGCCTTTTACCAAAACGACACGGCCTGCCAGAAAAGGAGGTAAATAATGCCCTAATTTCCGAAGCGGGCGGCAATTTCTCCGGCGAGTGTTGCGCCTTCGTTACGGTGACGCTCTTCCGCCGTCCTGGCTGCGTCGGTGCATGTGGTATGAATCGCTGCAAATGAACGGTAGCCGCGATTGAAGGCAGCCGTAAGGCGCTCGCGCCGGTTGGGTTCGCTGGCCGTGTCGGCTTTCAGCAGGTCCTGCATGACGGTGCGCCAGTCGTCCGATGTCTGGCCGCAGAGCGTCCGCAGATATTGCAGCGATCCGAGGATTTCGGCCAGCCGCGAGAGCTGCTGGTCATATGGAGCGGGCTTGTCTTCCGGCGCGGGGGCGGCCGTTGCCGGGGGAGGGGCGGTTTCCTGGGCCGAGAGCGGCGGTACGGCGAACGCGAACGTGATCAGGCTCAGGATCGTCGCACAGGCTCGCATTTGTTGACGCATGGTTTTCTTGCTCTCGCTGCTTCAGGGGCCCGCGGCAAGCTTCTCGACGCAGTCGAGAACGCTTTCCGGAACCGGGAGTGCCCGAATCTCATCCAGCGTATACCAGCCCTGGTCCGCCGCATCATCCCCTGCGACGGCTTCCGTCGTGGCGTCGGCAGAAACCCGGAAGACGGAAAGCAGGAAATGCGTTCCCGTTTCACCGTCCGCACGCTCTGTCCTGATGTCGTAGGTAGCAAACAGCCGCGGATCGCGCGCCTGGATACCGGTCTCCTCGAAGAACTCCCGCAGCGCCGTCCGCTCCGGCGTTTCTCCCGGCTCCGCGCGCCCGCCCGGAAAGGCGTAGAGGTCTGCTGAGGGCGGATGGCGCCGGCGAATCAGCAGGTAGCGGCCGTCTCGTTCGAGAATGGCGGAGGAGGCGAGCGCGGGCGGCGCGTAAGATGCGGTCATGCGGATTTGGTCCCTGGTCGCCGGCAGGGTAAAACGAATCGCGACGAACCGGAACAGGACGGACCAGACATACATGAAGGCATACCTTCTCTTCGCCGTTGCCGCCCTTGCCGAAATCGCCGGGTGTTTCGCCTTCTGGGCCTGGTGGCGGCTGGACAAGCCCGCATGGTGGCTGGCGCCCGGCATGGTCTCGCTTGCCCTCTTCGCCGCCGTGCTTGCGCTCGTTCCGAGCGAGGCGGCCGGCCGGACCTATGCCGCCTATGGCGGCATCTACATCGTCGCCTCCATCCTCTGGCTCTGGCTGGTCGAGGGACGCCTTCCCGACCGGTGGGACGTGACCGGCGGCCTCGTTTGCCTCGCCGGTGCGACGCTGATCCTGTTCGGGCCGCGGTCCTGAGCCTTCCTTGACCGCTTCCGAAGGGGGTGCGATGACAACCGCATGTGTGGACGCTATGCGCTGACCGCGACGCCCGAGGAGATCCTGCATTTCCTGAGCGTCATCGACATCGAGGATTTCCCGGCGCGCTACAACATCGCGCCGACCCAGCCGATTCTCGTGGTCGCACCCGCCGAACATCGCCAGCCGGGCAGCAACCTGCCGGACCGGCGTGCGCTTCACGCCCGCTGGGGCTTCATCCCCGGCTGGGTGAAGGACATGAGGGACTTCCCGCTGCTGATCAACGCCCGCGCCGAGACGGCGGAGGGCAAGGCTTCCTTCCGGGCCGCCATGCGCCACCGGCGCATCCTCGTTCCCGCCTCGGGCTTCTACGAATGGCGTCGCCCGCCCAGGGAGACCAGTCTGAAGGCGCAGCCCTACTGGATCAGGCCGCGAGACGGCGGTCTCGTCGCCTTCGGAGGGCTGATGGAGACCTACGCCTCGGCCGACGGCTCCGAGCTCGATACGGCCGCCATCCTGACCACCAGGGCGAACGCCGTCATTCGCGGCATCCATGACCGCATGCCGGTTGTCATCCCGCCGCAGGAGTTCTCGCGATGGCTCGACTGCAGGACGCAGGAGCCGCGGGACGTGGCCGACCTGATGCGGCCGGCGCCCGATGACCTTTTCGAAGCAGTGCCCGTGTCAGACCTCGTCAACAAGGTGGCCAACATGGGCGCCGACCTCCAGAAGCCGATCGCCCTGGCGGAACCGCAGGACCCGCCTCCCAAGCCCGCCGCGCAGATGTCGCTCTTCTGACCTTTCCTCGAGCTCTCGGACCTTGCCCATGTTCTCAGCGTCACTCTCCGGCTTTGCTCTCGGCGCCTCGCTCATCATGGCGATCGTCGCGCAGAACGCCTTCATTCTGCGGCAGGGCCTGATCCGCAGGCATGTCTTCGTTCTCTGCCTGATCTGCGCGCTCTCCGACGCGCTGCTGATCACCGCCGGCGTTGCGGGGCTCGGGACGATCATCGCCCAGTCCCCGAGGCTGATCGTGGCGGTGACGGCCGGTGGGGCGGTCTTCCTCGCAGCCTACGCCTTCATGGCCTTTCGCCGGGCCATGCGGCCGGCTGCCATGGTGGCGGACTCGTCGCAGGGGATGGGGCTGAAGGCGGCGGTGCTGACCTGCCTCGCCTTCACCTTCCTCAACCCGCACGTCTATCTGGATACGGTCGTACTTCTCGGAAGCCTCTCAGCCGCCTTCGAGGGAGCCGAACGGGTCGCCTACGGCGCGGGGGCCGTGGTCTCGTCCTTTGTCTGGTTCTTCTCGCTCGGCTATGGCGCCCGCCTGCTTGCGCCATTGTTCGCAAGGCCCGCCGCATGGCGGGTCCTGGACGTGATCATCGGGCTCGTCATGAGCTTGCTGGCGGCCGGGCTGCTCTTCAGCCTCGTCGATTGAGGCTTGCTCAGCGGGCGGGCTTCAGGACCTGCTTGGGCTTCAGCATCAGTGCCGCGGCGACCACGGCCTTCAGGGCCAGCGGACGGTAGGGAGGGGTCTGCTCCTGCTTTGCCGGGGCGGTTGCGGGGTCGTTGCTCATGGGTATGTCCTCGCCTTACGATCTTGTCGTGCGCAAGGATTTCTCCGCTAAAATCGGCGGAATAGTGGCGGCGAAATAAATTGCCCGCAGCTGTCCGGGGAGCCGATCTAATCCAGGTTCGAGGTGATGCAAACCCGCCGCATCACCTCAGACCGAGGCGTTCTCGTCCTCGATGGTGAAGGTTCCGTAGCGGCGCTGCCACAGGCGGGCGCTGAACGGCAGGAAGGCGAGATAGGCAAGGACGCTCACCACCAGCACCTGCCACGTATAGCTCATCAGCAGGGCCACGTAGAGGACGACGACGAGGAGGAAGGGCAGCATCAGGTCGCGCCTGACCTTGGTCTGCGACTTGCCGGACCATACGGGCAGGCGGCTGACCAAGAGATAGCCGATCAGGATCGTGTAGGCGACGCTGCCGTAGACAAAGAGCGGCGAAGGCCCGACCCCGAGGAAGCCCAGGTAGACCGGTAGCAGCACCAGCACGGCGCCGAGCGGCGCCGGCACACCGACGAAGAATTCCGACTGCCAGGCGGCCTTCTCCTGGCGCTCTTCCATGACGTTGAACCGCGCCAGCCGCAGCCCGGCGGCGATCGCATAGATCAGCGCGGCGATCCAGCCCAGGGAGCGTGCGTGGTCGAGCAGGAAGGCATAGGAGACGAGCGCCGGGGCGACGCCGAAATTGATGATGTCGGCGAGCGAATCCATCTGCACGCCGAACCGGGATGTCGCCTTGAGGAGCCGCGCGATGCGCCCGTCGATGCCGTCGAGGAAGGCGGCCAGCAGCACCATGGCCACCGCCAGTTCGTAGCGTCCCTCGAAGGCGAGCCGGATGCCCGTCAGCCCGGCGCAGATGGCGAGAACCGTGATCAGGTTCGGCACCATCAGGCGGACCGGTATTTCCCGCAACCGGGGGCCCCGTCCGCTCGTGTCAGACCGTGGTGTCTCGGGCGGGGAAACGGGGCTCTCCATGCGCTCTCCTCTGGGCTTAGCTGCGGCGGCTGATGGTCGGGCCCTTGGACGAGCCGAATTCGGCGATGACGGTTTCGCCGCCGTAGGTCATCTGGCCGACGGAAACGCGCGGCTGCGCGCTTGCCGGCAGATGGACGTCGAGGCGGGAACCGAAACGGATGAGGCCGAAGCGCTCGCCGGCATTGAGGGGCTCGGTCGGCTTGACCCAGCAGACGATGCGGCGCGCCACGAGACCGGCGATCTGCACGACGCCGATCTTGCCGTGATGGGTCTCGATCACGATGCCGTTGCGCTCGTTGTCCTCGCTCGCCTTGTCGAGTTCGGCGTTGACGAACTGGCCGGCCCGGTACTGGATTTCCGTCACCTGGCCGCGCATCGGGGCGCGGTTGATATGGCAGTCGAAGACGTTCATGAACACCGAGATGCGCAGCATGGGCTCGGTGCCGAGGTTCAGTTCGGCCGGCGGAACCACCATCTGCACGGAGGAGACGCGACCGTCCGCCGGGCTCAGCACGAGGTCGTCGTCCTGCGGCACCACCCGTTCGGGGTCGCGGAAGAAATAGGCGCACCAGAGCGTCAGCACGAGACCGATCCAGAACAGCGGCTCGGCAATCCAGCCGAGGATCAGCGATGCGATGAAGAAGGCAGCCACGAAGACGTAGCCTTCCTTGTGGATCGGCACGAGCGTGTTGCGGATGGTGTCGAACAGATTGATCAACCCGGATCTCCTCAAGATGTCAGCGTTTGCTGACTACAGGCAAACAGTCTGGGGGGCAATGCGGTTCCGCGGCAGGCGGGAACACTTGGACCCGCGGGCCTCGTTATTGCGGATCGACCCAGCCGAGCCACGTCGTCAGCGCCAGAAGGGGCGAGCCGTAGAGCATGAGCACGAGCGCGTAGGCAAGCGCGACGGCGAGGGCAAACATCATGCGTTTGGTCGAGTATCTCAAAAGTCCTGTCCTTCATTCACCGGCCGGTGCGCCGCGCGCCACGACGCCGAGGTCGTCGCTCTCGCGCACCTTCCGGAGCTGTTCCTCCGCCTGCGTCGCTTCGCGCTGGCGGTTCCACATCGAGGCATAGAGGCCGTTCTGCGAAAGCAGTCCGGCATGGGTGCCGCGTTCGGCGATCCCGCCATCACGCAGGACGATGATCTCGTCCGCGTTGATGACCGTCGAAAGCCGATGGGCGATCACCAGCGTCGTGCGGTTCTTGGAGACGACGTCGAGCGCCGCCTGGATTTCGTGTTCGGTCGTCGTGTCCAGCGCCGAGGTGGCTTCGTCGAGGATGAGGATCGGCGGCGCCTTGAGGATCGTCCGGGCGATCGCCACGCGCTGCTTCTCGCCGCCGGAAAGCTTCAGGCCGCGTTCGCCGACCATGGTGTCGTAGCCGTGCGGCAGGCGCTCGATGAAGGAGCCGATCTGCGCCACCTCTGCGGCGGCGCGCACCTCGTCCTCGGTCGCGCTCGGGCGGCCGTAGCGAATGTTGTAGGCGATCGTATCGTTGAAGAGGACCGTATCCTGCGGCACCATGCCGATCGCCGCCCGCAGCGATTTCTGGGTGACGTCGCGGATGTCCTGTCCGTCGATCGAGATCGTCCCCTGCTGGATGTCGTAGAAGCGGTAGAGCAGCCGCGAGATCGTCGACTTGCCGGCACCCGAAGGTCCGACGATGGCGACGGTCTTGCCGGCCGGGACCTCGAACGACACGCCCTTCAGGATCGGCCGCTCCGGATCGTAGAAGAAATGCACGTCGCGGAAGGAGATCGCGCCCTGGCGGATCTGCAGGGGGCGGGCGTCCGGCTTGTCGACCACTTCCGCCTCGACCTGCAGGAGGTCGAACATCTGCTCGATATCGGTCAGGCCCTGGCGGATTTCGCGATAGACGAAGCCGATGAAGTTGAGCGGCACGGAAAGCTGCAGAAGCAGCGCGTTGATGAAGACGAAGTCGCCGATGGTTTGCTCGCCGCGCTGCACCGCCAGCGCCGACATCACCATCATCACCATCATGCCGAGGCCGAAGATGACGCCCTGGCCGAAGTTCAGCCAGCCGAGCGACGTCCATACCTGCGTCGCCGACTTCTCGTAGCGGGCCATGGAGGCATCGAAACGCCTGGCCTCCATCTCCTCGTTGCCGAAATACTTGACCGTCTCGAAGTTGAGGAGCGAGTCGATCGCCTTGGTGTTGGCGTCCGTGTCGCTGTCGTTCATCGAGCGGCGGATGGCGATGCGCCAGTCGCTCGCCCGAACCGTGAACCAGACATAGGCCCAGACCGTCACCGCGGTGATCGCGACGTACGAGAAGCCGTAGGTGAACCAGAAGATGACGGCAGTGAGCAGGAACTCGATCAGCGTCGGCACCGAATTGAGGATGGTGAACCGGACGATCGTCTCGATGCCCTTCGTGCCGCGCTCGATGATGCGGGAAAGCCCGCCGGTCTTGCGCTCGAGGTGGAAGCGCAGCGACAGCTGGTGCATGTGCACGAATGTCTTGTAGGCGAGCTGCCGCACGGCATGTTGGCCGACGCTCGCAAACAGCGCATCGCGCAGCTGGTTGAGGCCGACCTGGAAGATGCGCGTCAGGTTATAGGCGATCACCAGCACGACGGCGCCGAGCAGGAAGGCCGGCAGGATGCCCGCCATGTCGAGCCTGCCGTTCAGCGCGTCCGTCGCCCATTTGAAGAAATAGGGAACGCCGATCAGGACGAGCTTGGCGAGGAACAGGAAGACCGTTGCCCAGACGACGCGTCGCTTCAGGTCGGCGCGTCCGTGCGGCCACATGTAGGGCCACAGGTTCACCAGCGTTCCGAGCGGATTGCTGGAATCCGCCGAAACGGTCTTCTTCGTCGCTGCCATCTGAATCTCCGGAGGGCCCGCTGCCTGATGCGCACTTAGGACGCGGGCGCCGGCGATGCAATAGGGCTAAGGGGGAAGCGGGGGAGCGGGGGGAAGCCGGGCCGGCGCTCTTGCCGGTCCGGAAAGACTTCCGCGGTCGAGGGTTAGAGCTGCTGCTTCTGCAGGCGCTTGCGATGAAGCTCCTCGGCATCCGGGAGCGCCTCGTCCGGCACGCCGAAGATCTGGCCAGGTTCGATCAGGTCCGGATTGGCGATCTGGTCCTGGTTGGCGAGGTAGATGGTCGTGTAGCGGACGCCCTGGCCGTAGACCCGCCGGGAAATCTGCCACAGCGTGTCGCCGCGGCGGATGATCACGGAGGTGCGCGCCTGCGTGAGCGGTGCCTGCTCTATGGTCTTCGGGCCTGCCTCGGCTGCCTGCTCGGCACTCGGCGCACCGGCCTCGGCGCTTTCCGGGGTCGCGGGGCCGACGGCTGTCGAGATTGCCGCGGCAAGTTCGGGAAGCGCGGCCTGCAGGGCGTCCGGCTGCGGAGGCAGGACGTCGATGGCCGCAAGGGCGGCGCCCGCCTGCTTTACCGTCTGTTCGACGGTGTCGCGTGCAGCCGCGCTGGCGCCGGCCGGGAGGCGGTATTCCGACAGCGACCTGAGGGCGATGACCGTGCCCGAGCGCGCCGCGGCGACTTCCTCGGCGGACGGCTGCCCGCCGTTCTCGTAGAGCCCCTGCAGCAGGGCGAACGCCCGGGCCGCCTCGTTGCGAAGCCTGTCGAAGGCACCGCCGTCGATCTCGGAGATCGAGGCTTGGCCGTCCTGGCCGGCGACCGCCGCGACCTGCGCGCCGGCGGGCCGGTCGAACGGAACCTCGACGCGGAGCGCCGTCTTGCCGGCGCCGTCCATCAGTTCGACCGCGATGGTGTGGGTGCCGACCGGCAGGTCGATCGTCCCTTCGATGACGAAATTGCCCTCATTGGTGGCCTTGGCGCGTCCGACCGTCTGGTCGTCGGCAAAACCGAGCAGCGAGGCCCCGGAAGGTGCGCGCCCGGCGATGAACAGCCGGCTGCCCTCGATCTCGACGGCGCTGATCTGGATGCCGGCCGCCGAGGTGGGCGCCGCCGGTGCCTCGGGCGAGGCGGCCGGGGGAACAGGCGCCATCGGCGGGGCGGCGGCGACCAGGTCCGATGCCGCCCCGGGAAGCTCGGGAAGCGTCGTCGCGGCGCTGTCCGCGCCGGCGGGCGCCGTATTGCTGGCGTTGTTTTCGGCGTCCGGAAGGGCAATCAGCCGGCTCGCCTTGCCGGGCTTGGTGACCATGGCGAGCAGCTTTCCATCCTTGCTTTCGGGGACGGAGACGGTCGCCGTTTCTTCCGAGACCACCGTTTCGCCGCCCTTGCTCGTGGCGCGCAGGACAAGCTGATGGTCGCCGGCCGGCAGCGGCTGGTCGAGGACGATCGCGAAGTCGCCGCTCGGGCCCGCCTTGATGGCGGCGACGATGTTGTCGCCGGAAGCGACCTCGACCGTGGCATCCGGTTCCGCGCGGCCGGCGATGACGGTCGAGCCGTTCGGCTCGACGCGTAGGACGTCGAAGGCGGGTGTGACGGAGCCGGCTGCTGCACCGGATCGGGCGCCGGGGGCAGCGGAGGAGGGCTCGGTCGCGTTCGGCGCGCCGGCCGCCGGAGCAGCGGATGCCATGTCGGTGGCGGCGCCCTCTGACGGCTTGCCGGCCGTATCACCGGTTGCCTGCGTCGGGGCTACAGCCTCCTTGACCGTCTCGCCGGCGGCATTGATGTTGTCGCTGAGTTGCTGCCCTTCGTCGGAGATTCTCGGGAGCACGAAGAAGACCATCAGCAGCGTTGCGACTGCGAGTACGGAAAGGGCCAGCCAGCCGGCGCGGTTTCTCATGTTCATTCATCTCCGGGCGGATGTGCCACCCCTTCGGATTACCCGTTTCTGGCTTGTTTCACAAGCTTTTCGCGCTTTGCGGGCTTGCCGTTCCGGGCGTTTCCCTCCACTTTTGCGAAGCACCGCGTCGGCGGTTCGCGCTCACGAATGTCTCTGGAGTTGATGGTGTCCATTCAGTCGATCTGTGTCTATTGCGGTTCCCAGCCGGGCCGTGATCCTGCCTATCTCGCAGCCGGCCGCGCGCTCGGAAAATCGATCGCCGCACACGGCCTGCGCCTCGTCTATGGCGGCGGCACCAAGGGCATCATGGGAGCGGTCGCCGCGGGCGTGCTCGCCAACGGCGGGCAGGTGACCGGCATCATACCGGAATTCCTCGTGGATATGGAGGCCACCCGTCATTCGCTCGGCCAGCTGGACGAACTGATCGTCACGGAGGACATGCATGCGCGCAAGCACGCCATGTTCGAGCGCGCCGATGCGTTCGTCACCCTTCCCGGCGGTATCGGTACGCTGGAGGAGATCGTCGAGATCATGACCTGGGCGCAGCTAGGCCGTCACGAGAAGCCGATGGTCTTCGCCAATATCGGCGGCTTCTGGAAGCCGATGCTCGATCTGGTCGACCACATGCGCGACCAGGGCTTCATCCATCGCGCCCACCTCGTGCGGCCGCTGGTGATCGACGACGTCGAGGACATCGTCCCGGCGATCCTGGACCAGGCCGCCGAAGTCACTCCCGCCTCGGGCGAGGAAGCGGTGATCTCCCGCCTGTAGCGGGCATTCCCCTCAGGCCGCGGCGACTTCAGTTGCCGCGCGCCTGTGCCAGCATGGCCCAGCTGTAGATGGCCAGAGCCGCCCAGATCAGCACGAAGGCCCCGAGCTTCACCATGCTGAGCGGCTCGTGGAAGATGAAGACGGCGATCAGGAAGATCATCGTAGGAGCGATGTACTGCATGATGCCGATGGTCGAGAGCCGCAGAAGCTTGGCGCCGTTCGCATAGATCATCAGCGGCCCGGCGGTGATCACGCCGCTCACCGCCAGCAGGAGCGTGTCCGATAGGCTGCCGTGGAAGAGATGGCCGCCGCCCGACATTTCCGTGTAGATGATGAAGGCGAGGGCGAACGGCGCGAGGATCAGCACTTCCAGGAAGAAGCCCTGGTTCGGTCCGACGGGCAGGGTCTTGCGGAAGAAGGCGTAGAAGCCCCAGGTGACCGTCAGGATCAGCGACGCCCAGGGAAGCCCGCCGGCGTCATAGGTCAGGATCGCGACGGCCGCGGCGACAAGCGCGATCGCGACGAGCTGCACCGGCTGCAGCCGCTCCTTGAGGAGGATCGCCGCAAGGAAGATGCTGAACAGCGGGTTGATGAAATAGCCGAGAGCGGTGTCGAGGGCACGGTCGACGGAGATTGCCCAGACATAGATGCCCCAGTTCACGGTGATCAGCGCGGCGGTCAGGCCGGCCATCATCAGCGTCCGCGGCGAACGGAAGGCCGCCTTCAGTTCCGAGGTATTGCGCAGGATCAGCAGCACGAGGCCGGCGATCGGCACCGACCAGACGATTCGGTGCGCCAGCACTTCGAACGGCGATATGTGCGAGACCGCCTTCATGTAGATCGGCAGGAAGCCCCACAGCACATAGGCCGTGAGCGCAAAGGCGAAACCGCGGGCGGAATCCTCGTTCTTCGCCGGGACGGGCGCTTCGGTGGTGGCCATGGATGCTTCCGATCGTCTTCTGTGCCTTATGCCTGCCCTCTACTCCCGAGGCGGGGAGGGGACCAATTCATTTGCGTGAAGAATTGATCGCGGTCATGAATTTGAACTGTCTTATCCAGGGACGCCGGAGGCTGAATGACGTTCGATAACCAGCCGTATCACCGCCAGCTCTTCGCGCGCCAGGTCCTGGCCAAGGCCGGCGTGGCCGACAATCAGCGGCTGCTCGAGGCCCTGGCCAGCGTCCCCCGCGAAAACTTCTTCGGGCCCGCTCCCTGGTTCTACAATGATTTCTCGACCTACCGGGAACTCGCCTCCAGCGACCCCCAGGTGCTTTATCAGGACATGCTCGTGGCGCTGGATCGCGCCCGCCACGTCAACAACGGCGTTCCCTCTCTGCACGCCGCCGCGCTCGCCCGGCTGGGAATAAAGCGCGGAGAGCGGATCGCCCATCTCGGCGCCGGGACCGGTTACTACAGCGCCATACTTGCTGAAATGGTGGGGCCTTCGGGCCATGTAACCGCGGTGGAGTATGACCGGGAACTGGCCGCAAGGGCGGGTGAAGCGTTGATGGGGCGCGGCAATGTCAGCGTCGTCCATGGAGACGCTCTCCGGTTGCCGCGAACGGAGGTCGACGTCGTCTACGTCAATTTTGCGCTCGACCATCCTGCCGCGGCCTGGGTGGACCATCTCGCGCCCGGCGGCCGGCTCCTGTTCCCGCTGGGCATTCCTGCCCTGGATGACGGTGGAACGCCCTTGTCGTTCACCGGCATGGCGGGCTTCCTTCTGGTCGACCGGCGCCCAACGGGCTACGGCGTCCGCTTCCTGCAGCGGGTGTCGTTCGTCTTCGCGGAGGGAGGCGACGCGCCGCCGCCCGGCCGACGGCAGGGGTTGGAGGCGGCATTCCGGAGAAGGACCGCCGATCAGGTCCGGCAGTTGCGATGGCGCCGGGCGCCGCAGGATGACGAATGGTATGGCGAGGAAGGCTGGGGTCTCTTAACGCTGGATCCGTGATTACTCCGCCGCCATCCGCCCTGCCATGTGGCGGTTCTTCATCAGCTTGTAGACGATGGAATCCGTCAGCGCCTGGAACGAGGCGTCGATGATGTTCTCCGACACGCCGACCGTCCACCAGCGCGTCCCCTCGCCGTCGCTCGATTCGATCAGCACCCGCGTGATTGCCGCCGTGCCGCCGTTCAGGATGCGCACCTTGAAGTCGGCGAGCACGAGGTCGGCGATCTCGGCCTGGTACTTGCCGAGGTCCTTGCGCAGGGCAAGGTCGAGCGCGTTTACGGGACCGTCACCCTCGGCGACCGACATGACGCATTCACCGTCGACGTCGAGCTTCACGACCGCCTCCGAGACCGTCTTGATACGGCCGTTGGCATCGAAGCGGCGTTCCACCATGACCCTGAAGCTGTCGACGGTGAAGAATTCCGGAATGGTGCCGAGCGTGCGGTGGGCGAGGAGTTCGAAGCTCGCATCGGCGCCTTCGTAGGCGTAGCCGGTGGCCTCGCGTTCCTTGACGATCGAGATCAGCAGGTCGAGCTTCGGATCGTCCTTGGAGACCTCGATGCCGCGCCGCTTCAGGGCATTGATGAAGTTCGACTTGCCGCCCTGGTCGGAGACCATCACCTTGCGGAAATTGCCGACGCTCTCGGGCGGCACGTGCTCGTAGGTCCGCGGATCCTTCAGGAGCGCGGAAGCGTGGATGCCCGCCTTGGTGGCGAAGGCGGAGGCGCCGACATAGGGCGCCTGGTGGTTCGGCGACCGGTTCAGGAGTTCGTCGAAGGCGTGGCTGAGATTGGTGAGCCCTTCCAGTCCGGCCTGGTCGATGCCGGTCTCGAAGCGGTTCGAATAGCTCTCTTTCAGCGACAGGGTGGCGATCAGCGTCACCAGGTTGGCGTTGCCGCACCGCTCGCCGATGCCGTTCAGCGTGCCCTGGATCTGCCGACAGCCCGCCTCGACGGCGGCAAGCGAGTTGGCGACCGCCTGTCCGGTATCGTCATGGGCATGGATGCCGAGCGACGATCCGGGAATGCCGGCGGCGATGACGGCCTCGACGATCTGCCGGATCTCGGCCGGCTGCGTGCCGCCGTTGGTGTCGCAAAGAACGATCCAGCGGGCGCCGGCTTCATGCGCCGTCCTCGCGCAGGAAAGCGCGTAACCGGGATTGGCCTTGTAGCCGTCGAAGAAGTGCTCGCAGTCGACCATGGGCTCCCTGCCGGCGGCGCGGGCGGCCTCGACGCTTTCGCGGATCGACTGGAGGTTCTCCTCGTTGGAACAGCCGAGCGCGACACGGACATGGTAGTCCCAGCTCTTCGCGACGAAACAGACGGCATCGCTTTTCGCCTGCAGGAGCGTCGCAAGCCCCGGGTCGTTGGACGTGGAAATGCCCGCCCGCTTCGTCATGCCGAAGGCGACGAAGCGGGCCTTCTGCGTCCGCTTCTCGGAGAAGAAGGCGGTGTCCGTGGGATTGGCCCCGGGATATCCCCCCTCCACATAGTCGATGCCGAAATTGTCGAGCATCGCGGAGATCGCAATCTTGTCCTCGACGGAAAAATCCACGCCGGGCGTCTGCTGCCCGTCCCGCAGGGTCGTGTCGAAGAGGTAGATGCGTTCGCGCGTCATGTGTCGTCCTCCGCAGCCGCCCGTGGCGGCGAGTGATCCTAGGCCGTCTTTCCCGCGAAGCGGTCGGTCGCACTGATCAGCTGGTCGGTGATGCCGGGTTCCAGATAGGCGTGGCCGGCCCCTTCGATGATGTGGAAATCGGCCTTGGGCCATGCCTTGTGCAACTGCCAGGCGTATTTCAGCGGGCAGGGCATGTCGTAGCGGCCATGGATGATGACGCCCGGAATATCCTTGAGCCGGTGTGCGTCGCGCACGAGCTGGCCTTCCTCCAGCCAGCCCGCATGCACGAAATAATGGTTCTCGATGCGGGCGAAGGCGATCGCATAGTCGGGGTCGTGGAACTGGGCGGAATAGTCCGGGTTCGGCAGGAGCGTGATCGTCTCGCCTTCCCATATGCTCCAGGCGACGGCGCATTCGCGCTTCTTCGCCTCGTCGTCGCCGGTCAGGTACTTGCGATAGGCGGCCATCAGGTCGCCGCGCTCGGCTTCCGGGATCGGCGCGATGAAGCGCTCCCACTTGTCGGGGAACATCTCCGAGACGCCGAACTGGTAGTACCAGCTGAGTTCGCCGCGGGTCAGCGTGTAGATGCCGCGAAGGACGAGTTCCGTCACCCGTTCCGGATGGGTCTCGGAATAGGCGAGCGCCAGCGTCGAGCCCCAGGAGCCGCCGAAGACCTGCCAGCGCTCTACGCCCATCATCTCGCGCAACTTTTCCATGTCCGCGACGAGGTCCCAGGTCGTATTGGCCTCCAGCGATGCGTAGGGCGTCGACTTTCCGCAGCCCCGCTGGTCGAACAGCAGGACGTCGTAGAGCGCCGGGTCGAAGAGGCGCCGGTTGCCCGGCCCGAACCCGCCGCCCGGCCCGCCATGCACGAAGACTGCAGGCTTGGCGCCGCGCGTGCCGACGCGCTCCCAGTAGATCGAATGGCCGTCGCCGACATCGAGATGGCCGCTCTCGTAGGGCTCGATCTCGGGGTAGAGCGTGCGCAGGATTTCGGTCGAAACGGACATCGTCAGGATCTCACTTGAGGGGTTGGGGCGCGGTTTTTTCGATGCGGACGGAGGCAATCACGGCGACCAGGAACATCAGGGGTATACCCAGTTCCAGCAGTTCCTCCAGGACGACCATCATCAGCGAGGTATCGGCGTCGAGCGTGATCCCGAACGGGGCGAGTTTCCGGCCGATGCCGTCCACGAGCTTCGACAGGACCGCGAAGCCCGCGCCCATGGCGAGCGCCCATACCCAGAGCGCGCGGTGCCGCAGGCCGTCCAGGAAGGCCCGGCCGTTGAGGGCGATCAGGCGGAAGGCCGCGGTGGCGACGAAGGCAAGCACGATCACCCCGAAGATGCGCTCCACGGGCGACGCCATGTCCGTCAGGTAGAGATCGCTGCGGAGAATGCCGACGCTGGTCAGCTTCTTGTCGAGGTCGAACTCGCGTCCCATCATCATGAAAATGATCGCCGGCACCTGCCAGGACGCCTTCCACGTCGCGCCGGGGCGGGTCCACAGCCAGGTGATCGCCGCGAAGGCGTAGAGAAGCGCTGACGAGGTCTCGATTGCGCCCCTCTCGCGCACCAGATCGAAAGTGAAGCCCGTGCTCCAGATGTCGATCGCGATCAGAAGCGCGTTGCCCCCGAGCGCCCAGGCGAGCAGATACCATGGCCGGGTGGCGGAAACGGGGTTCATGGGTTCATTCGTCATGGTCGTGCCCCTTGCACCATGGCTGGGAGGCTTGTCCGGGCCGCGCCGGTCCTGCCGGCTGCGACGGAAAACATGTCGTACATTCAAACGGTCCTTGTCCGTGATGAAAGTGCCCGGGCCGGTGATGCCGGCAACGCGCATGCGAGGATCGACGCCGTGGCAATGAGCGCCGGGCTGCCTTTTACGGCCAGCTCGTCGGGGAGCCGGTCCGGGTCGGGCATGTCAGGGTGCCGGGTCATGACCCGCGGCTCCCCGGCCAGCTATCGGTATCGTGGTCGGGATGCTGGTTGGAGACGATGTGCTTCAGGAACGGTGCAGAGCCCGCGTCGTCCATCGTTACACGGACGGGAAGTTCGTGGATATGGTCGACAAATCCGATCTTCCGCTCGACGCCGTACTGGATGACCGGCGGGACGGCGGAGGGGTCGTCGAACGCCCCGGTGGCGATGGCGATGCCGTCGGCGGCCTCGTAGGTGAGGGGCGTTCCGCATTCCGGGCAGAAGCCCCGCTTCACGTGGTTGGACGACTGGAAACGCTTCGGCTCGCCGCGGGTCCAGGCGAGTTCGGCCTCTCCGATGTCGACGAGCGGCGCATAGAAGGCGCCGAACGCCTTCTGGCACATCCGGCAATGGCAGACCGAGGAACTCTTGAGGTCGCCGGTGATCCGGAAGCGCGTCGCCCCGCACTGGCATCCACCCGTGTAGACTGGACCTGTCATGGCTTTGTCTCCGCTGGCCATGCCTGCGTATCGTGATCGGGATGCTGTCGGGTGCTCCCGGCAACCTCGGCTGCGTCTTCCGCCGATGCGTCCATGCGAGGGTCGAGGGGAAGGGTGTCGAGGTCGCCGAACCAGGCTATCTTGCTGGAAAGGTTGATCTGCACTCCGGGCTTCACGCTCTGCGGATCGTCAAGCGAGCCGAGGGCAATGCTGATATGGCCGTGCCCGCCATCGTAGAAGAGGGGTGTGCCGCACTGGCTGCAGAAGCCGCGGCGAACGGTGGCGGAAGACTGGAATGACGCCGGCTCCCCGCGGGTGAAGGAGAAATTCTCGTACATCACGCCGCCGAACGGCATGAAGTAGTTGCCGGACGCCTTCTGGCACATGCGGCAGTGGCAGACGTGCGGAAGCCCGATCTCGCCCTCGGCGCGATATCGCACCGCGCCGCACTGGCATCCGCCCGTGTGGACCTGCGTCATCTCTTCACCTCCCACGTCGTGACCCGCTCGCCCGTGGCCGGGTCCTTGCCGTCCTTGAGCTGGATGCCCCTGGCCGCGAGATCATCGCGTATCTTGTCGGCCTCTGCAAAGTTCCTGGCCTTCAGCATTTCGAGCCGCATTGCCACGAGTGTATCGACGGCGGCCGCGACGGCCTCGTCGATCTCGGTCTTCCTTGGTACTACGCCGAGAAGGGCGGCACTAGCGGCGAACGCAGGCATCCGTTCAGGATCTGCCTTGGCCGCATGCGCCAGCGCGTGCAGTTCCTGGACGGCCGCAACGGTGTTGAGGTCGTCGCAGAGCGCTTCGACGATGGCCGGATCGGGTTCGCCCTCGAATGTTTCCGGCGTCGGCCATTTGGCGATGAGGCGCTCTGCCTCCTCCAGCCGCTTCACCGAAAAGTCGATGGGTTCCCGGTAGTTCGTCATCAGCATGGCGAGCCGCAGCACTTCGCCCGGCCACTGCCGCCCGCCGAACTTTTCCGTATGCAGAAGATCGTAGATGGTGACGAAATTGCCTTCCGACTTCGACATCTTGCGGCCTTCGACCTGCACGAAGCCGTTATGCATCCAGACATTCGCCATCACGTCCGTGCCGTGGGCGCAGCGCGACTGGGCAATCTCGTTCTCGTGATGGGGGAAGATCAGGTCCAGCCCGCCGCCGTGGATGTCGAAGACCTCGCCGAGATATCGACCGCTCATCGCCGAGCATTCGATGTGCCAGCCGGGCCGTCCGCGGCCCCAGGGGCTTTCCCAGCCCGGCTCGCTGTCGGAGGAGAGCTTCCAGAGCACGAAGTCCCCGGGGTTCTTCTTGTGCGCGTCGACCGCGATGCGGGCGCCCGCCTGCTGCTCGTCGAGAGGACGCTTGGAAAGCTGGCCGTAATCGGCCATCGAGCGGGTATCGAAGAGAACCTCGCCGCCCGCCACATAGGCGTGGCCGTTGGCGACCAGCTGCTCGATGATCTCGATCATCTGGGGAATGTTGTCGGTCGCGCGCGGTTCGACACTCGGCTCCAGGCAGCCGAGCGCCCTGACGTCCTCGTGGAACTGCGTCTCCGTCTTTTCCGTCACCAGGCGGATCGCCTCGTTCAGCGGCAGGCCGGGATGGTCCCGCAGTGCCCGCGCGTTTATCTTGTCGTCGACGTCGGTGATGTTGCGGGCATAGGTGACGTGCTCGGCGCCGTAGACGTGACGCAGCAGCCGGAAGAGAACGTCGAACACGATGACCGGCCGTGCATTGCCGATATGGGCGTAGTCATAGACCGTCGGGCCGCAGACATACATGCGCACATTGGTCGGATCGATCGGCCGGAACTCGGCCTTTTCTCGGGTCAGCGTGTTGTAGAGCTTGAGCTTGACGCTCATCGAAATTCTCCTGACGGCAAGCCACCGGCGGGACCGGGTCGTCTGTCTTCAGGCTTTTCGAGAGACGAAAACGGCCGGGCCAGCGCGATGCACTAGCGAATGATGATCCCGCAAATGGAAATCGCCGTTTTCATGCGGCTGTTATGGCGCGGGGCGGGTCCGCGGTCAAGGCAGGCGTGAACAGTATTGCGGGCCCCGCGGGGCGGACCCGCAACCCATCACTCCGGCATGCGGTAATCGAAGAAGCGGTTTTCGCGCACCACGAAGAGGCGTCCCGTTTCCGTCATTTCGGGGGAGGCGAGCGGCAGGATCGCGCGGGCGACGTCGGAAGGGTGCGGCAGGGTCGTGGGGTCCTCGCCGGGCATCGCCTGGGCGCGCATCGCGGTGCGGGTGGCGCCGGGATCGATGGAATTGACGCGCAGGGCGGTGCGCTGCTGTTCGCCGGCCCATGTCCGGGCGAGTGCCTCGACGGCGGCCTTGGAGGCGGAATAGGCTCCCCAGAACGGCCGGCACTTGTGGGCGGCACCGGAGGAGAGGATCAGCGCCCGGCCGGCGTCCGATCTCAGGAGCAGCGGCTCGACGGAGCGGATCAGCCGCCAGGTGGCCGTCACGTTGGTCAGCATCACCTTTTCGAAGACCTTGGCCTCGATGTGGCCAACCGGCGAGATCACGCCCAGGATGCCGGCATTGGCGACGAGGATGTCGAGCTTTCCCCAGCGTTCGAAGATCGATGCGCCCAGCCGGTCGATCGCCTGCATGTCGGTCAGGTCGAACGGCACCAGCGTTGCGGATCCGCCTTCGGCCTTGATCGCATCGTCCAGCTCTTCCAGCCCGCCGACGCTGCGCGCGCAGGCGATGACATGCGCACCCGCCTTGGCCAGTTCCAGTGCGGTGAAATAGCCGATGCCGCGCGATGCGCCGGTCACCAGCGCGACCCTGTCCTTCAGGTTGATCGTCATGTGCTGTCCCGTTTCCTGCCGCGGCAAGCAAAAAGGCCGCGTTGCCGCAGCCTTCTAGTGCCTTTGGGTCCTGATGGGAACAGGCGAGTTGCCGCGGTCAGCCGTTGCTGGCCAGCATCGACACCTTGTTGCCCATGGACTCGCCGTTCTTGTCGAGAAGGCGGGTCGGATAGTCGCCGGTGAAGTAGTGGTCGGTGAACTGCGGCCTTGCCGGGTTGCGCGGCTCGCCGCCGACGGCGCGGTAGAGGCCGTCGATCGACAGGAATTCCAGCGAATCGGCGCGGATGTATTCGCACATCGCCTGCAGGCTGTCGTACTGGTTGGCGAGCAGCTTGTCGGCGTCCGGCGTGTCGATCCCGTAGAAGTCCGGATAGTAGATCATCGGGCTGGCGACGCGGATATGGACTTCCTTTGCGCCGGCATCGCGGATCATCTGGACGATCTTCAGCGAGGTCGTTCCGCGCACGATCGAATCGTCGACCAGCACCACGCGCTTGCCCTCGATCATCGCGCGGTTGGCGGAATGCTTGAGCTTCACCCCGAACGCGCGGATCTGCTGCGTCGGTTCGATGAAGGTACGCCCGACATAGTGGTTGCGGATGATGCCGTATTCGAACGGGATGCCGCTCTCCTGGGCAAAGCCGAGGGCAGCCGGCGTGCCCCCGTCCGGCACCGGCACCACGACATCGGCCTCGACTGGGGCTTCCTTCGCGAGGTTGATCCCCATGTTCTTGCGGGCGACATAGACGCTGCGGCCGCCGACGACGGAATCCGGCCGGGCGAAGTAGACGTATTCAAAGAGGCAGAGACGCTCGGGCTGCTGGTTGCCCGCCTTGCGGGCGTCGATCTCGATGGACCCGTCCGGCTGGATCTCGCAGATGATGACTTCGCCGTTCTCCACGTCGCGGATGTATTTCGCGCCGATGATGTCGAGCGCGCAGGTTTCCGAACAGAAGATCGGCTTGCCGTCGAGCTCGCCCATGACGAGCGGCCGAATGCCGGTCGGGTCGCGCGCGGCGATCAGCTTGGTGCGGGTCATGGCGACGGTCGAATAGCCGCCTTCCATCTGCCGGATCGCGTCGATGAAGCGGTCGGCGGTCGAGCTGTAACGGGATCGGGCAATGAGGTGGAGGACGACTTCGGTATCCGAGGTCGACTGGCAGATGGCGCCCCCGGCGATCAGCTGGCGGCGGAGCGTCAGGCCGTTGGTGAAGTTGCCGTTATGGGCGATCGCGATGCCGCCGACCTCAAGTTCGGCGAAGAGCGGCTGGACGTTGCGCAGCGCTACTTCCCCGGTGGTCGAGTAGCGTACGTGGCCGATGGCGATGGTGCCGGGCAGTTTCGCGATCGTCACCGGGTCGGTGTAATGGTCGCCGACGAGGCCCATTCGGCGTTCGGAATGAAAGCGCTTGCCGTCGAAGGAGACGATGCCGGCGGCTTCCTGTCCCCGATGCTGCAGGGCATGCAGGCCGAGCGCCGTCAGCGTGGCCGCTTCGGGATGGCCGAGGATGCCGAAGACGCCGCATTCCTCGTGAAGCGTGTCACCGTCGAGATCGCCACGGAGGTCGTCTGCGATCGTCTGCGAAACCGGCTCGTTCATCTGCTGGTCCTTGCCTCTGGGGAAAAATGGAGAGCCGGCCCGGTATTCACGTCCCGCTGCCAGCCCATTCCCTTGAATTCTCGAATGTTAGCACAAATGGTGATGCCGCGCCGCGCATCAAGCGCGACAAAACGTCAATTGTTTGTTGCAGGCGCGTCGTCGGCCGGCGCGGTCTCTGCAGGCGGCTGCCCCTGGGCGGGGGCGCCATCGACGGGAACCTCTTCCTGGCCGGTGATGCGGGCGCGGATCTGCGGCTCGATGTCTTCCGGCAGGACGGCCTGCAGGCGCCCGACCATCGTGTCGAGGAAGGGTTTGGACTTCGACTGGCTGACCCATTCCGGCTGCGAGCGGACGTCCACGAGCCAGTTCCAGAAGGCCACGGCGACGACGAGCAGCAGGATGCCGCGGGCCGCCCCGAACAGGAAGCCGAGCGTCCGGTCGAGCGCGCCGATGCGGCTGTCGATGATGAAGTCCGCGATCCGCGACGTGATGAAGGAGATGATGATCAGCGCGACGAGGAAGATGATGCCGGCGGAAGCGGCGATCGCGATCCGGTCGTCCGTCGTGTAGTTCTGCGCATAGGGCACGAGCAGCGGGTAGAGGTAGTAGGCCGCAGCGACCGAGCCGACCCAGCTTGCGATCGACAGCACCTCGCGCGAAAAGCCGCGAACCATGGCGAGCACGGCGGAAAACAGCGTAACGCCGATGACGATGCCGTCAAAGATCGTGATGGGCATGTAAGATGTACTCCAAGACTTGGCCGCGGGCACGGCCCCCCGTATTCCGCAGTCTCTTACAACAGCGGTGCGGGTAACGGAAGATCAATCGTCCTCTTGCGTTTTCGCAAGCCGGGCGGCCGAGCCTGCGATGCGGCTGACGAGGTCGGGAAGGTCCTCGATCTCCGTCCAGCGACCGGCGGACGACTTGGGAAGCTCCGCCGAACTCGCCGGCAGCAGCGCTCCCGCAAAGCCCAGTTTTTCCGCTTCCTTCAGCCGCTGCGCCGTCTGCGAGACGGGGCGGACCGCGCCGGAAAGGCTGATCTCGCCAAAATAGACGCAGTCGGAGGGAAGAGCGGTTCCGGCAAGCGACGAGACGAGCGCCGAGGCGATCGCGATATCCGCGGCGGGCTCCGAGATCCGGTAGCCGCCGGCGACATTGAGATAGACGTCATGCTGCCCGAGACGCACCCCGCAATGCGCTTCGAGCACGGCGAGGATCATCGCAAGCCGCGACGAATCCCAGCCGACCACGGCCCGGCGAGGCGTGCCGAGCGACGTCGGCGCCACCAGTGCCTGAACCTCCACCAGCACCGGCCGCGTCCCCTCCATGCCGGCGAACACCGCCGCCCCAGGGGACTTGGCGTTCCGTTCGCCGAGAAAGAGTTCCGAAGGGTTGGTGACCTCGCGCAGGCCGATATCGGACATTTCGAAGACGCCGATTTCGTCCGTCGGCCCGAAGCGGTTCTTGACGGTCCGCAGGATCCGGTAGTGGTGGCCGCGGTCTCCCTCGAAGTAGAGAACGGCATCGACCATGTGCTCGACCACGCGCGGCCCGGCGATCTGGCCTTCCTTGGTCACGTGGCCGACGAGCACCATGGCGGCCCCCGTCTGCTTGGCGAAGCGGATCATCGCCTGCACGCCCGTCCGCACCTGGGTGACCGTTCCGGGGGCGGAATCGGCCGTGTCGCTCCACAGCGTCTGGATCGAATCGATGATGACGAGGTCGGGGCGCTTGCCTTCCGAAACGGTGGCCAGGATGTCCTCGACATTGGTCTCGGCGGCCAGCAGCACGTCGGAATCGGCCGCTCCCAGCCGCTGGGCCCGAAGCCGCACCTGCGCCACGGCCTCTTCGCCCGAGACATAGATGATCCGGTGCCCGCGCCGCGACAGTGCCGCGGCCGCCTGCATCAGAAGGGTAGACTTGCCGATGCCCGGATCCCCGCCGACGAGCACCGCCGAACCGCGGACGAAGCCGCCGCCCGTGACGCGGTCGAGTTCGGAAATTCCGGAATGGATGCGCGGCGCCTCTTCCGTCTCGCCGGAAAGGGTGGTGAGTGCGACCGGACGCCCTTTTTTCGGCGCCCGCGTCGGACCGCCGCCGATCCCGCCCATGGGATCTTCCTCGACGATCGTGTTCCACTCCCCGCAGCCCTCGCATTTCCCCGCCCAGCGGGTGTGCACCGTGCCGCAGTTCTGGCAGACGAATTGGGTCTTGGGTTTGGCCATGGCTCAGCTGACGCCTAAGGTTGGGAAGGGGAACAAATATGGAACATTGTTCCTGTATCCGGCTTGGCGGCGCCTTGCAAGAGCGCTGGTCATTCCGCGTCGAGGTAACGCCGCTCGTGGCGCAGGCCGAGGCTCGTCAGCATTTCGTAGCCGATGGTCCCGGCGGCACGCGCGGCATCGTCGAGCGGCATGTTCGGACCGAAAAGCTCGATATAGTCGCCGCTGCGGACGGCGCCCTCGGGCAGCTCCGTCACGTCGAAGATGGTCAGGTCCATGGTGATGCGCCCGATGACGGGGACGCGATGTCCGGCGATATGGCCGAAGCCGCCCGGTGTGCCGCCGGCCCTCAGCGGGACGCCCGACCCGGAGAGCGAGCGCAGGTATCCGTCGGCATAGCCGACCGCGGCGATCGCCAGCCTGCTCGGACGGGTCAGCGCATGCGTCGCCCCGTAGCTGACGGTGCATCCGCTCGCCGCCTCGCGGGTCTGGATGATCCGCGCTTCGGCGGTCGCCACCGGCCTCAGGGGCTTCATGCCGTTGACCGCCTCGCCGCCGTAGAGGGCGATGCCCGGGCGGGTCAGGTCGAAGTGGTAGTCGGGGCCGAGGAAGATGCCGGCGGAGGCCGAAAGGCTCGCCTCGATCCCCTCGAAGGCGGCGCTCACCTGCCGGAATGCGGTAAGCTGCTCCTTGTTGCAGGGCGCCGACGGCGTGTCGCCGCTGTGCAGATGGGACAGGACCAGGACCGGCGAGAAGCTTGCCGGACGCGAAACGTCGTTGGCGAGATGAAGCGCATCCTGCAGCGGCAGGCCGAGCCGGTTGAAGCCGGTATCGACCTGGAGCGCGCAAGGATAGTCGCCGAATTCCGCAAGCACGCCCATCCAGTAGGCGAGCTGTTCCTCCGACGCGATGACCGGTACGAGGTCGTTTTCGAAGAACATCCGCTCCTGTCCCGGCCAGATGCCGGAAAGCACGAAGATGCGCGCGTCAGGCGCGTAGGCGCGCAGGGTCACGCCTTCCTGCACGACGGCGACGAAGAAATCACGCGCCCCCGCCTCGTAGAGCGTGCTGCCGCAGTCCTCCACCCCGAGACCATAGGCATCGGCCTTGACGACGGCGGCCGTGCGGGCACTTCCCGAGCGTCTCGCCATCTCCCGCCAGTTGTCGGCAAGTGCCGCAAGATCGACGGTCAGTCGGACGGGGGCGATCTCGAAGGGATCGGGGAGGGGGAGTTCGTTCTGGAAGTCTAACATGTCGGCTCGCGGTAATGGTATTTTGGGCGACCTTAGCGGTTTCGAAGGCGGGAGGAAGGCAGTCCACCAGATTCCTCGCCGCTGCACAGCAATTTTGACCGCTATTTACCCCTTCAGGGCCTGATTGCGACCTTATCACCCACCACTGGCGCGATGGCTGGCGGCCCGTCGTGAAAATCGAGGCTAGGCCGTCCTTGCCTGACCCTCCGCCATGAAGCGCGCCCGGTATTCCGTCGGGCTGATGCCGAGCCGGCGCCGGAAGTGGTGGCGCAGCGTGTAGGCGGACCCGAAGCCCACGGCCGCGGCGATCTCCTCCATCCCGGCAATGCCGTCGCAGAGCATGAGCTTTGCCGCCTCGACCCGCTCGCCGACCAGCCATTCGCCCGGCGCATTTCCCGTCGCCTCGGCAAAGCGGCGGAGGAAGGTCCGCTGGCTCATCCGGCAGCGATCGGCCATGGCCGAAATGGTCCAGTCGGCCGCGGGATCGCGCCTGATCTCGTCGAGAAGCGGGCCCATCTCCGTTCGCGGGCGAAGCGCCACCGGCCGCTCGAGAAACTGCACCTGGCCGCCGGCCCGGTGCGCTGGCATGACCAGCCGCCGCGCCACCGAGTTTGCCGCGACCGGGCCGAAATCCTGGCGAACGATCTCGATCAAAAGGTCGATGCCGGCCGCACTTCCGGCCGCCGTGTGGATGCGGTCGGCGCTCCGGTAGAGCGAGGCCTCGTCCACGGTGACCATCGGATGCGCCCGGCGCATCGCGTCGGCATAGCGCCAGTGGGTGGTCGCCACCTTTCCGTCGAGCAGCCCCGTTGCCGCCAGCACGAAGGCGCCCGAACACAGCGAGACGAGCCGGGCGCCGCGCGCATGTGCCGCCCGCAGCCGCGCGCAGATGGCTTCGGGAACCGGTGCATCCACGCCTCGCCACCCGGGAACGACGATGATGTCGGCGCTGTCGAGAAGCTCCGGTCCGGAGTCCGCCGTCACGCTCAGTCCGCCCTGCGCGCGCAACCGGCCGGGCTCGATCGCGGCGCTGGCGAACCGGTACCAGCCCCGTCCCATTTCCGGTCGGGCGAGCCCGAAGATCTCGCTCGCGATGCCGAACTCGAACGTGCAGAGCCTGTCGTAGACGAGTGCGACGACGAGCGGCCCCTCGGTCCGTACATCTTCCGCCACAGCTGCGATCGGGTGGTTTGTCATGATGTTTACGGATATTGGCGAATCCGCCAGTAGGCAAGAGGGCAGCGGACGGGGATCATGCGGCTGCCAACCGAAGGAGGATGCCCATGCCCACCGCCGTAACCATGATCGCGCCCGCACCGAGCGAGCTTGCCCGGCAGCACTTTGCCGAGGAGTTCAGCTTCGAGACCGACTGTTCGGACGTGCGCGACGCACTCGCCAGGGGAGCGGATTTCGTCCTCATCGACGTTCGCTCTCCCGCCCTTTACGCGACAGGACACGTCCCCGGCGCCATCAGCCTCCCGCACGGCAAGATCACCGCGCACCGGATGTCGCAATGGCCGGAGGACACGGTCTTCGTCACCTACTGCGCCGGGCCTCACTGCAACGGCGCTGCGCGGGGCGCCCTCCGGCTGGCTGAGCTTGGCCGGCCGGTGAAGCTCATGGCCGGCGGGATATCGGGCTGGATGGACGAGGGCTTCGATCTGGCCGTCTCGGAATGACCACCGGAAAGCAGGCGAGGCGACGCAGGAACCCGTTCGCTCACCGGGCGTAGGCCATCGCCATGCGGAACTCGAGCCACTTGCTGAATTTCGAGAGCGGAAAGCTGATCGCGAAGTAGATCAGCGCGACGAGGCCGTAGACGGTAAACGGCTCGAAGGTCGCATTGGTGACGATCGTGCCGGCCTTGGATACTTCCACGAAGCCGATGATCGAGGTGACGGCCGTGCCCTTCACAACCTGGACAGAAAAGCCGGTCGTCGGCGGGATGGCGATCCGCAGGGCCTGCGGCAGGATGATGAGCCGCATCTGCTGCGGGCGAGTCAGCGCCAGGCTGCTTCCCGCCTCCCACTGGCCCTTCGGGATCGATTCGACGCAGCCGCGCCAGATTTCGGCGAGGAAGGCGGCCGTCCAGCAGACCAGCGCCAGTCCCGCGGCGAGCCAGGCGGGCACGTCGAGACCGAACAGCCCGAGCCCGAAGAAGATCAGGAAGAGCTGCATCAGGAGGGGCGTCCCCTGGAAGAGTTCGACATAAAGGCGCGCCACATGCTGCCCGATCCGCGATTTTCCGATCCGCATCGAGAGGATGACCAGTCCCAGCATGCCGCCGCCGACGAAGGAAACGACGGAGAGGACGATCGTCCAGCGGGTGGCCAGCAGCAGGTTGCGCAGGATGTCCCAGGTCGAGAAATCGGTCATCGCGTCTGCACCCTGGGGAAGATCCAGTTCCCGAGTTGATTGAGGAATTGCCGCAGCAGGATCGCGAAGCCGAGATAGATGCAGGTCGAGACCATGTAGGCCTCGAAGGCCCGGAAGGCCCGCGACTGGATGAAGTTCGCCGCGAAGGTCACGTCTTCGGCTGCGATCTGCGAAACGACGGCCGAGCCGAGCATGACGATCACGATCTGCGACGAGAGCGCCGGCCATATCCGCTCAAGCGCCGGCAGCAGGATCACCAGGCGGAAGATCTGCAGGGGGCGAAGCGCCAGCGCCGCACCCGCCTCGACCTGCCCCTTGGGTGTCGCTTCGATCCCCGCGCGGATGATCTCGCAGCTATAGGCGCCGAGATTGATGATCATCGCCAGATTGGCGGCTTCCAGCTCCGACAGCCGCAGCCCGAGCGATGGCAGTCCGAAGAAGATGAAGAAGAGCTGGATCAGGAAGGGCGTGTTGCGGATCAGTTCGACATAGGCGACCACCGGCGGGCGCAGCCACGTCGGGCCGAGCGTCCTGATCCAGGCGCAGAAGATGCCGAAAGAGACGCCCACCACTGCGCCGACCACGGTCAGCTGCAGGGTGACCAGAAATCCCTGGAGCAGGATCGGATAGTAGTCGGCGATCCAGCCGAAGTTGAAGATGTACTGCAATGTCCCGGTCGCCCTTCGAGGTCATGCCCGCCTCCGCAAGGGGGCGGGCACGCGTTGATTAGAGAGAGGCCGGCAGCGACGTGCCGAGCCATTTCTCGGCGATCTTGCCGAGCGAGCCGTCGGCCTTGGCATCGGCGATGATGCCGTTGACGGCTTCGAGCAGCGCGGGCTCGTTCTTGTTGAGGCCGATATAGCAGGGCGAATCCTTGATCAGGAATTTCGGCTCCGGCCGCTTGGGCGGGTTCTTTGCAAGAATGGCGGCGGCGACCACGTTGCCGGTCGCGACTGCCTCGACCTGCCCGGAGAGGAAGGCCGAGATCGTGCCGTTATTGTCCTCGTAGCGCTTGATGGTGAGACCTTCGGGGGCAATCTTCGTCAGTTCCAGGTCTTCGATCGAGCCCTGCGTCACGCCGATCGTCTTGCCGGCGAGGTCGGCTGCGGAGGCGATCTCGATATCGGCAGGAGCAAAGACGCCGTTGTAGAACGGGGCATAGGCACTCGTGAAATCGATGACCTGCTCGCGCTCGGGATTCTTGCCGAGGCTGGAGATCACCAGGTCGACCTTGTTGGTCTGCAGGAACGGCACGCGGTTGGCGCTCGTGACCGGCACGAGTGCGACCTTGACGCCCAGCCTCTCGGCGATCAGCGCCGCCATGTCGACGTCGTAGCCCTGCGGTGTCATGTCGGAGCCGACGCTGCCGAAGGGCGGGAAGTCCTGCGGGACGGCGACCCGGAGCGTGCCGCTGGACTTGATGCTCTCCAGCGCATTGGCCATCGCCGGGAGCGTGGCACCCATTGAGGCAACGACGAAGGCCCCGGCGGCGAGGCTGCGGATGATGACGTTTCTGCGTAGCATTTGGTACCCCCTGTTATGATGGGGGGAAGGAGCAAGTGGCGTGCCACTTCCGGCCGCTCTCCCAAAATGCCCGGCAGCCGGGAACAGGAACGGGCGCCCCCGGTGTTGCCTTGGGGCGCCCGCTCACAAAATAAGCAGTGATCGCAAGGATCAGGGCTCTTCATAGGCTGTGAACGAAGGGTCGGCGAGATCCGTGAAGCGGGTGTATTCCGACTGGAAGGCGAGCTTGACGGTACCGGTCGGTCCGTGACGCTGCTTGGCGATGATCACGTCGGCCGTGCCCTTCACCTTCTCCATGTGCGCTTCCCATTCCGGATATTTCGGATCGTGGAGATCGCGCGGTTCCATGTTCTTCACGTAGTATTCCTCGCGGAACACGAAGAGCACGACGTCGGCGTCCTGCTCGATCGAGCCGGATTCACGAAGGTCGGAAAGCTGCGGGCGCTTGTCCTCGCGGCTTTCGACGCCACGGGAGAGCTGCGACAGTGCGATGATCGGCACGTTCAGTTCCTTGCCCAGCGCCTTCAGGCCGGTGGTGATCTGGGTGATTTCCTGCACGCGGTTCTCGCCCGATTTGCCCGAGCCGGTCATCAGCTGGATATAGTCGACCACGAGGCAATCGAGGCCGCGCTGGCGCTTGAGGCGCCGGGCGCGGGCGGAAAGCTGGGCAATCGAGATACCACCCGTCTGGTCGATGAACAGCGGCACTTTCTGCATCATCTGGCTGCAGGCCACCAGCTTCTCGAAGTCGGCCTCGGTAATGTCGCCGCGGCGGATTTTCGAGGACGAGACTTCGGTCTGCTCGGAGATGATACGGGTTGCCAGCTGTTCGGCAGACATTTCGAGCGAGTAGAAGCCGACGACGCCGCCGTTCTTCGCCTTGAACGACCCGTCCGCCTGAACTTCCGGCTCATAGGCGGCGGCGATGTTGTAGGCGATGTTGGTGGCAAGCGAGGTCTTGCCCATGCCCGGGCGTCCGGCGAGCACGATCAAGTCGGAACGCTGAAGCCCGCCCATCTTGCCGTCCAGCGACATGATGCCCGTGGAAATACCGGAAAGATGGCCGTCCCGCTCGTAGGCCGCGCCGGCCATGTCGATCGCCTGCGCCACGGCATCGTTGAACGACTGGAAGCCGCCGTCGTAGCGACCGGTCTCGGCCAGTTCGAACAGGCGTCGTTCCGTATCCTCGATCTGCGACTGCGGCGGCATGTCGAGCGGCGCGTCATAGGCGATGTTGACCATGTCCTCGCCGATGGTGATCAGCGCGCGCCGGAGCGCCAGATCGTAGATGGCGCGGCCGTAGTCCTCGGCGTTGATGATCGACACCGCCTCGGCGGCGAGGCGCGCCAGATACTGTGCCACCGTCAGGTCGCCGACCCGCTCGTCGGCGGGCAGGAAGGTCTTGATGGTGACGGGGTTCGCCGTCTTGCCCATGCGGATGATGTCGCCGGCGACCTCGAAGATCTTCCGGTGCAGCGGCTCGTAGAGGTGCACCGGCTTCAGGAAGTCGGAGACGCGGTAATAGGCATCGTTGTTGACGAGGATGGCGCCGAGCAGCGCCTGTTCCGCCTCGATATTGTTGGGAGCCTCCCGGTAATGGGGCTCCGCATCCTTGTTGCTGAGCGCGGTCAGCTTGCGTGCTACGTCCTGCATGTCTTCCAATCGATGTCTTCGGGTCCGGCGCGATCATACAGGAGTTTGCGGCAGGGCAATCCTCGGCGGGCGAACTATCCGACGCCATAGCCGATCTCCACAGCCGCAGCCGACCTGTGGATAAATAATCAGACAAACCGAACAAGATGATTTGACCGTGGCGGATCGGTCAGAACCGCCACGGCTTGCCCCAAGGATAAGGCGTCGGCTGATTCGCTACAAGGCGAAGGCAGCGCTGCGATAGCTGGAGAACTGCCGGACGAGCACCGGTACCGCGAGCGCGATCCCGATCAGCGAGGACGTCAGTTCCGGAACCACCAGCAGGATTGCCGCGAGCACGAGGAGCGGCCGCTCCCAGTAGACCGTGCGGACCAGCATGAAGCCGGAGAGTGCCGCGCCGAGGAAGGTGATGCCGAGCGTGCAGCCGATGAAGGCCACGAAGAAATTGCTCCAGGTGAAATCGGCGGTGACCAGCAACAGCGAGGGCGAGAAGACGAAGACGAAGGGCACGAGGATCTTGCCGAGCCCCAGCCGGAAGGCGGTATTGCCCGTCTTGAACGGATCGGCACCCGCCATGCCCGCCGCCGCATAGGCGGCGAGCGCCACCGGCGGCGTGATGTCGGCGAGCACCCCGTAGTAGAAGACGAAGAAGTGGGCGACGATCGGCTCCACGCCGAGCATGCCGAGCGTCGGCGCGGCGATGGTCGCCATGATGATGTAGTTGGCCGTGGTCGGGATGCCGCAGCCCATCAGGATGCAGACGACGCCCGTCATGATCAGCGTGAACAGGAGCGTCAGCGACTGCGGCCCGAACCAGTCGGCCGGCATGAAGGTGCCGATGAAGGCGGCGATCTGCGCGGCGGTCGTAGTGACGATATAGGAGATCTTGAACCCGACGCCTGTCAGCGTGACGACGCCGACGACGATCCCGACGGTGGCAGCCGCGGCGCCGACGGCAAGCGCGTACTTCGCGCCGTCGCGCAGGCTTTCGAAGATCTCCATCAGCGTCATGCGCCGGCGCGGGTTGAGGAGGCCGACGAGCACGCAGAGCGTGATGCCCCAGAAGGCGGCGAGATAGGGCGTGTAGCCGGAAAGCAGCACGCCGATGAGGACGATGAGCGGGATGACCGTCGGCCAGTCGCGCTTGAAGGCTTCCGTCAGGTCCGGCATCTCCTCGCGCGTCATGCCGCGCATGCCGGAACGCTTGGCCTCGAAATGCACCTGCACCAGCACGCCGAAGAAGTGCATGAAGGCCGGCACGATCGCCGCCAGGATGATCGTCGTATAGGGCAGGTTGAGGAATTCGATCATCAGGAAGGCGGCGGCCCCCATGATCGGCGGCGTGATCTGGCCGCCCGTCGAGGACGCGGCCTCGACAGCTGCGGCGAAGTTGCGCTTGTAGCCCATCCTGATCATCGCCGGGATCGTCAGCGAACCGACCGTCACCGTGTTGGCGACGGAGGAGCCGGAGATCATGCCGAACAGGGCGGAGCCGAAGATCGAGACCTTTGCCGGCCCGCCCGCATAGCGTCCGGCAACCCAGGCAGCACAGTCGAGGAAGAGCTGGCCGAGGCCTATGCGGGTCGCGAAGACGCCGAAGAGCACGAAGTGGAAGACATAGGTCGCCACGACGCCGAGCGCGATGCCGTAGACGCCCTGGCTCGTCAGGTAGAGATGGTTGATCAGCTGCGAGACCGTCGCGCCCGGATGGACGAGGATGCCGGGCATGGACGGCCCGTAGAGCGAATAGGCCATGAACAGCAGAGCGATGATCGGCAGCGGCCAGCCGACGGAGCGCCGCGTCGCTTCAAGGAGCACGATGATCAGGATGCCGCCCAGGATGACGTCCGTAGTGGTCGGATTGCCGACGCGGAAGGCAAGGTCGTCCAGCGGAATGAAGGGGACGTGCATGACGGCGATCACGGCGCCGATGCCGAGCGCCCAGTCGAACAGGGAAATCCCAAGCGGCCGTATCAGGGTCGGCCGGGCCGGCTCGTCATAGCCTTTGCGCGAGAACGGAAAGACGAGGAAGATGAGGCCGAGCACGAAGGAAAGATGGATGCCGCGGTGCAGGACTTCCGAAAGCAGCCCGAAGCCGGCGGTGTAGTAGTGGAAGACCGACAATGCGACCAGCAGCACGCCCACGAGGCGGGCCGCGAACGGCGCCAGCGGCCTGAAGCGGATCTCCGAGTCGAACTTTTCCTCCAGTTCGCGCGCCTTCGCCTCGTCCAGCTCCATCGGAGCAATCTTGTCGCCTTCGGCCATGGTTTTCCCCGGTCTGTGTCTTTCAACGGAAAGCGGCGGTCAGCTCCGGGCGGACCGCCGCTGTATCTGGCGAGCGCGAGGCGCTTATTTCAGGACGCCGGCTTCCTTGTAGAAGCGCTCTGCACCGGGATGCAGCGGAATGCCGAGGCTGGTCGTGGCATTCTCGAGCGTGATCATCTTGCCCTTGGCATGGCCCGCATCGAGCTCCTTGCGGGAGTTCTCGTTCCACAGCGTCTTGGTGATGTTGTAGACGAGGTCGTCGGACTGCTTGGCGCTGGTCACCCACTGGGCCGCAACCGAGATCGTCGGCGTTTCGCCCACGCCGGTATAGGTTTCCGCCGGGACCGTGTCCTTGGAGAAGAAGCTGTACTGCTCCAGCAGCTTGTCCACTTCCGGACCGCTGATCGGCACGAGCGAGATGCCTGCCGAGGTCGCAAGTTCGGAAACGGCGCCCGTCGGATAGCCGCCGACGAAGAAGTAGGCGTCGAGGCCGCCGTCGCGCAGGAGGTCGCCGGCCGGGCCGGGCTTCAGGTGTTCCGCCTGGATGTCGTCTTCGGTCAGGCCGAAGGCGCCGAGAACGATTCGGGCATCGACGATCGTGCCGGAGCCGGGCTCGTCGATCGAGACGCGCTTGCCCTTCAGGTCGGCGATCGAGTTGATGCCGGCATCCTTGCGGGCGACGACATGGATCGTCTCGGGATAGAGGGTCGCGATCAGGCGCAGGTCGTCGACCTTGCCCTTGCCCTCATAGAGGCCGGTTCCCGTGTGCGCCCAGTAGGCGACGTCCGACTGGGTGAAGCCCGATTCCATCGAGCCGCCCTGGATGGCGTTGATGTTGGCGACGGAGCCGTTCGAGGCGACCGCCGTCGACACCAGGCCCTCGACGCCCTTGCCGTCCGCGCCGGAGATCGCGTTGGCGATCAGGCCGCCGATCGGGTAGTAGGTCCCCGCCGTGCCGCCGGTGCCGATGCGGAAGAATGTCGGCGATTGGGCAAATGCGACGCCCGCGCCGACGGCGAGCACGCCGACCATCGCGAGAAAACTCTTCTTCAGTTTCATTGGGGGTCCCTTTCTCCTGTTTTGGCCAACATGGAGAAGTTCTCCGGCCCCTGTCAACTGCCGCTCGCCGGGTGGTTGCGATCTCCTGTCAATCTTGGTTATTACGAGCAGGAACGAGCGTGTGCGAAAAGAAACGAAAGCAGTTCGAAACCAAACTTGGTTGTCCCATTGTCAAAGTGCGCATTTTTGGGTTAGCTGATTTAGGTTTGAAGAATGCGGTGACCGGGAGGTAACGCGGCCCACCGTGCGAACAAAACAGTCGTCTGCAAAGGGAGGAATGACATGTCCACAACGAAGACCGCTATTTATGCGACCACCGCCGGCCTCGCGCTGCTCTGGGCATCGAGCGCACTCGCAGTTACCGAATTGCAGTGGTGGCACGCCATGACGGGCGCCAATAACGAGGTCGTCGACACGCTTGCCAAGGAATTCAACGAGAAGCAGAGCGAGTACAAGATCGTGCCCGTTTTCAAGGGCACCTACCCGGAAACCCTGAACGCCGGCATCGCCGCGTTCCGCGCCCGGAGCGCGCCGGCCATCATCCAGGTATTCGACGTCGGCACCGGCGTGATGATGGGCGCCGAAGGCGCCGTGGTTCCGGTGGCGGAAGTGCTCGAGAAGGGCGGCTACACCTTCGACAAGTCGAAGTACCTGGCCGGCATCGTCGCCTATTATTCCAAGCCTGACGGCACCATGCTGTCCTTCCCGTACAACTCGTCCTCGCCGATCCTCTATTACAACAAGGACGTCTTCGAAAAGGCGGGCCTTGACGTCGACAATCCGCCGAAGACCTGGCCGGAAGTCTGGGAAGCCGCGCGCAAGATCAAGACCAGCGGTGCCGCCGAATGCGGATATACCTCCACCTGGCTGACCTGGATCCAGACCGAGAACTTCGCCGCCTGGAACAATGCCTCCTACGCGACGAACGAGAACGGCCTTGCCGACACCAATGTCGAGCTGAAGTTCAACGCGCCGCTGTTCGTCGAGCATTTCCAGTCGATCGCCGACCTCGCCAAGGAAGGCGTGTTCCGTTACGGCGGTCGCACGTCGGAAGCCAAGCAGCTCTTCCTCTCCGGCGAATGCGGCATCCTGACGGAATCCTCCGGTGGTCTCGGCGACGTCGTCAAGAGCGGGATAAACTACGGGATCGGTCAGCTGCCTTACTACGAAGGCGAGGGGCGCCCGCAGAACACCACGCCCGGCGGCGCCAGCCTCTGGGTCTTCGGTGGCAAGTCGGACGAGGAATACAAGGGTATCGCCGAGTTCTTCAACTTTCTGTCCCAGGTCGAGATCCAGTCTCGCCTGCACCAGGTTTCCGGCTACCTGCCGGTCACCATGGAAGCCTATGACGTGACGAAGGAGTCCGGCTTCTACGAGAAGAACCCTGGCCGCGAGACGCCGATCCAGCAGATGATGGGCAAGGAGCCGACCGAGAACTCCAAGGGCGTGCGTCTCGTCAACCTGCCGCAGGTTCGCGACATCATGAACGAAGAGTTCGAGGCGATGCTCGCAGGCCAGCAGGATGCGCAGGCCGCTCTCGACAAGGCTGTTGAGCGCGGCAACGCCGCCATCCAGCAGGCGCTCGGCAACTAAGCCCTCCTCGATAATGCCGCCCGGACACCCCGTCCGGGCGGCCTTCTGTTTTCCGAAGGGTCGCGCTTTTGCAGAACGTCGTCTTTCCCCACAGGATACTGCCGTATTTTCTGGTCGCCCCCCAGATTATCCTGACGGTGGTCTTCTTCTTCTGGCCGGCAAGCCAGGCTCTCTACCAGTCCGCCATGCGCGAGGACCCGTTCGGGCTGCGAAGCGCGTTCGTCGGCCTCGCCAACTTCACCGCGATATTCAATGATCCGAATTACCTGCATTCCGTGCAGGTGACGATCGTGTTCAGCATGCTCACTGCCTTGCTGGCGATGGGAACGGCGCTCCTGCTCGCGACGGCCGCAGATCTCGTCGTGCGCGGCCGCAGCTTCTACCGGACCTTCATGATCATACCCTATGCGGTCGCGCCTGCCGTGGCCGGCATGCTGTGGCTCTTCATGTTCAATCCGGCGATGGGCACCTTCGCCTATATCCTGCGTCGCAACGGTATCATGTGGGATCCGCTTCTCGACGGAAACCAGGCGATGCTGCTCGTCGTCGTCGCGGCGGCGTGGAAGCAGATCAGCTACAATTTCCTGTTCTTCGTGGCAGGCCTCCAGGCGATCCCGAAGTCGCTTCTGGAGGCGGCGGCGATCGACGGCGCACGCGGCACGCGCCGCTTCTGGACGATCATCTTCCCGCTGCTCGCCCCGACCACCTTCTTCCTGCTGGTCGTCAACACCGTCTACGCCTTCTTCGATACCTTCGGCATCATCCATGCCGTCACCGGCGGCGGCCCCGCCAAGGCCACGGAGACGCTGGTCTACAAGGTCTACAACGACGGCTTCGTCAACCTGAACCTCGGTTCCTCGGCGGCCCAGTCCGTCGTGCTGATGGTGATCGTTATCGCGCTGACGGCCTTCCAGTTCCGCTTCGTGGAAAAGAAGGTGCACTATGGCTGAGGTCCGCCCATGATCGAGAACCGTCCCCTCGCGAGGCTGATGGCCCACCTGATGCTGGTCATCGGCATCATCATCGTCGCCTTTCCGATCTACTACACCTTCATCGCCTCGACGATGACCTCGGTGGAAATCATCCGTCCGCCGATGTCGCTGCTGCCGGGCGACCACCTGATCGAGAACTATTCGGGCGCCATGTCCGGAGGACTGGAGCAGGTCGTCGGCGTCAGTCTGGAACGCCTGCTCTTCAATACCTTCGTGGTGGCGATGGCGATCGCCATCGGAAAGATCGTCATTTCCTTCCTGTCCGCCTTTGCGATCGTCTTCTTTCGCTTCCCGTTCCGGATGGGCTTCTTCTGGATGATCTTCATCACGCTGATGCTGCCGGTGGAGGTCCGCATCCTGCCGACCTACAAGGCGATCGTCGATCTCGGCCTGCTCGATACCTATGCCGGCCTGACGCTGCCGCTGATGGCCTCGGCGACGGCCACCTTCCTGTTCCGGCAGTTCTTCCTGACGATTCCGGGAGAAATGGTCGAAGCCGCCCGCATCGACAATGCCGGGCCCTTCCGCTTCATGAAGGACATCCTGCTTCCCCTGTCGAAGACCAACATCGCGGCGCTCTTCGTCATCCTCTTCATCTACGGCTGGACGCAGTATCTCTGGCCGCTTCTCGTCACCAACGACGCGAAGATGAACACCATCATCATCGGGCTGCGGCGCATGGTCGATTTCACCGACGCGTCCACCCCGTGGAACTACGTCATGGTCACCGCGGTGCTCGCGATCATCCCGCCTGTGCTGGTGGTGGTCCTGATGCAGCGCTGGTTCGTCAAGGGTCTTGTGGAGACTGAAAAGTAATGGCCGGAATTGAACTGAAGGATGTCCGCAAGGTCTATGGCGGCAATATCGAGGCGATCAAGGGTGTCTCGCTGAAGATCGAGGACGGCGAGATGATCGTGCTCGTCGGCCCGTCCGGCTGCGGCAAGTCTACACTCCTGCGCATGATCGCCGGTCTGGAAAGCATCTCGGGAGGCGAGATCGTCATCGGCGACCGCGTCGTCAACCAGCTCGAGCCGTCGCAGCGCGACATCGCCATGGTGTTCCAGAACTACGCGCTCTATCCGCACATGACGGTCCGCCAGAACCTCGCCTACGGGCTCAAGAACCGCAACACGCCGAAGGACGAGATCGATCGCCGCATCACCGAGGCGGCGAAAGCGCTGGAGATCGAGCAGTTCCTCGAGCGCAAGCCCCGGCAACTGTCGGGCGGACAGAGGCAGCGCGTGGCCATGGGGCGGGCGATCGTCCGCAAGCCGGCCGCCTTCCTGTTCGACGAGCCGCTTTCCAACCTCGATGCGAAGCTGCGCGTCCAGATGCGCGTGGAAATCCGTCGCCTGCAGCGGTCGCTGGCGACGACCAGCGTCTACGTGACCCACGACCAGATGGAGGCGATGACGCTGGCAGACCGGCTGGTGGTCCTCAATGGCGGAAGGATCGAGCAGGTCGGCACGCCGATCGAACTCTACGAGCGGCCTGCCTCCACCTTCGTCGCGACCTTCATCGGGTCTCCATCCATGAACCTGCTGAAGCGCCAGTCGGGCGAGGGGAGCGGCTGGGCGCTTTCCGAGACCGCGGGAATTGCCGGCAAGGTCGATACGGTCGGCATCCGCCCGGAGGACATCGTCATCGCCGACGCTGCCGCTCCCTCCGATTTCAAGGGCCAGGTACGGGTGGATGCGGTCGAACTGGTCGGAGCCGAAAGCTACGTCTACGGCTCGTTCGCCAATGGCGAGACGGTCGTCTTCCGCGTGCCCGGACGGTCCGGTATCGCCGTCGGCGCAACGATCGCCATCTCGGCCGGTCGGGCGGCGATCCACGCCTTCGACGCCGCTGGCAAGCGCCTGGCGGCTTGAGCGGGCACCTCGTCCCGGTCATCGCTCTAAAAGAAAAGGCCCCCGGCGGTATCCGCC